>NZ_JBNYXZ010000010.1:0-242175 GCF_051380935.1 Janthinobacterium algoris | reverse complement strand
CTCGAGGGTGTCAACAACCGCATCAAAGTTATCAAGCGGATGGCTTACGGTTTCCGGGACTCGGCATACTTCTTCCTCAAAATCAAGGATGCGTTCCCCGGCAAAGTGCGATGAACCTAAAAAAAGGCTGCACCGTGTGAACGGGCAGCCTTTTTGTCATGTGGCGCTGATGATGATCAGGCCGGTTTGTCCGATTCGGTTCCCGGTGCCGCTTCCACGTCGTCTTCCATCTCGATGAGTTCGACCATTTCGGCCGCGCCGTCTTCGCTGATGCCAGCCAGTTCCATGATCTTGTCATTGGCTTCGTCGATGCCGACGCGCTTGAGGGCCGAGAACAGTTGCACGGTGAACGGGAAGCCGACGCCGTCTTCATCGACATAGCTGTCGAGCTTGGCTTTCGCCTGGCGCAGCGCGTTGACCGATTCATTGCGGTTCAGCTTATCGACTTTCGTCAGGATGCAGTGGATCGGCTTGCCCGTGGGGGCGAACCATTCCAGCATCTGGACGTCCAGGTCGGTGAAAGGACGGCGCGAATCCATGATAAGAACCAGGCCCGCCAATTGCTCGCGGCGCTGCACGTAGTCGCCCAGCAAACGTTGCCAGTGCAGTTTGGCCGAGCCCGAAACTTCCGCGTAGCCGTAGCCGGGCAAGTCGACCAGCAGGCATTCGATCTCTTCGACGATGGTGGCATCCTTGCGGTGCTGCGCCACATGGGCGCCGCCGATAGAGAAGTAGTTGATGTGCTGGGTACGGCCAGGTGTCTTGGAGGCGAACGCCAAGCCTTTCTGATTACACAAGATGTTGATGGCGGTCGATTTACCGGCATTGGAGCGGCCGGCAAAAGCGATTTCCGGCACCGTGGTATCGGGCAGGTCACGCAATTGGTTGACGGTCGTAAAGAAGCGGGCTTGCCAGAGTTTTGACATGGGAGTAGTAAAGCAACAAAATGGAGCGATAAGGGAGCGATAACGCCAAGAAGCTATTGTACAATAAGGGATTGTTAATTGTTGCCGGCGTAGCAGCGATGCGGCTTGCGGCCCTGAAAATAAATCAAAAATCGCAGGAGCGCGGCAATGTCCACCACTAATTTCTCACTGTCTCAGGGTGCCTGAATGAATCGTGCGTTTTCACCGTTTGTCCAATCCATGCTGCTCGCTTTGCTGGCCGTATCGGCAACTGCTTTCGCGGTCGAAGCACCGAAACCGGCCGTCAAGGCCGACGCTGCCAAGGGCGCTACCCTGTACGCCGATGGCGATGCGGCGCGCGGCTTGCCTGCCTGCGTGTCTTGCCATGGTGCGGCCGGCAATTCGACCATCACGGTCAACCCGAAGTTGGCCGGCCAGCACGAAAGCTATATTTACAAGCAATTGGTCGACTTCACCACGCCGGAGCGCAACCAGCCTGTCATGACGACGTACGCGAAGATGCTCAGCGACGCTGACAAGAAGAATATCGCAGCCTACCTGGGTGCGCAGCTGTCCAAGCCGGGTGCCGCGAAAAACAAGGATACGATTGACCTGGGCAAGAAAATCTACCGTGGTGGCATTGCTTCCAAGCAAATCGCCGCCTGCGCCAGCTGTCATGGCGCGACGGGCAATGGCATGCCCGTCCAGTATCCGCGCATCGCCGGCCAGCACCAGGATTACACGGTGGCCCAGCTGGCCATGTTCCGCAGCACCAAGGCCGACGCCCGCAAGAACAGCGCGCAAATGCACACCATCGCCGCCCGCATGTCGGATGACGAAATCGCCGCCGTGGCCGACTATATCGCCGGCCTGAAGTAAGTTTTCATAGTGGCAAGAAATTGCCAGGCGCACCAGCGCGCATGAACAAGGGCGGCCATCTCAAACAGGCTGCCCTTTTTTATGGCAGGGGCCAAACAGGAGTATGCTGCCGCTTTGCCCGCAGACATACTGTGTGCTCCTTGCCACTTTCCTCAAGATTGCATATCCAGTATGAGTATCAACGTATGAGCACAGGCACGACCGGAATCGAGTTAAAGACCCAACGCCGCAGCCTGGCTGAATTCGTCGAGCTGGTCTCGTCGATGCGCTTTGCCATCAGCCTGCTGACCCTGATCGCCGTCGCCTCCATTATCGGCACCGTGCTCAAGCAGAACGAGCCCATGCCCAATTATGTGAACCAGTTCGGTCCATTCTGGTTCGCCGTCTTCGACAAGCTGAGCCTGTATTCCGTGTATTCGGCCTGGTGGTTCCTGGTGATCATGGGTTTCCTGGTCGCCTCGACCTCGCTGTGCATCGTGCGCAATGCGCCGAAGATGCTCAAGGACATGCGCAGCTGGCGCGACAATGTGCGCGAGCAATCTTTGCGCAATTTCCATCACAAGATGGAATGGCAGGCGCCGCTGCCGCGCGCCGTGCTGGCACAGCAGATGGTGATGCGCCTGAAAGACAGCGGCTATGCGACCAAGGTGGTCGAGAAGGACAACGCCACCCTGGTGGCGGCCAAGCGCGGCGCGGCCAATAAATGGGGCTATATCTTTGCCCACGGCGCCATCGTCATCATTTGCGTGGGCGGCTTGCTCGACTCCGAAATGCCGATCCGCGTACAGCAATGGTTCTTTGGCAAGACACCGTTTTCCGGCAGCGGCGTGATCGCCGACATTCCAGCCCAGCACCGTTTGAGCCTGTCGAATCCTACTTTTCGCGGCAACACCATGATCCCGGAAGGCTCGTCAAGCAATACGGCCATCATTCCCCAGGCCGATGGCGTGCTGATCCAGGATCTGCCCATCACCATCCTGCTGAAAAAATTCCACATCGATTTCTACAGCACGGGCATGCCGAAGCTGTTCGCCAGCGATGTCGTCATCACCGATCATGTCACGGGCGAAAGTTTTCCTGCCACTATCAAAGTCAACCAGCCGTTGCTGTACAAGGGCCTGGCCCTGTACCAGTCCAGCTTTGAGGATGGTGGCAGCAAGCTCAAGTTGACGGGTTTTCCCATGGTGGGCAAGACGACGAAACGCTTCGATATCGGCGGCGAAGTCGGCGGCAGTACGCCGCTCGAGCGCAGCGATGGCAATTCCTACACGGTGGAATGGTCGGCTTTCCGTCCGTTTAACGTGGAAAACCTCAGCGCCGGCCAGGATGTGCGCGCCGTCAGCAAGGCGGAAAGTTTCAACGATAAATTTGCCGTCGGCCTGGACAAGCGCCTCGGTTCGGCCGCGAAGAACGCGAACAACAAGGATCTGAAGAACGTCGGTCCTTCGGTGCAATACAAATTGCGCGACAAGACGGGCCAGGCGCGCGAATACCAGAACTACATGCAGCCTGTCACCGTGGACGGCACGACGGTGTTCCTGGCCGGCATGCGCATCAACCCCAGCGATGCCTTCAGCTTCCTGCGCATTCCCGCCGATGACAATTACAGCGTAAACGAGTGGATGCGTTTGCGGGCCGCGCTGCAAGATCCCGCGCTGCGCCAACAAGCTGCCGCGCGCTATGCGGCCCGCGCCATGCCGCAACCGGGCGCGGAAGCTCTGCGCGGCCAGTTGCAGGAATCGGCGGCGAAAAGCCTGGGTATCTTTGCCGGCAATGGGCAAGAGGGCGGTTTCCTGGCCATTTCGCGTTTCCTGGAGAAAATTCCTGCGGCCGAGCAAGAAAAAGCGGCCGATATCTTCATGAAGATCTTGAATGGCAGCCTGTGGGATTTGTGGCAGGCGGCGCGCGCCCAGGACGGCTTGAAAGCCATCGAGGCCGATGACAAGCACGGCCGCTTCCTGCAGCTGGCCACGAATGCGCTGTCCGACAGCTTCTTCTATGGCGCGCCCGTGTATCTGCAGCTCGACGAGTTCACGGAAATCAAGGCGTCCGTGCTGCAAGTGACGCGTTCGCCGGGCAAGAGCGTGGTGTACCTCGGTTGCCTCTTCCTCGTGATCGGCGTGTTTTCCATGTTTTACATCCGCGAGCGCCGCCTGTGGGTGTGGATCAAGGATGGCGAGGGGGCCAGTGTAGCGTTGATGGCCATGAGCACGCAACGCAAGACCCTGGATTTTGAAAAAGAATTTGAGACTTTGAAGGCAAAGCTGCCGCAATCGGCGTAAGCTGCGCTGTGTCTGGGACGCTTGCGCGTCGCCGGGAATGGAGAAAATATGGAATTGGCAAACAAGCAAATATATACGCAGGAACCAGGCTTTTTCAAGCGCCTGAGCCTGATCGATTGGCTGTATGGCGCCGGCTTGCTGGCCGCCTCCCTGTTTGGCCTGATGCGCTTTGGCGCCTTCATGGATATCTATGAAAAAGCCATCTTGCTGGCAGCGGCGCCCACGTTCGCTTGGCTGGGCTGGTACTGGAAGCCCGTGCGCTGGCTGATCCCCCTGGCGGCCGTGCTGTCGCTGTCCGCCATCGAGCTGTACGCCGGCCATCTGGACATGGCGAACCAGAAATTCTTCCTGAAATATATCTTGTCGAGCCAATCCGCCATTTTGTGGATGGGCACCCTGTTCGTGCTGTCGACCCTGTTCTACTGGATCGGCCTGGTGGCGCGCTCGGAATTCGGCTCCTCCGTCGGCTCCCTGCTGTGCTGGGCCGGCGTGGTACTGGGCCTGACGGGCATGCTGGTGCGCTGGTACGAGTCTTACCTGATCGGTGCCGACGTGGGTCATATTCCCGTGTCGAACCTGTATGAAGTGTTTATCCTGTTTTCCTTGATCACGGCCATGTTCTACCTGTACTACGAGCAGCATTACGCGACGCGCCAGCTGGGCGCCTTTGTCATGCTGGTCATTTCGGCGGCCGTGGTGTTCCTGATGTGGTACACGGTCACGCGCGACGCGGCCGAAATCCAGCCGCTGGTGCCGGCCCTGCAAAGCTGGTGGATGAAGATCCACGTGCCGGCCAACTTCATCGGCTACGGCACCTTCGCCCTGTCGGCCATGGTGGCGGCGGCATATCTGCTCAAATCGAGCGGCTACCTGGTCGACCGCCTGCCGTCGCTGGAAGTGCTCGACGACGTCATGTACAAGGCGATTTCCGTGGGCTTCGCTTTCTTTACGGTAGCGACCATCCTGGGCGCCCTGTGGGCGGCCGAAGCGTGGGGCGGCTACTGGTCGTGGGACCCGAAAGAAACCTGGGCGCTGATCGTCTGGCTCAACTATGCAGCTTGGCTGCACATGCGATTGATGACGGGCTTGCGCGGCCGCGTCGCTTCGTGGTGGGCGCTGGTGGGCTTGCTGGTGACGACGTTCGCGTTTTTAGGCGTGAATATGTTCCTTTCCGGTTTGCATTCTTACGGCAAACTTTAATGACAGAAGCGTCATGAACGGCCCGGGAAAACTGGTGTAAGGTACAAATAATCACCCTTTTCCCGGAGCCGCCATGTTGATCAAGCGCAGTCCCAACGGCATTGAATTGCCGTATTCTTCCGAAATCACGCCGCGCGCCGTGTTTGAATCGCGCCGCAGCTTCATCACGCAAGTGGCGCTGGGCTCGATGTCCAGTGCGGCCTTGCTGGAAATGGCCAGCCGCGAAGCCTTCGCGCAAGGCACGAATCCCAAACTGGCCGCCAAGCTCAATCCCGCCTATTCGGCGCTGGAAAAGCAGACGGCGTACAAGGACGCCACCAGCTACAACAATTTCTACGAATTCGGCACGGACAAGAGCGATCCGGCGCAAAACGCGGGTACCTTGCGCACGCGGCCGTGGACGGTCAGCATCGAAGGTGAAGTCAAGAAGCCCATGACGCTGGACCTCGATGCGCTGTTGAAACTGGCGCCGTTGGAAGAGCGTGTCTACCGGCTGCGCTGCGTGGAAGGCTGGTCGATGGTCATCCCGTGGGTTGGTTATTCCTTCTCGGAAATCATCAAGAGGGTCGAGCCGACGGGCAATGCCAAGTATGTGGAATTCATCACCCTGGCCGACAAGAAGCAAATGCCGGGCGTGGGTAGCCGCGTGCTGCAGTGGCCCTATACGGAAGGCTTGCGCATCGATGAAGCGAACCATCCGCTGGCGCTGCTGACCCTGGGCATGTATGGCGAAGCCTTGCCGAACCAGAACGGCGCGCCCGTGCGCATGGTGTTGCCGTGGAAATATGGTTTCAAGTCCGCCAAATCCATCGTCAAGATCCGCTTCGTCAAGGAACAGCCGCGCACGTCCTGGAACCTGTCGGCGCCGTCCGAATACGGTTTTTACTCGAATGTGAACCCGAACGTCGATCATCCGCGCTGGTCGCAGGCTTCCGAGCGGCGCATCGGCGAAGACGGTTTCCTCACGCGCAAGCGCAAGACCCTGATGTTCAACGGCTACAACGATGTCGCTTCCTTGTACGCGGGCATGGATCTGAAGAAGTTCTTTTAAGGAAAGACCATGGCCCTCAACCCCACGCCGAGACAATTTTCGCTATTCAAAAGCCTGCTTTTTCTACTGGCGCTGCTGCCGTTTGCACGCATGGTCTGGCTGACGTACACGGGGCAACTGGTGGAGCCGCTGGAATTCATCACGCGTGGCACGGGCGACTGGACCCTGTATTTTCTCTGCATCAGCCTGGCTGTGACGCCCTTGCGGCGCTTCACGCAATGGAATTGGCTGATCAAGCTGCGGCGCATGCTGGGCCTGTTCGCGTTTTTCTACGCGGCACTGCACTTCACCACCTTCCTGTGGTTCGATCACTTTTTTGATGTGCAGGAAATGTGGAAGGATGTGCTCAAGCGCCCGTTCATCACGGTGGGCTTCATCGCCTTCGTCTTGCTGATTCCGCTGGCCGTGACGAGCACGAACGGCATGGTAAAACGCCTGGGCGGCAAGCGCTGGCAGTGGCTGCACCGCTTGATCTACGTCATCGCGCCACTGGGCATTTTGCACTTCTGGTGGATGAAGGCGGGCAAGCACAATTTCGCGCAACCGATCCTGTTCGGCAGTATCGTCGCGCTACTGTTGTTAATTCGAGTATATTTCGCCTGGAGCAAGCGTGTAAAAAGCGCCAGGGCGGCGCATGCCGCCACCCCGGTGCGTTCGCTTTAGGTAGCCGGCACGATCACCGGCGGCGGTGGCACGGGCGCCGGTTCGACAGGGCCTTTGGCTGGCGCGCCCTTGGCCGCCGGCGGCTTGGGCAGGTACAGGGGACCGGGCTGGCCGCAGCCGGCCAGGATGCTAGAAACCACAATGGCGGTACCGATATAAAACGCTGAGGATGACTTCACGATTAGAATCACGGTTTGATTAAGATCTTTGGAGTGTAGCATGAGCGAATCGGAATTCCTGGCCCTGGCCGAAGCCACCCTGACCCAGATCGCGGCGGCGCTGGACCGGCTGAACGATGAAGACGTGCTCGACGTCGAATGCAGCCGCAGCGGCAATGTACTGGAAATCGAATTCATCGATAACGGCACGAAAATCATCGTCAACAGCCAGGCCCCCATGCGCGAGATGTGGGTGGCAGCGCGCTCGGGCGGTTTCCATTACAAACGCGTGGGCGATGAGTGGGTCAACACGCGCGACGGCTCGGAACTGTTTTCAGCCCTGTCGGCCATGGCCAGCGAGCAGGCGGGCGCGCCGGTGGTCCTGAAATAACGTTTCGCCAAGGAATAAAAAAGGCAGCCTCTTCAGGCTGCCCTTTTTACATCAAGCGAACTTAAAACAGTTCATTCTTGACCGCTTCCTTGGCTTTTTCTTCCTCCGGCGTGCCGCGCGCCGCGCCTTCCAGGCTGCCCACCCCGGTGCCCGGCGGATTTTCCGCATAGTAGTATTCGTCGCCCACGCGTATCAAGCCTTCCGGTACGGCGCGTTCCTCGACGGGAATGCTTTTCAGGGCTTTCGCCATGTAGCTGATCCAGATCGGCAGGGCCAGCCCGCCGCCCGTTTCCCGGTTGCCCAGGTTGCGCGGCTGGTCGTAGCCGATCCAGGCGATGCCCACCAGCTTGGCCTGGTAGCCGGCGAACCACGCATCGATGGAATCGTTGGTGGTGCCCGTCTTGCCGGCCAGGTCAGGGCGCTTCAAGGCCATGGCCTTGTTCGCCGTGCCGAAGCGCACGACGTCGTTGAGCATGCTGTTCATCATGAAGGCATTGCGCTCGTCGATGACGCGGTTGGCTTCCTCGCCCGCCAGATCCGGCTTGGCTTGCGACAGGATATTGCCGTCGCTATCGGTCACCTTGGCGATCAGGTAAGGGTTGATCTTATAGCCGCCGTTGGCGAAGACGGCATACGCGCCCGCCATCTGTAGCGGCGTCACGTTGCCGGCGCCCAGGGCCAGGGTCAGATATGGCGGGTTCTTGTCCGCGTCAAAGCCGAAGCGCGTCGCGTATTCCTGGCCATACTTGGCGCCGATCTTGTGCAGGATACGTATGGAAATCATGTTCTTCGATTTCATCAAGCCCTTGCGCATGGTCATCGGGCCATCGTATTTGCTGTCGTAGTTCTTCGGTTCCCACGCCTGGCCGCCCGTCTGGCCCGCGTCGAACGAGATCGGCGCATCGTTGATGATGGTGGCTGGCGACAAGCCCCGTTCCAGCGAAGCGGAATAGATGAAGGGCTTGAAGGCCGAGCCGGGCTGGCGCCACGCCTGCGTGACGTGGTTGAATTTGTTGCGGTTGTAATCGAAGCCGCCCACCATGGCGCGGATGGCACCGTCGGTGGTGCTGGCCGACACAAACGCCGATTGCACTTCCGGCATTTGCGTCAAGACCCAGCTGTTGTTTTCTTGCATGACGCGGATCACGGCGCCACGCTTGATGCGGCGGTTCGGCGCCGCTTTTTCCGACAGCCAGGCTGCGCCAAATGTCAGGCCCGGGCCGGTAATGGTGATTTCCTCGCCTGCCGACGTGACTGCCTGCAACGATTTTGGCGACGCTTGCAGCACCATGGCGGCGATGATGTCGTCGCTGTCCGGGTGGTCGGCCAGCTCCGTTTCGATCGCATCATCCGCCTCAGCCTTGGTTTTCGGAATCTCGATGTAGGCTTCCGGGCCGCGGTAGCCGTGGCGTTTCTCGTAATCCATCACGCCCTTGCGCAAGGCAATGTAGGCGGCGTCCTGGTCGGCCTTGGTGATGGTGGTGTAGACGTTCAGGCCGCGCGTGTAAGTATCTTCCTTGAATTGCTCGTAGACCAGCTGGCGCGCCATTTCCGAGACATATTCCGCGTGCACGCCAAAGGCGCTGCTGTCAGTTTTTACTTTCAGCTCTTCATTCTTGGCTTCCGTGTATTGCTCAGGCGTGATGTAGCCCAGTTGCGCCATGCGCTGCAGGATGTATTGCTGGCGCATGCGCGCGCGCTTCGGATTGACGACGGGATTGTAGGCCGACGGCGCTTTTGGCAAGCCAGCCAGCATGGCCGCTTCCGCCACGGTGAGGTCCTGGATATTCTTGCCGAAATAGATTTGCGCGGCCGAGGCGAAGCCGTAGGCGCGCTGACCTAGATAAATCTGGTTCATATACACTTCGAGGATCTGGTCCTTGCTGAGGTTTTTCTCGATCTTCCACGCCAGCAAGACTTCATACGCCTTGCGTTTCAGCGTCTGTTCGCTGGACAGGAAGAAGTTGCGCGCCACCTGCTGCGTGATGGTCGAGGCGCCTTGCTTGGCGCCGCCCGTCAGGTTGTGCAGGGCCGCGCGGGTGATGCCCAGATAGTCGACCCCGCCATGTTCATAGAAGCGGTCATCTTCGATGGCCAGCACGGCTTTCTTCATGACATCGGGAATATCCTTGATATGCACCATGTTGCGCCGTTCTTCACCGAACTCGCCGATCAACACACTGTCGGACGTGAACACGCGCAGCGGCATTTTCGGCTTGTAATCGGTCAAGGTATCGAGCGCTGGCAGGTTCGGATAGGCCATGGCCAGGCCAAAAACTACCAGCAAGACGCCGACGATGCCCAGGCCCAGCAGCGATACCAGGGCCATCAACAGAAAACGTTTGGGTTTGCTGCCCTTGGTGGGCGGCTTCGAGCCAGCGGAGCCAGCGGAGTTTGAAGATGTCATGCGTCGTATGTCTTTCGGTTAATTATGCCGGTCAATTATAAGCGAGCTTGCCGGGCGGGCAGCGCGCCGTGGCGCTTGCCGGGGGGAGTGTCGACACTTGTCGATACTCTATATAAGCGTGTATTGGCCCGCTGGCAACCAGGATTTGGTAACAATTATTCTGCGCCAGATCATAGCCTGGCCAGATAGGCGCGCCGCGCCGCAGGCACCAGTGTGAAATCCATTTACAAGCCAGCGCTGCCAGGACTAGGCTTTCGGATGGCAGCAACCCTTCCCACGGTCACGTTTCTCTATGAAAAACATGTCTATCCGCAGTTTTCTTGGCATCGGCTTGCTGGGCGTCGACATGGCGGACGATGCCGTGCGCGTGGTCGAGTTGAGACGCCGGCGGGGAAAACTGTCGTGCCGGCATTGCGGCAGCGCCGCGCTGGCTGAAGGAGTGATGCTTGAAGGCAATGTTGAAGATGTGCAGGGTCTGACTACCGCCGTGCGCCTGGCATGCCGCAACAGTGGCAGCGCCTGCACCCGCGTGGCATTGGCCATGCCGGCCACGGCCTTGATCGCGCATGTGATCCGTCTGCAGGCGGGCTTGCCCGAGGAGCAACTGGAGATTCTGGTGGAACTGGAGGCGGCGCAATACATGCCGTTTGCGCTGGAAGACGCCAGCCTGGATTTTTACCAGCTCGGGCCGGCGCCACCGCTTGCCGGCCAGACGCAGCGGGAGGTCGAAGTGCTGCTCGTGGCGGCGCGCCGCGCCAGCGTGCAGCGTCGCCTCGATGCGGCTACGGCGGCTGGCTTGACGCCCGTTGTCATGGATAGCGAGGCGCTGGCACGCCAGGCGGCTGTTGCACAAGGGGGATGGCAAGCCTTGCCGGACAGCGGACTGGCATTTCAGCTGGCCTGGGGGCTGGCTTTGCACCGCTACGCCCGATGAAGAGCGTGGCGCAAGTGCCATGCATCAACCTCTTGCCGCATCGCCAGGCGGCGCGGCGCAGGCGTATTCAGATGCTGCTGTGGCAACTGGCCGGTGGGGCGCTGCTGGGCTTGCTGCTGGTGCTGGCGGCGGGCGCTTGGCTGCAGCAGCAGCTAGATGCGCAGTTGCGCCGCCAGGAGGGCTGGCGCAACGCCACGCAGCAAGTAAATGCCATCCTTGACACCGGCAGGCGGGTGCAGAGCGAGACGGCGGCGCTGGTGCTGCGCCAGCAGGCCATTGCCGATTTGCAAGAACAACGCAATGCCTGGGTGCGCATGCTGGACGCGCTGGCGCGGGCGATGCCGACCGGTGTGGCCTTGCACAGTGTGCGCCAGGAGTCGGCGATGCTGCGCTTGCAAGGGCAGGCGGTCTCGCAGGATAAGGTCGCGGCACTGCTGCTGGCGCTGGAGCAAGCGGCGCCCTGGTCCCGGCCGGAATTGGTGGAAGTGCGGCTGGAAGTGCGCGGTGCGGGCGACGGCGCGGTGGAGTGGACGATACGGCTGGCTTTGGCAAGCGCTGGACGCCTGTCCAGTAAACCTAGCCCTGGAGGTTGATTATGCTGAGCTTGAAGACCGCGTCGCTGTGGCCGCTACCGGTGCGCCTCGCTTGCGCCGCCCTGTCTGGCATGCTGGTGGCCGCTCTGCTGCACGCCGCCTGGCTGGATGGCATGATGTCTGCTGTGCAGGTGGCGCAAAGGGAAGAAGGCCGCTTGCGTGCCGCGTATCTGTCGGCGCAGGCCAGGGCGAGCCTGTTGCCGCAGTGGCGTGCGCAGCAGCGCCAGGCTGGCGCCGAGCTGGCTCTCCTGGAACAGCAGTTGCCCGACCAGCAAGCGATGGCGGTGCTGTTGACGGACATCAACGCCGCAGGCCAGTCGCGCGGTTTGCAATTTTCGCTGTTCAAGCCGGGGACGCCCCGGCCGCAAGCGCCATATGTCGCCTTGCCGATCGCCATACAGTTGCGTGGCGGCTATCACGCCATGGGTGCGCTGCTGGCAGACCTGGCGCGCTTGCCGCGCATCGTCACGGTGCATGAGCTGGCCTTGACCCTCGGCAAGGATCGCCTGCTGACGCTCGACGCCGTGCTGCAGGCGTATCGCTTGCCCGACGCGGGGGAACGGGCGGCGCAAGCGGCATTGTCGCCCAAGGCCGGCACGCCTGCAGCCGCGCCCGTATGGCATCCGCTTGCCGTAGTCGCGCCGTATCCCTACGAAGCCGCCGCCTTGGTCGATCCTTTTGATGCATTACCGCCCGCCGGCGCGCCGGGTCAACATGGCAGCGTGGCGGGGCCCGACCCGCGGCGTGTGCGCGAAGCGCTGGAAAGCGTGGCGCTGCCAGCCATCAGCATGGTCGGTAGCGTGCAACAGGCCGGGCGCCTGAGCGCGCTGCTGCTGGCGGGCCAGCGCGTGTACCGGGTGGCGGTGGGCCAGTATCTGGGGCCGGACCACGGCCTGGTCACGCGCATCAGCGAACAGGCGCTGCAGTACAAGGAGTTGCTGCCGCACGCGGGCGGCGGGTGGCGCGAACGGCACGCCAGCCTGTCCCTGCAAAAAACCGGTGACGCCAAGGCCGGCATGCCGGAGGTCACGCCATGAAGCCGTATATGTGGATGTGTTCGATGTGCTCGATATACTGGACCTTGCTGCATGGCGTCGCCATGGCCGGGGACGAGGCGGTGGTGCAGGTGACGGCGCCGCGCCTGTATGCCGGTGAGAAAATCTCCGTCGATTTCCAGAACGTGGGCGTGCGCGCGGCCCTGCATATCCTGGCCGATGCATCGGGGCAAAACATCATCGCCAGCGACAGCGTGGCGGGCAACCTGACCCTGCGCCTGCGCGACTTGCCGTGGGACCAGGCGCTCGACGTGCTGCTGCAGGCGAAGGGGCTGGACATGCGGCGCAATGGCAACGTGCTGTGGATCGCGCCGCGCGAGGAAATGCTGGCGCGCGAAAAACTCGAACTGGAGCAGCGCGCGCAGATCGCGGAACTCGAACCCTTGCAGTCGGCCATCTTCCAGCTCAACTACCAGAAGGCGGAAGCGTTCCGCAGCGTCTTCGGCTTGGACGCGGGCGAGGGGCGCAGCCGCTTGCTGTCGCGGCGTGGCAGCGTGCTGATCGAGCCGCGCACGAATCAGGTGTTCGTGACCGACGTGCCGGCGCGCCTGGAACAGATCCGCCAGCTGATCGCCAAGACGGATATTCCAACGCGGCAAGTCATGATCGAGGCGCGCATCGTCGAAGCGAACGACAGTTTCAGCCGCAACCTGGGCGCGCGCCTGGGTTTCATGGACCAGCGGCAGGCAGCGGGCCAGGTACCCGGCTTTTCCCTGGGCGGCAGCGGGCGCCGCACGGTCATCGGCGGCAGCTACCAGGGTGTGGGCGAGGCGACGGGGCAAACGGTGGCCGGTGCCGGCGCCTTCGTGCCAAACACGCAATTCGTCAACTTGCCAGCCGCCAGCATCAATGGCTTGCCGCCGGCCAGCTTTGCCCTGAGCCTGTTTTCGGCGGCCGCCAACCGCTTCCTGAACCTGGAACTGTCCGCGCTGGAAGCGGACGGCAAGGGCAAGATCATATCCAGCCCCCGCGTGGTAACGGCCGACAAGGTGCTGGCGCTGATCGAGCAGGGCATCGAGCTGCCGTACCAGGTGGCCACCAGCAGCGGCGCCACGTCGATTACATTTCGCAAGGCGAACCTGCGCCTGGAGGTCACGCCGCAGATCACGCCGGACGGCAATGTGGTGCTGGAAGTGGACGTCAACAAGGATAGCGTGGGGCAGGAAACGCGTTCCGGGTTTGCCATCGACACCAAGCACGTGCGTACGCAAGTGATGGTGGAAGACGGCGGCACGGTGGTGTTGGGCGGCATTTATCAGCAATCCGAACGGGGCACGGATAGCAAGGTGCCGATTCTTGGCGACATCCCCTTGCTGGGGATTTTTTTCCGCAGCACGGGCCGCAGTCAAGAAAAAACGGAACTAATGGTGTTTATTACGCCGAAAATAGTGGCAGATCGGCCAGCAACACGTTAATGTCACATCTTTACGTTTAAGTAACAATGCAAACGAAAGCGAACTGATGGCGACTATGCGGAATTTTTCTTTAGGCAATACTTCTTGGAGTAGGGCATTGAATTGGCTGGCTCTGCTGGTCATGAGCACTGTACTGGCCGCTTGCGGTGGCGGTGGCGGTGATCCGACCGTTGATGGCGGCAAGGGCGGTGGTACGACGGGTGGTGTGGCCGCGACGGTCACGGTGAGCCTGTTGAACTCGGCCGACCGGCCTGCCAGTACGCTAAGCAGCACTGCGCCGCTGACGGCCAAGGCGCTGGTGATCGATAAAAATGGTGCTCCGGTCAGCAATACGATAGTCACTTTCGCCTCCGACGCCACACTGGTAAAGCTGTCATCGACCAACGGCACGGCGCTGACCGACGCCAAGGGCTATGCCAGCATCACCGTCTCGGCCCTGAACGCCACCGTTGCCGGTGCGGGCAAGCTGACGGCCACTGTCGCGGCGGGCACCGCCACGATAAGCGGCGAGGCGAGCTATGAAATCAAGACTGCGCAGGCATCGGGCGCCAAAATGACGCTGTCGCTGTTCAGTGGTGCCAGCGCCAGTAACGCGCTGTCGAGCGCCACGCCGCTGACGGCCAAGGCACTGGTGACCGATTTAAACGGCAAGCCACTCACCAACGCCCTGGTCGCGTTCTCCACTGACAACACCCTGGCCGTCATGTCGTCATCGGTGGGAACGGCACTGACCGATGCGACAGGCACGGCCAGCGTCACGCTGCGGCCTTTCAGCCTGTCCGCCAGCGGCGCGGCCACTTTGCAGGCGACGACGACGGCCAATGGTGCCGTCGTCAGCAGCCAGATCAATTATGTGCTGGGAGCCACCGACCTGACGGTGAGCGACATACATTTTTCGCCCGACAGCATCCCGGCCTATGGCACCACCAACGTCACGGTCGATGTCATGGCTGGCACCAGCCTGTACACGGGATCAGGCCAGACGGTAAATTTCAGTTCGACTTGCGTGGAGGCCGGCAAGGCTAGCGTGACCAGCGGCGTGCCGGTAGTCAATGGCAAGGCTACAGCTGTTTTCCGCGACCTGGGTTGCAATGACTACGATATGGTCAATGCCACAGTGATGGGCAGCGCTTCCATGTATCACGCGACGCTGCCGATCGGTCGCGCCGCGCCGGCATCGGTACAATTTTCCAGCGTCAGTCCGGTAGGCAAATCGATCGTGATTCAAGGGCAGGGCGGCATAGCGCGCACGGAAATGGCTACGCTCACTTTCCGCGTATTCGATACTTTCAACAAACCGCTGGTCGGCCAGGAAGTGACGTTTTCGTTGTTGAACGGTCCTGGCATGACGCTCAATAAAGTGAAAGACACCACGGATGCCAATGGTGACGTCATCACCACCGTCAATTCCGGCACCACCCCGACCACCTTCCGTGTTAAGGCCAGCCTGGCCTCTGGCATTTCCACCTTGTCCGATTCCATCTTGGTAACGACGGGTTTGCCTGTGCAAACGGCGTTTTCGCTCAGCTCCGTCAAGTCCAGCGTGGAAGGCTGGTCGTATGACAGCCCCGTAGGCACCCCTGCTACGACCGTCACTATCTTGCTGGCAGACCAAGCGGGCAACCCTGTTCCTGACGGCACGCCGGTGGTATTTCAGAGCAATTTGGGCGCCATCGGCTCATCCAGCATGGGCGGCTGCACTACCATGAACGGCGGCTGCTCGGTCGACTTCCGCAGCCAGAACCCGCGTGTGGCGACCAATCCACCTGTCACGCCCTGCAATGACGTCAGCCATGGCGGCACGCCCGACAGCCTGTGGCCAGGCCTGGCAACCGTCTGCGCCAGCACTTCGGACGGCAGCAAGACGCTGTTCGCGAAGATCGCCATCTTTTTAAGCGGTAGCCATCCCGAAAATGTCACGCTGTTCGATCAGTCGGCCCAGGTAAGTCTGGATCGCAGCACCTATGATTTGGGGAGCGTTTCGGCCTCTGCAGTGCGTCAATTCAGCCTGCGATTGAGCGATTTGCATCAAAATCCCATGCCTTCCGGGACGACTGTCGCGATCACGAATATGATCAATGGAGTCGGATCCATCACACCGGATAGCATTCAAAATATCTATCCGCACAACACGCTTGGCGTGGATGACCGTACCGGAGGCAACATTCAAGGTAACCAGGGAGGCCGGCATGCCGTTACAATTAACAGCCTGACGCCGACAAATTGTGTAGCGAATGTGGTCAGCACGTTTAATGTGACAGTGACGACGCCGCTGGGTAACGCCACCAGTTACCCGTTTAGACTGACATTCTCCTGTCCTTGACGCAAGGGGAAACGGGCGCGGTAAAGGCGGTGCCCGCTTATTTTCTGATTGATATTAAAAGTGTCCGAAATTTCCAACAGTAATATTTTCCTTGTCGGCCTCATGGGCGCAGGCAAAACCACGATCGGGCGCATCCTGGCCCGCAAACTGGGCTTGCGCTTTGTCGATTCCGACCACGAGATCGAGGCACGCACGGGGGCGACCATCCCGTGGATCTTTGAAATCGAGGGGGAAGCGAGCTTTCGCCGGCGCGAGGCCGAGGTGATCCGCGACCTGAGCGCCCAGGAAGGCATCGTCATGGCCACCGGCGGCGGGGCCATCCTCAATGCCGACAGCCGCGCCTACCTGAAGGAGCGGGGCACGGTCGTGTACCTGCGCGCCAGCGTCAGCAACATCCTGGCGCGCACCAGCCACGACAAGAACCGCCCCCTGCTGCAGACGGCCGACCCGCGTCGCAAGCTGGAAGAATTGACGTCACAGCGCGAGCCCCATTACATGGAAGTGGCCGACATTGTGATCGACACGGGCCGTCCTAACGTACAATCGATGGTTCAGACCATCCTGATGCAGCTGGCCAGCCTCGAATGCGAGGCTTCGCCCAACTGCGTCATTCATGCAGAGCCTTCGATGAACGAGCAATCCAAAATGTTGTTGAGCGTAGACCTCGACGAACGCAGTTATCCGATCGCCATCGGTCCCGGCTTGCTGGCCGACGCCGATGCGCTGCTGCGCCATATCAGCGGCCATAAGGTGGCCATCGTCACCAATACCACCGTCGCGCCTCTGTACCTGGGCCGCCTGCAGGCGGCGCTGGCCAGCGATGGCCGCGAAGTGATCTGCATCGTCCTACCGGACGGCGAAGAATATAAAAACTGGGCCAGCCTGATGCAGATCTTCGACGCGCTGCTGGCCAATAAATGCGACCGCAAGACCACCCTGGTGGCGCTGGGCGGCGGCGTGATCGGCGACCTGACCGGCTATGCGGCGGCCAGCTACATGCGCGGCATCGGCTTCGTGCAAGTGCCCACCACCCTGCTGGCGCAGGTCGATTCCTCCGTCGGCGGCAAGACGGGCATCAACCACCCGCAGGGCAAGAACATGATCGGCGCCTTCTACCAGCCGCGCGCCGTGATCGCCGACACCTCGACCCTGGAAACCCTGCCGGCGCGCGAGCTGTCGGCCGGTCTCGCCGAAGTGATCAAGCATGGCGCCATCATCGATGCGGCGTTTTTCGACTGGATCGAGGCGAACATGGCCAAGCTGATGGCGCGCGACAAGGGGGCTTTGGCGTATGCGATTGCCCGTTCGTGCGAAATCAAGGCTGACGTGGTACGCCAGGATGAACGCGAAGGCGGCTTGCGCGCCATCCTGAACTTCGGCCACACCTTCGGCCACGCCATTGAAGCGGGCCTGGGCTATGGCCACTGGCTGCATGGCGAAGCCGTCGGCTGCGGCATGGTGATGGCGGCCGACCTTTCCTGCCGCATGGGTTATATCGACCAGGCAGCCGTGGAGCGCGTGCGCAAGCTCGTCGCCGCCGCCGGCCTGCCGGTCAAGGCGCCGGACCTCGGTGTCGAGCGCTGGCTGGAACTGATGGAAGTGGACAAGAAGAACGAGGGCGGCGCCATCAAGTTCATCCTGTTGAAACCGCTGGGCAGCCCGTGCATCACGTCCGCGCCGCATGAACTGGTGCTGGCCACCCTGGCCGCCGGAGTACAGCAAGCATGACCCCCGAAGACTTCCTCGCCCCGTATGCGGCCCATTCGGCACAGGGGCAGGGACGTCGCTTTGCCGAAGCGGCACACGCCTCGCGCAGCCAGTTCCAGCGCGACCGCGACCGCATCATCCATTCCTCGGCCTTCCGCCGTCTCGAATACAAGACCCAGGTTTTCCTCAACCACGAGGGAGACCTGTTCCGCACGCGCCTGACGCACAGCCTGGAAGTGGCGCAAGTGGGTCGCTCCATCGCGCGCAACCTGCGCCTGAACGAAGATCTGGTCGAAGCCATCGCCCTCGCGCATGACCTGGGTCACACGCCGTTCGGCCACGTGGGCCAGGACGTGCTCAATGAGTGCATGCGGGAGCACGGCGGCTTCGAGCACAACCTGCAAAGCCTGCGCGTGGTCGACACGCTGGAAGAGCATTACGGCGCCTTCGACGGCTTGAACCTGATGTTCGAGACGCGCGAAGGTATTTTGAAACACTGCTCGCTGGCGCATGCGCGCGAACTGGGCCCCGTGGCCCAGCGTTTCATCGACCGCACGCAACCGACACTGGAAGCGCAGCTGACCAACCTGGCCGATGAAATCGCCTACAACAGCCACGATATCGACGACGGCCTGCGTTCCGGTCTGATCACCATCGCCCAGCTGGAAGAGGTGGAATTCTTCGGCCGCCTGTGGCGCGACGTGCAGCAGGTGTTTCCCGGCCTGTCGGGCCGGCGCGCCATCTATGAAACCTTGCGTCGGCTGATCACGGCGCTGGCCGACGATTTGATCGTCACGTCGAATGCCTTGATCCTTGACGCGGCGCCGCGCGACGTCAGCGAAGTGCGCGCCAGTGCCCCGCTGATCCGTTTTTCCGACGCCATGCGCACGGACGCGACAGAGCTGAAACGCTTCTTGCGGGTCAATCTGTACCGCCACTACCAGGTCAACCGCATGCGCGTGAAAGCGAGCCGCATCGTGCGCGAACTGTATGACAGCTTCATGGCCGAACCGGCCCTGCTGCCGCCCGACTATCAACTCAAGGATGGCGACCTCACGCAGCAGGCACGCAAGATCGCCGACTACATCGCCGGCATGACGGACCGCTATGCGATCCGCGAGCATCGCCGGCTGTATTCGCTTGACGAACTGTAGGCGCAATACCCTCATTTTCCTCCTCTGTCAATTGGCATGATCATCTAGGCCCCCACCCGATCACCCCAATATCCGTACGGCAACTTCTTTTCTATCATGGCAGCAAGTCAACAAGGGCTTGCCGCCCATAGTCAAGGAGAGTGTCATGATTGAATCGCGCCGCAGTTTCTTGCGCGCCTTGCCAGCCGTCACCATCGGGGCGGCCATCGCGCCGCTGCCCGGCAAGGCTGCAACGAAGGGCGAGGGTGGGCAGCGCTGGGCGATGGTGGTCGATGTGCAGAAATGCATCGGCTGCCAGGCTTGCACGGTCTCCTGCATCATGGAAAACGCCGTGCCGGAAAACAGCTTCCGCACCGTCGTTTCGACCTATGAAGTGAAGGAAGAGAACCGCTGCGGCACCTACATGCTGCCGCGCCTGTGCAACCACTGCGCCAATCCCCCCTGCATTCCTGTCTGTCCCGTGGGCGCCACCTTCCAGCGCAAGGATGGCGTTGTCGTCGTCGACGGCGACCGCTGCGTGGGCTGCGCCTACTGCGTGCAGGCCTGCCCGTACGACGCGCGTTTCATCAACCACGAAACGGGCAAGGCCGACAAATGCACGTTCTGCGCGCACCGCGTCGACGAAGGCCTGCTGCCGGCCTGCGTGGAAACCTGCGTCGGCGGCGCGCGCATCTTCGGCGACCTGAATGACCCGGAAAGCATGGTGCATCAGCTGCTCACCGAGAACAAGGTGAAAGTGCTCAAGCCCGAACAGGGTACCCAACCCCATGTGTTTTACCTGGGACTGGACACGCGCTTCGCCGGCCACGTCGAGGGCGAAGCGACACTTTGGCAACCGAGCAAACACGGGAAATAAACCATGGACAGCCACATCACCGAAATTATCAACGTCACGCGCGAAGCGGCATGGCTGCCGTGGGCGGTGCAGTATTTTTTCCTCATCGGCCTCAGTTATGGCAGCTTCATGCTGACCTTGCCGTACTTTGTCTTCGGCCGCAAGGCGTATGAGCGCCTGGGGCGCATCGCGCTGCTGGCATCTCTCGTCTGCGGCATGACGGCGCCTGTGGCGCTGCTGGCCGACCTGCACGGGCCGGGCCGCTTCTACCATTTTTATATTTACTTCCAGCCGCAGTCGTGGATGTCGTGGGGCTCGTTCTTCATTCCCCTGTATCTGGGCTGTCTGATGCTGTACGCGTGGCTGGCGCTGCGCGTGGACTTCGCCACGCGGGGGCAGGGCCAGGACCGTCTGGCCTTCCTGTACCGCCTGGCCGGGCGCGGTGGTGCCGCCTCCCTGCGGGCCATCCGCTTTGCCGCCGCCTTCACCTTGCTCGCCGCCTTTGTCGTGGGTCTGTACACGGGCATGGAAGTGATGGTGGTGCGCGCCCGTCCCCTGTGGTACACGCCTTTCCTGCCGGCGCAATTTGCCGCCACGGCCTTTGTCGGGGCGATCGGCCTGGCGCTGCTGTTCAACCGCTTCCTGCCGGGCCGCGACCAGGCCCTGGAAGTGTCGCTGAACCGCGCACTGGCCCTGTCGCTGGCGCTGGTGCTGGCGCTGGGCGGCGGCTGGCTGTTCGTGAGTCTCTCTGGTGTGAGCGCCAGCCACAGCATGGCCTTTACCCAGGTGGCCGGCATGCCGCAATGGCAGTTCACCGCTGTCTGGGCCGTGCTGTCGTCCATCGTGCCGATGGCCCTGGCCATCTGGCGCCCGGCCACGAGTGGCCTGGTCAATGGCCTGATCGCGCTGCATAGCGCCTGGATGATGCGCTGGACGATTTTCATCGGCGGCCAGACGATCCCGAAAACGGGTGCGGGCCTGTACGACTATCACCTGCCGATGGGGAACGATGGCTTGCTGGGGATTATCGGTACGGCCGGTTTGTGGATCGCGCTGCTGTTGCTGATGCTGGAATTTTTGCCATGGGCCGGACGCGTCGTCGCTACACGCAGCCGTACCGCCATGGCCATGCACTGAGGAGTTAAAGATGAACGATCAAGTACATAACGACGCAAACAATGACGTCCCTGAAGACGAAAACGAAAAGCGCCGCAAGCTGCTGCGCTACGGCGCCATCGGCGGCGGTCTGGCCGCGTTTGCCGCCAGTTTTTCCACCACGGCCGGCCGCATGGTCGAGCACGCGCTGGGCAAAGACAAGCCGGTGCAGAAACTGCACGGCAATTCCCTGCCGCCCGAGTTTTCCGTTGATACCGCCACGGGAAAATTGACGGTCAATCCCGACCAGCAGGTCAGCTACACCATGTGCATGGGCTGCACCACGTTTTGCGGCGTGCGCGTGCGCCTCGACAAGAAAAGCGGCAAGGTGCTGCGCGTGGCGGGTAATCCGTACAGCCCCATGTCGGCCGACCCGGCGCTGCCATACCAGACCTCGATACGCGACAGTTTCGTGTCGCTCTCGCGCTTCCAGGAAAAGGGCTTGAAAGGGCGCTCGACCGCTTGCGGCCGCGGCAATGGCGTGCTGGAGCAGATGGAGTCGCCGTTCCGCGTGCTGGCGCCGATGAAGCGCGTGGGACCGCGCGGCGGCGGCCAGTGGGAACCGATCGCCTTCGACCAGTTGGTGAAGGAAGTGACGGAAGGCGGCGACCTGTTTGGCGAAGGCCATGTGCAGGGCTTGCGCGCCTTGCGCGAGCTGGAAAAGCCCATCGATCCGGCGCAGCCGGAACTGGGCCCGCAAGTCAATCAGGTGGGCCTGATGTGCAGCACAGACGATGGTCGCCTGGCGTTTGGCACGCGCTTTTTCAAGCAGTCGTACGGCAGTTTGAACCTGGTCAACCACGGCTCGTATTGCGGTGGCGCTTACCGCAGCGGCTCGGGCGCCATGTTCGGCGACATGAAAAAAATGCCGCATGCGAAAGTGGACCTGGAAAACACGGAATTCTGCATCTTCGTCGGCACGGCGCCCGGTAATGCGGGCAATCCGTTCAAGCGCCAGGGCACGCTGATTGCGAAAGCCCGCTCGGGCAAGCGCGATTTCAGCTACGTCGTTGTCGACCCTGTGCTGACGAATGCGGACAGCCTGGCAGCGGGCGACCGCAGCCGCTGGGTACCGATCAAGCCGGGGACGGATGGCGCGCTGGCCATGGCGATGATACGCTGGATCATCGAACAGGAACGCTATGACCGTCGCTTCCTCGCGCAGCCGAACCTGAAGGTGGCGGAAGCGGCAGGCGAGGCCGCCTGGTGCAACGCCACGCATCTGATCATCAACGAAAAGGGCCATCCGCGCGACGGCCGCTACTTGCGCGCTTCGGACCTGGGGCTGGTGGAGCTGCCGGAAGAAGAGCGCTACAAGGATGGCGATGCATTTTGCGTGATCGACGCCGCGACGCAAGCCATCGTGCTGCACAATGCCGCCAAGGGCGAGGCACGGCTGTTCTTCGACGGCCCGCTGGAAGTGGCCGGCGTGCCGCTGCACCTGAAGACGGCCATGACGATGTTGAACGAAGAAGCGCAGCGCCACAGCATGGATGAATATTCAAGCGCCTGCGGCATCGCGCGCGACATCATCGAGGGCCTGGCGCAGGAACTCACCAGCCATGGCAAGCGCGCCGCCGTCAATGCGCATGGCGGCATGATGTCGGGCGCGGGCTTTTATAACGCGTACGCGCTGGTCATGCTCAACACCCTGATCGGCAATTTGAACCGCAAGGGCGGCACCCTGGTCAACGGCGGCAGCTTCAAGGATGCGGGACCCGGTCCGCGCTATAACCTCGAGAGTTTCGACGGCGAGATCAAGGCGGTGGGCATGCCGATCGGGCGTAATGTGCCGTATGAAAAAACCTCGGAATTCAAGCTGAAGAAGGAAGCGGGCAAGGCGTATCCGGCTAGGGCGCCGTGGTATCCGAACGCGCCGGCGCTGGCGACCGAGTGGCTCACCAGCGCCATGAATGGCTACCCGTACACCTTGAAGGCGCTGATCCTGTGGAGCTGCAATCCTGTCTACGGCATCACGGGCTTACGCGCGCAGATCGGCAAGGAGCTGGCCGATTCGAAGAAGATTCCCCTGATCGTCGCCATCGACCCTTTCATCAATGAAAGCTCGGCGTTTGCCGATTACCTGCTGCCCGATACCTTGCTGTATGAAAGCTGGGGCTGGGCCGGTGCCTGGGGCGGCATGCCCGTCAAAATGAGCACGGCGCGCTGGCCCGTGGTCGAACCGCGCGTGCAGAAAACGCCTGACGGCCAGACCATTTGCATGGAATCGTTCTTCATCGCGCTGGCCAAAACGATGGCCTTGCCGGGCTTCGGCCCGGAGGCCTTGCAGGACATGGATGGCCAGCGCTTCCCCTTGCTGCGCGCGGAAGACTGGTATCTGCGCGGCGGCGCCAACATCGCCTGGCAAGGAAAAACGTCCGTGCCGGAAGCGAGCGACGACGATATCGAACTTTCCGGCGTGGCGCGCATTCGCCCCGAACTGGAGCGCACCTTGAAGCCGGAAGAATGGCGCAAGGTGGCTTTCATGCTGGCACGGGGAGGGCGCTACCAGAGCTATGGCGAGATGTTCGGCCTGCGCCTGCCGCCGCCCGCGAATGCCAAGGCGCCGGTGGCTCCCGCACCGGTGGCCGACGAGACGCCGTATCCGCAGGATTGGTCCACGCACCGCTATCTGAAACCGATGATGCTGTACAACGAGGGTCTGGGCGTGAGCAAGAACAGCTTGAGCGGCAAACGCTTCCCCGGTACGCCCGCCTGGAGAGTGGCGGCGTTTGCCGATGGCACGCCAGTGCGCAAAACCTACCCGGCCAGCGAATGGCCGTTTGAGTTGATCAGTTTTAAGTCGGCGCTGCAGAACTCCTACAGCATCGGCGCGCGGCGCTTGCGCGGCATCCATCCCGACAATCCCGTCGCGGTGCATCCCGACGATGCGGCGCGTTTGAAGCTGGAAAATGGCGATGCGATTTTTCTGGAAACGCCGGGTGGCAGGGCCAGGGCCACGGTGATGCTGCGCCATGGCGTGCAGCGGGGCGTGATCGCCATCGAACACGGTTTCGGTCACAAGGAGCACGGCGCGCGGGCCCACCGCATCGGCAAGTCGCGCCAGCCCGATGAACCGGCCATCGGCGCGGGCATCAATCTGAACGACCTGGGGCTGACGGACCCGAGCCGCAGCGACAAGAACGTGTTTGTCGATCCCGTCTCGGGCACGTCGGTGCGGCAAGGGCTGCCGGCGCGTATCGTGCGGGCTTAAATCTGCCCGCTGGCCATCAGCAGCCGGGCCACCTCGGCTGCTGAGTGCAGGCCCAGTTTTTCCATCGTGTTATGGCGGTGCACCTGTACCGTCTTGTCGCTGATGCCCAGCTCGCGGGCGATGACTTTCGAGGCTTTGCCTTCGGCCATCAGCAGCGCCACTTCGCGCTCGCGCGCGGTGAGTCTGGCCAGCGCCGATTGCGCCGTATTCGCGCTGGCGGCGCTGCGGCTTTCGTCCACGCTGCGGGCCACGGCCCGGCTGACGGCGTCCAGCAGCACCTGGTCCTTGCACGGCTTTTCCAAAAAATCGCACGCGCCGGCCTTCATCGTCTGCACGGCCATGGCCAGGTCGCCGTGGCCGCTGAGGAAAATCACGGGCAGTGTTATGGCGTGGCGCGACAGCTCCTGTTGCAGCTCCAGTCCGCTCATCAGGGGCATGCGCACGTCGAGCAGCAAACAGCCGGGCGCATGGCCGTCATAGCGCTGCAGGAAATCGCGCGCCGATTCAAACGTCTCCACTTGCCAGCCGGCCGAATCGAACAGATAGGCCAGCGAGCGGCGCATGGCGGCGTCGTCGTCGACGACAAAGATAATCGCATCGCTTTCGTTCATGGTGTTTCCTCTTGTATTTCCTTATGCGCTTCCATGCCGCTATCTTCGGGCAGGCGGAACCAGACCGTCAAGCCCGGCGCGTCGGCGTTGGCGTGCGCCGACAGGCTGCCGCCGAACGATTCGATGATGCTTTTGCTGAGCGACATGCCCAGACCCAGGCCTTCGGCCTTGGTGGTAAAGAAGGGCTCGAACAGGCGTGCCATCTGCGCCGCATCGAGGCCGCAGCCGGCATCGCGCACGGCCACCGTGCAGGCACTGTTTTCCCGGTGCAGCAGCACGCCGATGGCGTGCCCGGGATTATCGTTCTCCACCTGCGCATCGAGCGCATTCTTGAGTAGATTGAGCAGCACCTGCTGCACTTGCTGCGGGTCGGCCAGCACGCGCGCCTCACGACTGGCGCTGTCGTGGCGCCAATTGATACTGGCTTGCGGATGGGCCGCGCGGAACAGCGATACCGCTTGCTCCACGGCGTCGGCTAGAGCGAAGGCCGTGCTGTGCGCGGGACGCTTTTGCGCCATCGCGCGGATGTGACGGATGATGGCGCCCGCGCGTTCGCTTTGCGTGGCGATTTCCTGCGCGCCGTCGAGCAAAGGCGCCGCGTCCAGCCGGCCCGCCGCAATGCGGCGCGCCATGCCGCGCGCGAAATTGCCAATGGCCGCCAGCGGCTGGTTTAATTCGTGTGCGATGGCGCTGGCCATCTCGCCTAAAATCGCCAGGCGCGCCGTGTGATCGAGCGTGGCCTGGCGCTGGCGCGCCTGTTCTTCCAGCGCGCGCTGCTGGTGCTGGGCGGCGCGCAATTGCTCGGTGCGCCGGCTGACCAAGTATTCCACGCGCACCGTATGCACGGCCCAAGCCACGAGCAAGGCCAGTACTAGCAGCATCCAGCCCCAGTAGCGGCGCAGCGCCGTCTCGAACGTCAGCTTGTTCAAATAGGCGTAGGGGCCGATGCGCAAATCGCGGAACAGCTCATCGACGATCTGGTAATCGCTGGGCACCGTCCAGCTATAGCCTTCATCGGTACGCGGCATGGCCAGCAGGGCTTGCGCCACTTTTTTCGCCAGTGCCGGCGGCGTCTGGCGCAAGGCCGCGAAGGGCCAGTCCGGATACAGCCGCGACGAGCTGGCGCAGCGAAAACCTGGAATCGGGCGCGTGGTGATTACGCGCAGTGCGTCGGCCGGCACTTCGCCGCGCGCCACCATCTGTTCCAGCAGGCAGGTGCGCACGATGCCCGCATCCATGTGCCCGGACCGCACGGCTTCGATGATCTGCTGCGAGGGAAAGCCGCTGTAGCGCAGGCTGGCAAAATCGTGCGCGGGGTCGATGCCCGCTTCCAGCAGTTCGCGCGCGGCGATCTGGTAACCGCCAAACGCATCGGGCGCCACGGCCATTACGTTCTTGCCCGCCAGGTCGGCCAGGTCGTGCAGCGGCGATGCATTGCGCACGACGATGGCCGAGCCGATGGCTAGACGCGGCGAGTCCGTCCATGGCGATTCGAGCGTGGCGATGCGGCTGGCGCCGTCGCTGTGCTCGAGCGCCACGTAATGACCGCTGCTGGTGATGGCGAAGGCGATTGCCTGCGACTGCACGGCACGCGTCAATCCCGCCTGGTCGTAGTCAGCCAGCACGAAGCGGATGCCGGGAATGCTGGCCTGCAGGTGGCGCGTCACGTATGACCAGTCCTGCTGCACGGCGTCGCCGCCCTTGTAGGCCAGCACGCCAATTCTCACCTCCGGTACCTCTGGCAGCGCTGTTTCGGCATGCGCTGGCGCGAGCAAGAGCGCCAGCGCCACCAAGGCAAGCCTGCGCACTAGAACATGCTGCGCTGCGCCGAACGCGCATCGCCGAACAGGTCCAGCAGCAGTTTCTTGATGGGCGCGGGCAGCGGCGCGTCGGCGATTTTCGCGCCGTCATACCAGACGTGGGTAGCTTCCCCGGCCAGCGCCAGGCGGCGCGCCAGGGTGATGCGACAGGGGGCGATGTGCAGCTTATAGTGGGTAAACACGTGCACGATGGGCAGCAGCCGTTCCTGCGTCTCGATCTCGCCGAACGGCGCCACGGCGCGCGCCAGCGCATCCTGGTCGATGTCGCGCGGACGGTCTTCGCCGGCCAGCACGTGGTCATCGAGTTCGGGCAGCGACAGCAAGCCGCCCCAGATACCGGAGCCCGGGCGCTGCTCCAGCAGCACCTGGCCGTTGTCGATGATGGCCAGCATGACGGCGTGCTTTTCCGGGCTGGTTTTCTTCGGTTTGCGCACAGGTAAGTCTTTGACCCGATGGGTGGCGTAAGCCACGCAGCGCGGCTGCAAGGGGCAGCGGCCGCAATCGGGGCTGCTGCGCGTGCACAGGGTGGCACCGAAGTCCATCAAGCCCTGTGTGTAGGCTTCGATTCCGGTCTCTGGCAGCAAGGCGTCGGCGCGGCGCCACATGGCGTCTTCGACCCGCTTTTCACCGGGATAGGCATCGATGCCAAAGGTGCGCGCGAAGACGCGCTTGACGTTACCGTCCATGATGGCTGCGCGCGTACCGCTGGAAAACGCGGAAATGGCGGCTGCCGTCGAGCGGCCGATGCCGGGCAGGTCGGCCAGCAGTGCCGGGTCGCTGGGGAACACGCCATCGTATTCGGCCACCACGCGCTGCGCGCACTTGTGCAGGTTGCGCGCCCGCGTGTAGTAGCCTAGGCCGCTCCATTGCGCCATCACGTCTTCCACCGGCGCTGCTGCCAGGTCGCGCAGGGTGGGGAAGCGTTCGAGGAAGCGCGCGTAATAGCCGAGCACGGCGGTGACCTGCGTTTGCTGCAGCATGATTTCGGATAGCCAGATCAGGTAGGCGTCGCGCGTGTTTTGCCACGGCAGCGCATGGCGGCCATGCTGCTTTTGCCAGGCGATGACGGTGGCGGAAAAAGTCGGGTCGACATAGTCTTCAAAGAGTGCCGCGCCCGTGGCGGGCGAGAGCGGATGCAGCAGACGTTTCATGCAGGATTCCAGTGTGGTGTTATGTTGCGCTGGCCATGCGCAAGGCGGCGAGCAATTGCGCCAGCTGCGCCTTGTCGCGTTCGAGCGCTGCCAGGCTGGCCTCGAAGCCGGCGATTTTCTGTTCCAGGCTGCCGGTGGCGTCGTGGATGCGCTGGATCGAGGCAAAGCGCAGTTTTAGCTGCTCCTTGTACTCGACGATCTGGGCTTCGAGCGGCGCCATGATGACTTTCAGCCAGGCGCTGGCATCGTCGTTGGCGTTGGTGAAACTGCGGCGCACGCGCGAGGCAATGGTGTCGAAGAATTTTTCCATCAGCACGACACGGCTGGTGGTGAGCAGGGTCGCCGTGCCGAACTGCTTGTGATACACGGCTTCGATGTCGGCGATTTCCTGGCGATAGCGGGCCAGCGAAAACGGCATCGGCACGGCCAGCGCCAGACCATGTTCGGTGGCGAATTTGCGGTACATCACATTCATCATTTCCGTGATTTCGGCCGTCTTGCCTTCCGAGCGATCCAGGTTGCTGGCGATGCGCTCGAAATACTGGCGCACGGCTTCGCGCAGGCCGGTGAAAAAGCGGCTGCGCTGCATGGCGGCGCGCACGCCATCAATATCGTCGCGCACGATGTCCATGCCCAGGCTCGTATAGAGTTCCGTCGACAGGCGGGTAAATACGGCGCGCGTGGCTTGCAGCTTGAACAGGCTGCTGTCGAATTCCTTCTTCTCGATATCGATGCGCCGCATCATGTGCGCGATCACGCTCTGGTTCTTGCCGCGCAGGCTGTGCAGCTCGTGCAACTGCTCGGCGATACCGCGCGCGCGGGCCGCCGCCTGCACCTGCTGCGCGGCGACGATGGCGTCCAGGTCGAACGCCAGCTGGCGCCGGATGATGTCCTTGCGCGCGGGGATCAGCTCCTCGAACAGGGCCGTCTCCAGCGCCTGCAGGCGGCTTTTTTCCAGCAGCGCCGCATCGTGGTTGATTTTGCCCACCAGGGCCTTTTGCGCCGAGACGGGAAACACCTGGCTCGCGTCCAGCGTCAGGAGATGCGCCACGCTGGCCTGCTGGCGTTTGATGGCTTGCGCTACTTCCAGGTCGCCGCGCAATTCGTCCCACATGCTGTCGATTTTGTTGAGCACCACCAGGCGCCCGGCGCCGGCGCCGATATGGTTGCGCCATACCTCGATGTCGCTGCGCGTGACGCCCGTGTCGGCGGCCAGGATGAACAGCACCGCGTGCGCATTCGGAATCAGGTTCAAGGTCAGTTCCGGTTCCGTGCCGATGGCGTTCAAGCCCGGCGTGTCGAGGATGACCAGGCCCTGTTTTAGCAGCGGATGGGGGAAATTGATGATGGCGTGGCGCCACATGGAGATTTCCACCTGGCCGTCCTCGTCGAGCATGGCGGGGGCATCCGCATCGTCGGCGTCGTACAGGCCGTAGCGCGCAGCTTCTTCCACGCTGACTTTTTTCGTCAGGCTGACCTGGCGCAGGGCTTGCTGCATGTCGCCGCCCGCATCGATGTTCAGGGGCAGGACGGTCCAGGCGGCGGGCAGCTCGCGGTAGTCGCTGGTCGACAGGTTCTGCGCGCGCGTTTCGATGGGCAGCAGGCGGATCGATGGCTGCCAGGCCGCGTCGTATAGCAGTTCGGTAGGGCACATGGTGGTGCGGCCCGCGCCTGAGGGCAGGATGCGCTGGCCATAGTCGGCAAAGAAGATGGCGTTGATCAGCTCGGATTTGCCGCGCGAGAATTCCGCCACGAAGGCCACGGACAGGCGGTCATCGAGCAGGCGGGACACGCAGCGGGCCAGGCGCAGCGCGGAAGCGCCATCGACCAAGCCTGCCGCGTTGGCGGCTTGCCGGTATGCCTGCAAGGCCGCCAGCACATCCTGGCGCCACGCGCTGTATTGTTCCAAGTCTCTGACCATCTGGCTCCCTTTGCCTATGACATACTGTTGACAGCTATTTCTGGCAATTCACGCAGTAAAACGTGGAACGCTGACCCTGCACGATTTGCCGGATAGTCGCGCCGCAGACGCGGCACGGCTTGCCTGCGCGGTTGTACGTGAAATACGTCTGCTGGAAGTAGCCGGACTGGCCGTTCACGCCGATGAAGTCGCGCAGGGTGCTGCCACCTTGCATAATGGCTTCGGCAAGCACGTCGCGGATCGATTGCGCCAGTTTCTCATAGCGGGCCAGGCCGATGCGCCGGGCCGGCGTCTTTGGGTTGATCCCCGCGCGAAACAGGCTTTCGGAACAATAGATATTGCCCACGCCGACGACGATGTCGCCCGCCATCAGCACCTGCTTGATGTTGGTGCCCTTGTTGCGCGTTTTCTCGAACAGCAGCTGGCCCGTGAAGCCGCCTTCCAGCGGCTCCGTGCCCAGGCCGCGCAGCAGCGCATGGCCGTCCAGCGGGCCGTCGGCCTCGTCGTGCCACAACACGGCACCGAAGCGGCGCGGGTCCGTCATGCGCAGCACCTGGCTGCCGCCATCCACGTCTTCCACGACGAGGTCGAAATGATCGTGCTTTTGCGCCTCCGTCCCCGTCGGCAGCACGCGCAGGTGGCCCGACATGCCCAGGTGGATGATCAGCGTGCCGTGGCGGAAGTGGATCAGCAGGTATTTGCCGCGCCGCCCCGTCAATCCGATGGTTTGCCCCGACAATTGTTCGCCCAATGCAGGGGGGAAGGGCCAGCGCAGGCCGTCGCGGCGCAGCACGACGGCGCGCACGGCGCGGCCTTCGATGTGGGGCGCGACACCGCGCCGTGTGACTTCGACTTCTGGCAATTCTGGCATAGGGCTCGAATGGTTGAAAACCGGGTAAAAAACAGGCAGTTTGCTGACGGATGGCTGGCCCGGGCACGCTATGCCGCCACGACGTATATATTTCGTTACATACGTGAAGTACGCGATAGCCGCGTTGGGCGTAGAATCAAACTTTGCCGTTTAGCCAGGATCAGCCTTTGAAAAACGCTTTCGCCATTGTAACCTTGTCCGCCCTGATGGCCACGCATGCCATGGCACAGACGCCCGTCGCCCCCGCCGATGCCGCGGCTGGCCCCTCTGTGGCCGTGCCCGTCGCGCCACAGGAAGAGGGCGCCGAGTCCAAGGCTGACGGTTTGCCGAAGGTCGAATTGAGCAGCGACTTGCTGTACAAGCTGACCCGCGCTGAAATGGAATTCAAGAGCGGCCAGTGGCAAGGGCCGTACGTGACGATGATGGTAGCGGCGCAGCAGACGCGCGACCCGCGCCTGGCGCGCCGCGCCTCCGAAATGGCGCTGGCCGCCAAGCAGGGCGGCGAAGCGCTGGCGGCCATCCGCCTGTGGCGCGAGCTGGCACCCGATTCGGACGAGGCGACCCAGTTCTTCCTCGGCTTCGTCGTGTTGACGGACAAGATCGAAGAAGCGGAACCGATTTTTGCCGAGCGCCTTGCCAATGCGCCAGCGGGCGCGCGCGGCGTGGCCTTGTTCCAGATGCAGCAGATCCTGTCGCGCTCGAATGACAAGCTGTATGCCTACTCGATGGTGACGCGCCTGGTGCAGCCCTACCTGGACATGTTCGAAGCGCACCTGGTGCTGGCGCAGGGCGCCTTGTCGATCGGCGAGCGCGAGCGCGCCATCGGCGAAGCCAACAAAGCGCTGACGATCAAGCCGAACTCCGAGCTGGCCGCGCTGACGCTGGCGCAGGTGACGGGCGAACCCGAGGCGGCAAACAAGGTGCTGGCCACGTTCCTGCAAAAGAATCCGGACGCCGTCGAAGTGCGCGGCGCGTATGCGCGCCTGCTGGTTGAGCAAAAACAGCTGGAGCCGGCGCGCGATCAATTCCTGCTGCTGCTGAAAAGCGCGCCAGATAACGTGGGCGCTCTGTATGCGCTCGGCATCGTGGCGCTGCAGCTGGAAGACACCAAGGGCGCCGAGCAGTACTTCAAGCGCTTCCTCGCCGTGCTCGACAAATCGCCTGGCGACGCGCGCGATCCGTTCAAGGCCCTGATGATTTTGTCGCAGATCGCCGAGACGCGCGGCGACACGGCCGGCGCCATCGCCTGGCTGGACAAGGTAGACAACAGCGCTTCCGCCGGCTATGTCGAGGCGCGTTTGCGCCGCGCCCAGCTGATTGCCCGTGGCGGCAATCTCGATGCGGCGCGCAAGGCGCTGACGGAAATCGAAACGGACGATCCGGCAAGCCAGGCGCAGGTGCTGCTGGTCGACGCGCAATTCCTGCGCGATGCCGGCTATGTGCAAAGCGCTTATACGGTGCTGGAAAACGCCTTGCTGCGCTTCCCCGACAATCCGGAACTACTGTATGACTACGCCTTGCTGGCCGAACGCCTGGATAAACTCGAGCTGATGGAAGCGAGCCTGCGCCGGGTCATGGCGCTGGCGCCCGACAACCAGCATGCGTATAACGCCCTGGGCTACTCGCTGGCCGAACGGGGCATCCGCCTGCAGGAAGCCCATGCGCTAATCGAAAAAGCCTTGCAGATGGCGCCGGGCGACCCGTTCATCATGGACAGCATGGGCTGGGTGCAGTTCCGCATGGGCAACCTGGCCGCGGCGGAAAATGCGCTGCGCCGCGCCTATGCCGTGCGCAGTGATCCGGAAATCGCCGTCCACCTGGGCGAAGTGTTGTGGCAGAAGGGCGACAAGGATGAAGCGCAAAAATTGTGGCGCGATGCGCAACGCAAGGACCCGAAAAACGATGCGCTGAAAAGCACCCTGGCGCGCCTGAATGTCAGTCTGTGATTGAGCCGATTAACTTCACTATAAAAACCAGCGCCATGGCGCTGGTTTTTCCTTTTGCCCATGTTCAAACCCATGCTTAAACATTGCCTGCCCCTGACTATCCTGTCCCTGTCCTTGGCCCTCTCGGCCTGCTCGACCCTGAGTTCTCCATTCTCGTCCGGCGCCGCGCCATCGGGTACGGCCGTGGCCCCGTACCGCGAACAGGTGGAGCTGACGGGCCGCTTGAACGTGGTGTACCAGAAGGATGACAAGCCCGAATCGGCCACCGTCAATTTCAACTGGCAGCAGACGGCCCAGCGCACGGACGTGACCCTGTATTCGCCCGTCGGCAGCACCTTGGCGACGATTGCCGTCACGCCGCAGCAGGCCGTATTGACGCAAAGCGGCAAGGCGCCGCGCAGCGCGCCCGATGTCGATACCCTGAGCGCGCAGATGCTGGGCTGGTCCTTGCCGGTGTCGGGCTTGCGCGACTGGCTGCAAGGCCATGCCGTGGGCGCCGACGGCAAGCGCTTCGTCGCTTCGCCGGCCAACGACAGCGTGACCACCAAAGACGGCTGGCATTTGCGCTATGTGTCATGGCAAGAAGTAGGGCAAAATGCGGGCGAAAATACACCGGGCGCCTTGCCGCAACCGCGGCGTATCGATGCCGAACGCAATGCCAGCGCGCAGGCCGATGCCGTCTCGCTGCGCATCGTGCTCGATCCTGCCCCTTCCGCACCTGCACCATGACACTGACGACTCTGAACCATTGCCCGGCCCCGGCCAAGCTGAACTTATTTCTACACGTCAACGGCCGCCGCGCCGATGGCTACCATCTGCTGCAAACGGTGTTCCAATTGCTCGACCATGGCGACACCTTGCACTTCGCGCTGCGCAACGATACGGCGATTGTCCGCGTGACGGTGCTGGCCGGCGTGCCGGAGGAGCAGGACCTGATCATCCGCGCCGCGAAATTGCTGCAGGCCGAAGTAATGCGCCGCACGGGCGCCTTGCCGCGCGGCGTCGATATCGCCATCGACAAGGTGCTGCCCATGGGCGGTGGCCTGGGAGGCGGCTCTTCCGATGCGGCCACGGCGCTGATGGCGCTGAACTGTTTGTGGCAAGCGGGGTTGACGCGCGAAGAATTGATGGCGCTGGGCTTGCCGCTGGGCGCCGATATCCCGTTTTTCATCTTTGGCGAGAATGCCTTTGCCGAAGGCGTGGGCGAAGCCTTGCAGCCTGTCGCCACGCCAGAATGCTGGTATGTGGTGATCGAGCCGGGCGTGCAAGTGCCCACCGCTGCAATTTTTTGCGCGGAAGGCTTGACGAGAAATACCGAACCCGTCACAATAGCGGACTTTTCCAGGTACCTCGCAGAAGGAAACAATGCGGGCGGATTTGGTAAGAATGATTTACAGCAAGTAGCATGCAGCCTTTTCAAGCCGGTAGCAGATGCGGTAGAATGGCTGAGTGCTTACGGTGAGGCCAGGATGACTGGTTCCGGTGCTTGTGTGTTTAGTGCGTTTGACAGTCAGGAAGAAGCGGATGCGGTGCTCAGCAATGTGCCACCAGTCTGGGTCGCCTGGAAGGCAAAAGCGCTGAATCGCCACCCGATGCTCACGGTGTTGTGAAGCAAAGTAAGCAGCAAAAAAAGATTTTGCTTAGTGTCAAATAGTCGGTATAATACTGGCCAACATGACGGCAAGCAGTCAGTAACGTAGGGGAATCGCCAAGCTGGTTAAGGCACTGGATTTTGATTCCAGCATGCGAAGGTTCGAATCCTTCTTCCCCTGCCACCCATTTCACCGTAGTCTGTCGATGCGAAGTTGGCGTCCAGTACGGGAAAAAGCAGATGTGCCGCCACGCGGCATATTCTAAACAATGACTGACCGGGCCTATGCCCGGTTAGTGCTTTTCAAGACTTCTATATCACCTCTTGGGACTCCCATGGCTTACGAAAACCTGATGGTTTTTACCGGCAACGCGAATCCAGCGTTGGCAGAGGGGGTCGCAAAAAACCTCGGCATTCCTCTCGGTAAAGCAAACGTTTCAAAATTCTCCGACGGCGAAGTAATGGTCGAGATTAACGAAAACGTGCGCGGCAAGGATGTTTTTGTTTTGCAATCCACCTGTGCTCCAACCAACGACAGCCTGATGGAAATCATGCTGATGGTTGATGCCTTGAAACGTGCTTCCGCTGGCCGCATCACCGCCGCGATTCCTTACTTCGGCTACGCCCGCCAAGACCGTCGTCCGCGCTCCGCGCGTGTAGCGATTTCAGCCAAGGTGGTAGCGAACATGCTGGAAGAAGCCGGTGTCGAGCGCGTCCTGATCATGGATTTGCACGCTGACCAGATTCAAGGTTTCTTCGATATCCCAGTCGACAATATTTACGCTTCGCCAATTTTGCTGGGTGACCTGCAAAAGAAAAACTACCAGGATTTGCTGGTGGTGTCGCCGGACGTCGGCGGTGTGGTACGTGCGCGCGCCCTGGCAAAACGCCTGGGCTGCGACCTGGCCATCATCGACAAGCGCCGTCCAAAAGCGAACGTGTCCGAAGTGATGAACATCATCGGTGAAGTCGAAGGCCGCAATTGCGTGATCATGGATGACATGGTCGACACGGCAGGCACCCTGACCAAGGCTGCCGAAGTGCTCAAAGAGCGTGGCGCGAAAAAAGTCGTGGCGTATTGCACGCACGCGGTGCTGTCCGGCCCGGCGATCGACCGTATTTCGGCATCGCCACTCGATGAACTGGTCGTGACCGACACGATCCCCCTGTCCGAAGCGGCCCTGGCCTGCGGCAAGATCCGTCAATTGACGTGCGCGCCATTGCTGGCCGAGACGTTCAAGCGCATCATCAAGGGTGATTCGGTTATTTCCCTCTTTATCGATTAATTCGGCAAGAGTAGCAACAGACGTAATGCCTGCGGCGCGACCGGCTTTTTGCCTGTTGCGCCGCAGTGTTTTAGTTTTCGGGGCGCTTATGCGCCCATTTCCGAAGATTCCTGGTCGCGGGAATCTTCATAACACAAGGTGCAAGCCTTGTTCTTCTTGGAGTTTCACATGAAAGTTATCGCATTTAAACGCGAATTGCAAGGTTCCGGAGCGAGCCGCCGCCTGCGCATTTCCGGCCAAACCCCTGGTATCGTCTACGGTGGCGCTGAAGCCCCTGTGCTGATCTCGCTGGATCATAACGCCCTGTACCACGCGTTGAAAAAAGAAGTGTTCCACTCGTCGATCCTGGAACTGGAAATCGACGGCGTTTCCCAGCAAGTTCTGTTGCGCGACTTCCAAGTCCACGCATACAAACAACTGGTTCTGCACGCTGACTTCCAGCGCGTTGACGCTAAGCAAGCTATCCACGTGAAAGTGGCGCTGCACTTCATCAACGCTGACGTTTCCCCAGCAGTCAAACTGCATGGCGCGACCATCAGCCACGTTGCCAACGAAATCGAAGTTTCGTGCCTGCCAGGCCAACTGCCAGAATTCATCAACGTTGACCTGTCGAACATCGACGTCGGTCACTCGCTGCACGTCGGCGACCTGGTCCTGCCAGCTGGCGTGACCGTTGTCACCCACGGCGCCAACCTGACCATCGCTACCGCTTCGGTACCGGCTGGCCACGTTGCTGCTGAAGCTGAAGCTGAAGCAGCTGCTGCTGTTGAAGCCGACAAGAAGTAATTTTGCCGCCGCAGCAATGCGGTAGTCGCAAGGAAAAACCCGCCAGGTTCGCCGCGCGGGTTTTTTTCTGCCTGTTTTCACCGATAATGTTTTCTTTTTCATTGCAGACAAAGCCATGCCCATACGCCTGATCGTCGGCCTCGGCAACCCGGGACCCGAATACGAACAAACCCGCCACAATGCCGGTTTCTGGCTGGTGGACAATCTTGCCAACAGCTTGCCCGGCACGCGCTTGCAGCGCGATTCGCGCTATAACGCCATGCTGGCGAAAACGTCGATAGCCGGCAAGGAAGTCTGGTTGCTTGAGCCGTTGACGTTTATGAACCGCTCGGGCCAGTCCGTGGGCGCGCTGGCGCGCTTCTTCAAGATCGCCGCCGATGAAGTGCTGGTGGTGCACGATGAGCTCGATCTGATGCCGGGCATTGCGCGCCTGAAGAAGGGCGGCTCGGCCGGCGGCCACAATGGCTTGAAGGACATCACGGCCGCGCTGGGCACGCAGGATTACTGGCGCTTGCGCCTGGGTATCGGTCACCCGCGCACCTTGAGCCTGCAGCAGCAAGTGGCCGATTTCGTGCTGCACCGTCCACGCCGCGAAGACCAGGAGCTGATCGAGCAAGCCATCGACAAATCCTTGCAGGTGATGCCGCAGATCGTCGAAGGCAAGTTCGAGGCAGCGACCATGAAGCTGCATACGGCTTGAGAGTAGGGCCTGATGGCGTCATGATACGGCTGTTTTGGCGTCATTTGCCCATCATCGGGCTTTTGAAGCGCGCGGGACACGGGTACAATTGACCCCTTGAAATGCAGCACACGCACTATCCCCGGAAAAGGGCGAACAATCGCTCCGTTTTCCCTAACAGCACGGCAAGCACGCCGATAGACGGCGCCATGTGCTTTGATTATTAAAGGTTTTCCATGAGTCTCCAATGCGGTATCGTCGGCTTGCCGAACGTCGGCAAGTCCACCCTGTTCAATGCACTGACGAAAGCCGGCATCCCGGCTGAAAACTATCCGTTCTGCACCATCGAGCCGAACGTCGGTGTCGTCGAAGTGCCAGATCCACGCATGGATGCGCTGGCCGCCATCGTCAAGCCGGAACGCACGGTCAACGCCATCGTGGAATTCGTCGACATCGCCGGTCTGGTGGCCGGCGCATCGAAGGGCGAGGGCCTGGGCAACCAGTTCCTGTCGCACATCCGCGAAACGGACGCCATCGTCAACGTCGTGCGCTGTTTTGAAGATGACAACGTCATCCACGTGGCCGGTAAGATCAATCCGCTCGACGATATTGAAGTCATCCAGACCGAACTGGCGCTGGCCGACATGGGCACCGTGGAAAAAGCCATCCACCGCGAAAACAAGAAAGCCCGCTCGGGCGACAAGGATGCTGCCAAGCTGCTGGCCATCATGGAACGCATGATGCCTTACCTGAACGACGCCAAGCCGGTGCGCGCGATGGGCCTGGATGCTGACGAAATGGAACTGATCAAGCCTCTGTGCCTGATTACTGCCAAGCCAGCCATGTTCGTGGCCAACGTGTCCGACACGGGCTTCACCAACAACCCGTTGCTGGACCAGCTGACGGCCTACGCGCAATCGCAAAACGCCCCTATCGTCGCTATCTGCGCGGCGCTGGAAGCGGAAATCGCCGACCTGGACGACGCCGACAAGGGTGCTTTCCTGGCCGACATGGGCATGCAAGAGCCAGGCCTGGACCGCCTGATCCGCAGCGCCTACAAGCTGCTGGGCCTGCAAACCTACTTCACGGCTGGCGTGAAGGAAGTGCGCGCCTGGACTATCCATGTGGGCGACACGGCACCGCAAGCGGCCGGCGTGATCCACACCGACTTCGAACGCGGCTTCATCCGCGCGCAAACCATCGCCTATGACGACTTCATTGCCTACAAGGGCGAAGCAGGCGCCAAGGAAGCGGGCAAGATGCGCGCCGAAGGCAAGGAATACGTGGTCAAGGATGGCGACGTGCTGAACTTCCTGTTCAACGTCTAAACGTATGGCAGATAAAAAAACCTCGCGGCTTGCGAGGTTTTTTTGCTTTAGGCGCATCGCCAGACAGGCTAGCGTGTCTCGACTCCTTTTGGCGGAGCAGCCGTCATGCTTAGCGCCGTGTCGAGCGCCTCCATGAACTCGGGTACGTTGATGGGCTTGGTCAGATAGCGCAGGAAGCCGGCATCGAGGCCCTTGCGTATGTCGCGCGGCAGGGCGTTGGCTGACAAGGCGATGACGGGAATGTGCGCCGTCAGCGGATCGAGGCGCAGCAAACCCAGCACCTCGGTGCCGCTGATGCCGGGCAGGTTGATATCCATCAGGATCAGGTCGGGCTGATGCTGGCGCGCCAGCGCGATGCCAAGGTGTCCATCAATGGCGCTGAGCATGCCCAGGTCGCTACGGCGGGCGATCAGTTGCTCAACCAGGATTAGATTGGCCGGATTGTCTTCCACATACAGTACCTTGCGGCAAGGGGTATCGCAGGACACCTCGCCCGATGGTTCCCGGCCCAGGTCTGCCGCATGCGTGCCGAGCAGCAGTTCGGGAGCGGATGAGGCCGCCAGTTCGATCCAGAACAGCGTGCCGACCCCGATTTCGCTCTCCACCCCCAGCGTACCGCCCATCAGTTCGACCAGTTGCTTGGTCACCACGAGGCCGATGCCGGTACCTTCCTCGACGCCGGCTTCCTGTCCCAGCCGGTTAAATGGCTGAAACAATTGCGCAAGTTGCTCGCTACGCAAGCCATTGCCTGTGTCGCGCACGCTCAGGCGTACCCGTTCGCCATGCAATTTGCATTGCACCAGTACGCTGCCGCCCGTGCGGTTGTATTTGATCGCGTTCGACAGCAGATTGATGACCACCTGTTTGACGCGCGTCAAGTCGGCATGCACGTAGAACGGCTGGTCGAGCGAGGGGAAAGACAGCGTGATATTGCGTTTTTGCGCTTGCGGCATGATCATGGCGCGGCAGTCGCGCAAGACATCAGTGAGCGCCATCGCCTCGCGCGACATGGCGACCCGCCCCGATTCGATCATCGACAGGTCGAGAATTTCATTGATCAGGCGTAGCAGATACCAGCCGCCATTGAGGATCTGGTCCAGCGAGCGTTGCTGCGAGGCACTGGGCGGCGGCGTGTCCGACGCCATTAGCTGGGCAAAGCCCAGTACCGCGTTGAGCGGCGTGCGCAACTCATGACTCATGCTCGACAAAAATTCCGACTTGGCGCGGTTTGCCTTGTCCGCTTGCGCACGCGCGTTTTCCAGTTCGACGCTATTGTCGCTCAGCACGCGATTGAGTAGCTCGCGCTCCTGCTCCGCATGCTTGCGCACGGTATTGTCGGTGCCGATCAGCAGATAGCCGATGATGGCCTCGTCCGCATCGCGCAGCGCCGTCACCGAGACGATCGCCGGGAAGCGGCTGCCATCCTTGCGCACATACGTCAGCTCATAACTGTCTTCGATCCCGCGCGACGCCTTGTAGACCAGTGCCTCAAAACCGGGAGCGATCAGCGTACCGAGTTCTTGCGAGAGGGCGGCGGCGCGGGCGATGACCTCGGCCGGATCGGATATGCTGGCCGGTGTAATCTGGTCGATCACCTCGTCTGCCAGATAGCCCAGCATACGCTCGGCACCGACATTGAATAATTGGATCACACCCTGTGCATCGGTGGCGATACAGGAAAAATAGGGGCTGCTGAAGATGGCTTCCTGCAGTACTCCTGCTTTCAGGAGCGCAGGCTGGGCTGCGCGTGCGGCGGCACCGGCACGGTGAATGTCGTTCATGCTTACTGCCCTTGGTTCGCAACGGCCGCTTCCGGTCGGATAGGGCTGGCTGCATATTGTTGAGCGACAGGCGCTATGGTCTTCTGAAAGACGCTGCTGTCTGTGTTGCTAAACCACATGACAAAGGATATTTTAGCAAATTTCCTCCCCGTCGCCGCGTGCATCACGCGCACAAGACGAACAGCTTGACGCTGCTCGTGCTGCTCCACAGCCGCCGAGCCGCTAGTTGCCAACATGCCGTCTTCGGCCGCTAGTATCGAGGTCAGGCGCTTGCACGTGACGAGCGTACCGTCTATCCGTAGGCGGTGCTGTTGGTCCAGACGGGCTTCCAGCCGGGCAGCCGGCTGACGTTGGCCAAGTTTAGTGCCATGGCCTTGATGATCGAACAGCACTATCGCAGCAACGGCTATGTCGTCGCTCAGGCGTATTGCCCGCGCAGGATATTCAGGATGGAATGGTCACGATCACGTTGCTGGAAGGCCAGTATGGCCAGATCGGCTTGAAATATGCGCGCGCCGCGTACGGCTGGCTCGATTACAAGCTGGGTAAGGAATTCGACAGCCCCGGGCGCCCCGGCCACGGCGAAAATCGCCAGCATCTGTGGCAGTTTTCCGCTGATACGCTCGCGCCACAGCACTGTATATGCGCAGCTTGTCGGCACCGGCAAGGTCGTTGCCGACAACTGCTACAGCCTCGGCGGCGGCGACATGGCGCGCTTCGCGCTGTTCGGCAACGGTACGGGCAGCAGCTCGGCCAATATCAGCGCGCTGCGATCATCGGGCCAGCAAGGTCTACGACGGCAACCAAGGCGCCAATATCACCAGCCGCAGCCTGATTGGTGTGCCGGCGTCCGATACGGCGACAGTCAGCTGTACCGGCGGTTCGGCCACCGTTGAGAATCAGAATTTTGGCAACAACAAGGCGGTGCTGGACACCGGCATGGGCCTGACCGGGGCGGACGCCAGCAACTATAGGGTCAATAGCAGCGCATGGCCAGCGCCGCGCCGCTCGACAATCGCTTTTCTTATGGCTGCTTCAATGTGCCCGCCAAGTTTTACCATGGCGTTGTCATTCCGGCCTTCATGCCATTTGACGGCATCGTGTATATCCTTCCAGAAACCCGACCGGGCAGCGCCGTGTTCCCGCACTAGCCGGCGCAATAATCATTCGACGGCCATGCGGCCCGAGCGTTGCCACGTCCACATCAGACCGATGCCGGTCGAGGTGCCGCTGTTCTGGCGCAGCAGGGGGCTGGCGCGGTTGGCGGCGTTTGCGTAGTTGTCGTAGCGTAAAAAGGCAAAGGCGCGCCAGTCCTGGTGCAAGCGGTACGAACCGCCCAGGCCCAGGCGCGTGAGCATCAGCCCGCTCTTGGCCGCATACGAAGGGCGCTGACCGGTGGCAAACGCAGGGTTGACGCCATAAAAATAATCGTTGATGGCGGTATTGCCCAGTACGGCGCCGACGCTGGCGTCCAGTTGCCATGCCTGCCGATCGCCTTGCAGCGCGTACACGAGGCGCGGCTCGAACGTGGCGCCCTGGCGGCGCAGGCCGCCGCGCGCTTCGATGACGGCGCGCAAGGGCAGTTCCAGACCCAGGCGGCTGTTGCGGGTCGGTTCGGCCAGCTTGATTTTCAGGCGCGGGCCAAATTCCACCAGGGTGCCCAAGTCCGGCATGCCGCGCCTGTCCGGCACGTCGCTGGATCTGGCCGGCAAGGACAGGGCGAAGCCCACGTCGAATTCCACTCTGTCCGTATCGAGCAGGCGCGCGCCCACGCCGGAGCGGTCGGCGCGCAAGACTTTCCCGCGATAAATCAAATAGGGCAGGGCCAGGCTGCGCGTCGAGCGCTCGCTGGCGCCGGGATAGGCGGGCGTGACGGCCGTGCCGCCAAACACGCCCGCTTCCCATAAAGGCAACGCTGGCTCTGCGGCGCACGCGGGCGCCATGGCGGCCAAGAGTACGGAGGCGGCCAGCAAGGTAGGCGCGACGTTCATCGAGGGACTCCGCAAGGCTTGCCGACAGGCAGCGATTCCAGGTCGGCAAAGGCGCCCAGTGCCTGCGCTTGATGCCAGCCCAGTTCATTGCGCACGGCCAAGGCTTGCGTCGCCTTGCCTTGGCGGTCATACAGGTCGATCAGCGCCTTGTAGCTGAGGGCGCTCGATTGTGTGCTGTGCTTCGCCAGCGCGATGGCTTCCCGGAAATGAAACTCGGCCGCATCGTAGCGGCAGGCCCCGCTGGCGGTGCGTCCCGCCTGGTGATGCAGCCGCGCCCGCCAGGCGAGGTCGCCTTGGCCCAGTTCGACATTGTCGGCCGCGGCTGCGTAGCTGCGCATGGCTTGTGCCCAGTCGCCCCGGCTGGCCGCTTCCCGCGCGAACTGCTCTTGCTCCGCCGCCGTGCGCAGTTCGATTTGCGTGGAGCAGGCATTGAGCGCCATCAAGATAAACGGCAGGACGAGACAGGATCGGATGGGCGGCAGTGTGGACATGGCGCCACTGTAGCGCATGGGCGGGCGCGCACGTTTGCACGCTACGCATGAATTGGAAATTTACCCGCGCACGGATGACATATAATTTGCATACGACTTTGTTATTTTTGACAGTACACCTCACGGGAGCACCATGTTTTCACGCAAATTTCATTCTTGTGCACAGCTGATGCTGGCTACCTTGCTGATGGGCTTTATCGCCGCTTCCCCGGCGCGCGCGCAGCAAGCGGCCGTCAAATTGCCGAATGTGGTGATTTTGGCCACGGGTGGCACCATCGCCGGCAGCGGCGCCGATAGCACCACCACCGTCGGCTACACCTCGGCCACCGTGGGCGTCGAGCGCTTGATCGCGGCCGTGCCGGAACTGAAAAAAGTGGCGAATGTGAAAGGCGAGCAAGTGTTCCAGATCGCCAGCGAAAGCATGGGCAATAGCCACTGGCTGGCGCTGGCCAAGCGCATCAACGTGTTGCTGGCCTCGAACGACGTCGATGGCGTGGTCGTCACGCACGGCACCGACACCATCGAGGAAACGGCGTATTTCCTGAACCTGACCGTGAAAAGCCACAAGCCGGTCGTGGTGGTGGGCGCCATGCGTCCGTCGACGGCCATCTCGGCTGACGGACCCATCAACCTGTACAACGCTGTGATGCTGGCAGGCAGCAAGGAAGCCGTGGGCAAGGGCGTGCTGGTGGCATTGAACGACCAGATCAACGCCGCGCGCGAAGTGACCAAAACGAACACCTCGACGACCGACACCTTCAAGTCGCCGGAACTGGGCATGCTCGGCTATATCCAGGGCAGCAAGGCCTTTTTCTACCGCCAGTCGACGCGCAAGCACACGCTGGAATCGGAATTTGACATCAGCAAGCTCGATGCTCTGCCGCAAGTGGACATCGTGTATGGCTACGCCAACATGAATCGGATCGGCATGGACGCCTTCATTGCCGCCGGCGCCAAGGGCATCATCCACGCGGGCGTGGGCGATGGCAGCGTGGCCGCGCAAATGAAGCCGGCCCTGGTGGAAGCGCGCCAGAAGGGCGTGCTGATCGTGCGCTCGAGCCGCGTCGGCCAGGGCATCGTGGCGCGTAATGGCGAAGCCAACGACGATGAACTCGACAGTGTCGTGTCCGACACCCTGAACCCGCAAAAGGCCCGCATCTTGCTGATGCTGGCCTTGACCAAAACGAATAGTACGCAAGAAATCCAGCGTATTTTCTACACGTATTGATCCTTGTCGCGCCAGGCCAGCCTCATTGGTTGAGCCTGGCTGATTTACGCTTGCCCGCTTTGCTGCCATACTTCGGTTCTGAATAACTTCCTGGCAGAAGCAGCAATACTGTTCCTTGTCCCCCTGTCCATGGCTATCCTGTCCGACATCATCCTGTATCCGATCAAATCGTGCGCCGGCATCCACTTGCAGGAGGCAGTGCTCACGCATTCCGGGCTGATGAGCGAGCATGTGTTCGACCGCGAATGGATGGTGGTGGACCTGCAGGGCCGCTTCCTGACCCAGCGCGAACATCCGCGCATGGCGCTGATCGTGCCGTCCATCAAGGCCACCACGCTCGAATTGCGCGCGCCGGGCATGCTGCGCCTGGAAATCGCGCTGGGCTTGCCGCATCCGCAACTGGCGCCCATGCTGGAGGTGCAGGTGTGGGACGATACCGTGCGCGCCTACGATTGCGATGAGGTCACGGCCACCTGGTTTTCCAACGCCATCGGCGTGCCGTGCCGCCTGGTGCGCTTTCACCCGGACGTGGTGCGCGCCACCAGCACAGAATGGGCGAATGGGACGGATGGCGTGGCCGCCTCGACCATGTTTGCCGATGGCTACCCGGTGCTGATAGCGGGTACCGCCTCGCTCGACGATGTCAATGATAAACTTCGTGCCGCCGGCCGCGAAGCGCTGCCGATGAACCGTTTCCGTCCCAACCTGGTGATCGGCGATATCGGCGCCTTCGAGGAAGACTACGCCGAGTTCCTGCAATTCGGCGCGACTACCTTGAAACCCGTCAAGCCGTGCTCGCGCTGTCCGATTCCGTCGGTGGACCAGGCCACAGGCGTGCCCGGACCGGACCCGCTCGACGTCATGCATGGCTATCGCGCCAAGCCCGAGCTCGATGGCGCCATCTGCTTCGGCATGAACGCCATCGTCACTGACGGCGGCGACGAGCGTATCGTGGTAGGGCAGGACATCGGTTTCGAACTGGCATTTTAAGCATGGCGCCCGTACAGAAGGGTTTAAGGTTTCTATGAATCAAGCAATACCGCCGGACCCGCGCATTGCCAGCCTTGAAGCCGAAAACCGGGCCTTGCACGCGCGCATGGCTTTCCTGCTGGAACAGGTCGAGCGCAACCATGACATCATGTGCCGCCACCAGGCGTTTGACCTGGAAATCGTCAGCGCGTCCACGTTTCCCGAATTGATCGGCACCATTTTTCGCACCTTGCCCGTGATTTCCGACCTCGACGGCGTCACCTTGAGCCTGCTCGACGAGGATGACGATATCGTACTGGTGATGGAAAAACTGGGTGTCGATTTCAGCGCCTTTCCGCAGTTGCTGTTCGTGCATGCCGTGGCGGAGCTGGGTTTTGCTGCGCCGGCTTCCGTGGCCGAGGGACAAGCGGCCTTGCCGCCGTTGCCGCTGCTGGGACAGTTCGATGCACCCGTGCATGGCCCGCGCTTTCCGCAGATCGACGCTCCCCTGCGCAGCGTGGCCCTGGTGCCCTTGCTGCGCAACAAGCGCCTGATTGGCAGCCTGAACCTGGCCAGCGGCGACGTGACGCGCTTTACGCCCTCGCTGGGCACGGATTTCATCAAGCACATGGCCTCCATCATCGCCATTTGCCTGGAAAACGTGATCAGCAATGAAATGCTGAAATACATCGGCTTGACCGATTCCTTGACGGGCGTCTATAACCGGCGCTATATCGACCGCCGCCTGCTGGAAGAAATCGCCCGCGCGCGGCGCCAGAATTATTGCATCTCATGCATGTATATCGACATCGACCATTTTAAGCTGGTCAATGACACCTATGGCCACCAGGGTGGCGATGAAGTGCTGCGCGAAGTGGCCACGCGCATCCGCACGGAGTTGCGCCGCTCCGATGCGCTGGGCCGCTTCGGCGGCGAGGAATTCGTTGTGCTGCTGATCGACGCCGCCCTCGATAGCGCGACGTTTGTCGCCGAACGCATCCGCGCCAGTATCGCCGGCACCATGTTTGACTTGCCGGGCAGCGCGCAAGCGTGGGTCAGCGTGTCGATAGGCGTGGCCAGCCTGGAAGCGAACGCGGCGCTGCTACCCATCGAAACGGTGGCGCAGCAACTGGTGGCGCACGCCGACCAGGCCCTGTACCAGGCCAAGGCGGGCGGACGCAACAAAGTCGTCAATTGGCAGGCGCAGGTGGGCTGACCAAGATCGGTTGATTATTTCAATAGCAATGTTTCCGCTTTGGCCACGGCATCGGCCGTGCCGCGCAGTACCACCACGTCACCGCTGGCCAGCCGCGTCTCGGGGGTAACATCAAGGCTGCCGCGGCCGCGGCGGATGGCCGTAACAAACGCGCCGCAGCCAGCCACGTCGATCGTGCTCAACGGCAAACCCACGCAGTGCGCGCCCTCGTTGATGGTGACCGTATGCAGGCGTTCCAACTCGGCATCGTCGCCCGCGTCGCTGGAACCGTGGAAATAGCCGCGCAAGGAGGCGTAGCGCTCTTCGCGCGCCGCCTGCACCCGGTGCACCACGCGGCGCAGGGGCACGCCCATCATGATCAGCGCGTGCGAAGCGAGCATCAGGCTACCTTCCATCAATTCCGGCACCACTTCGGCCGCGCCCGCCCTTTTCAGCAGGTCGAGGTCGGTGTCGTCGTGGCTGCGCACGATAACGGGCAAAGTCGGCGCCATTTCTTTAAGTAGATGCAATAACTTCAGTGCCGAGGGTGTGTTGGCGTAGGTAATCACCACGGCGCTGGCCCGGTAGATGCCGGCCGCCACCAGGCTTTCGCGCCGGCCCGCGTCGCCATACGAGACGTGGGCACCGGCCAGTTGCGCTTCCTGCACCCGTTCCGGGTCCAGGTCCAGCGCGTGGTATTCGATCTTTTCCTCTGCCAGCAGGGTGGCCAGGCTTTGCCCGCTGCGCCCGAAGCCGGCGATCAGCACGTGTTTCTGCGACGCCATGGTGCGCGTGGCGATCTTGGTAAGCGCCAAGGATTGCATCATCCAGTCGTTGGCCGCCAGTTTCATGACGATGGCGTCGGACTTGGCGATGAGGAAGGGCGCCGCCAGCATCGACAGCACCATCGAGGCCAGCACCACCTGCACGACGAACGGGTCCATCAGCTTGATGCCGCCAGCCAGGTTCAGCAGCACAAAGCCGAACTCGCCCGCCTGCGCCAGTCCCAGCCCCGTGCGCAAGGCCACGCCGTTGCTGGAACCGAACAGCCGGGCCAGGCCCGCGATCAGGGCGAATTTCAGCAGCACGGGGCCGCACAGCAGCAGCAAGACGAGCCACCAGTTGTCGAGCACGACGCGGATATTGAGCAGCATGCCGACGGTGATGAAGAATAGGCCCAGCAGCACGTCGCGGAACGGCTTGATATCCTCTTCCACCTGGTGCTTGAATTCCGTCTCGGAAATGAGCATGCCGGCAACAAACGCCCCCAGGGCCAGCGATAGCCCGGCCCGTTCCGTGATCCAGGCCGCGCCCAGCGTAATCAAGAGCAGGTTGAGCATGAACAATTCTTGTGAGCGGCGCTTGGCGACGATGGTCAGCCAGCCCCGCACCAGCTTCTGGCCGATGAACAAGAGCAAAATGAGTACGACCAAGGCCTTGCCGCCCGCCCAGGCCAGGGTTTCGGCCAGGTTGTCCGAATCGCGCGTGAGGGCGGGAATCAGGATCAGCAGGGGCACCACGGCCAAGTCCTGGAACAGCAGGATGCCGATGATCTTGCGGCCGTGTTCGCTTTCCAGCTCCAGCCGTTCCGTGAGCATTTTCGAGACGATGGCCGTCGACGACATGGCCAGCGCGCCACCCAGGGCGAAGGCGGCTTGCCAGCTCAGGTGGATGTAGGCGGACAGGTAGCGCCCGACGAACCAGCCGAAGACGACGGTGGCGACGATGGTGGTGACCACCTGCGCCATGCCAAGGCCGAAGACGATGCGCCGCATGGCGAGGAACCTGGGCAGAGAGAATTCGAGCCCGATGGAAAACATCAGGAAGACGACGCCGAACTCGGCCAGGGTGTGGCTGGCCTCGTTTTCCGCTGCCAGGCCCAGCGCGTGGGGGCCGATGACGATGCCGACGGCCAGGTAGCCCAGCATGGGCGGCAAATGCAACATTCTGAAAGCGACCACGCCCAGCACGGCGCTGCCGAGTAACATCAGGGTCAGTTCAAGCGAGGAAAACATGGGTTGCCCGGTACGGTCAATGGAAATCGTTGTTTGTTGTGACTGGCAAGTTTTTTGCTTTCCTAATTCGTTTATACTTTGGGCATGAGTGTAACCCATGAAAAAACAATGCTGAAAGCTTTTGATCGAATTGACATGCAAGTGACGACCGAGCGCGCCGTCGCGCTGGCCCGTACCACCTTGCAGATCGAGTCCGACGCCATCGTTGCGCTGCACACGCGCCTGGCCACGGACGACAGCGTGGGCCGCGCCGTGGCGATGTTGTTGCAATGCAAGGGACGCGTCGTCGTCTCCGGCATCGGCAAGTCCGGCCATATCGCGCGCAAGATTGCCGCCACCCTCGCTTCCACCGGCACCCCGGCCCTGTTCGTGCATCCGGCCGAAGCGGCCCATGGCGACCTGGGCATGGTCACCTCGGAAGATGCTTTTATTGCCATATCGTACTCCGGCGAATCGTCGGAACTGATGGCCATCATGCCCGTCGTCAAGCGTATGGGCGGCGTGCTCATTTCCATGACGGGTAAACCGAACTCCAGCCTGGCCCAGTTGGCCGACGTACACCTGGATATTTCTGTTGAGAAAGAAGCCTGTCCGCTGAACCTGGCGCCGACGGCCAGCACCACCGTGACCCTGGCCCTGGGCGATGCGATCGCCGTGGCCTTGCTCGACTTGCGCGGCTTCAAGGAAGAAGATTTCGCCCGCTCGCATCCTGGCGGCGCCCTGGGCCGTCGCCTGCTGACGCATGTGCATGACGTCATGCGCAGCGGCGAACGGGTGCCCAAGGTAGCCGTGGACGCGTCCTTGCTGCAGGCGCTGGAAGAAATGACGAAGAAGGGCATGGGCATGACGGCCGTCGTCGATGCGAATGACCGCCCTGTGGGCGTGTTCACCGATGGCGACTTGCGCCGCATGTTCGAGCGCGTGCAGGATTTCACGCAAGTGGCGATCCGCGACGTCATGCATGCGCAGCCGCGCAGCATCGCGCCCGAGCGCCTGGCCGTCGACGCCGTGGCCGTGATGGAGCAGTTCCGCATCAACCAGATGTTGGTCGTCGATGCCGACGGCAAGCTGGTGGGCGCCCTGCATATTCATGATCTGACGCAAGCGAAGGTGATCTGATGGACAGCGTAGCGGACAACTTGGCGCGCGCGGCCAAGGTCAAACTGATGATCTTTGACGTCGATGGCGTGCTCACCGACGGCAGCCTGCATTTCGGCCCGGATGGCGAGATGATGAAAACGTTTAATGTGTATGATGGCCTGGGCATCAAGCTGCTGCAGGAATCGGGCGTGCAGACGGCCATCATCAGCGCGCGCCGCTCGGCCATCACGGCGCGCCGCGCGCAAGACCTGGGCATTACCCATGTGCACCAGGGCGGCCACGACAAGCTGACGCCGTTTCGGGAACTGCTGGCGCTGACGGGCTTGACGGAAGAGCAATGCGGTTATATCGGCGACGATGTCATCGATGCGCCCATCCTGCGCCGCGTGGGCTTTGCCGTCAGCGTGCCGGGCGGGCGTCCGGAAGTGCAGGGACTGGCGCACCATGTGACGCAGGCCGGCGGCGGCCGCGGCGCGGTGCGCGAGATCTGTGAATTCCTGCTGCGCGCCCAGGACAACTATGCGCGCGTCATGGCGCCGTTCCTGGAGTGAGGCGCATTGCCATGCCGCCAGTGAGATTTGAAAGAGTGAAATCCTATGCGTAAGCCAGGAGGCGCCCATCGCTGGCGCATGATTTTTACCGTGCTGGGGGCCGTCGTCTTTGCGCTGGGCAGTTTTTGGCTGTTGGAAGTGATGAACAAGAATGCCCAGGACATCACGGCCAGCAAGCATCTGGATGAGCCAGACTATTTCATCACCAATTTCAGCCTGGTGCGCATGGACTTGACGGGCAAGCCCAGCTATATCGTATCGGGCACCAAGCTCACGCATTATCCGCTGGACGATTCATCCGATATCGACCAGCCCTTCGTACGCAAGCTCACGCCAGGCATGCCGCCGATGAACATGAATGCGGAATTGGCGCATATCGACCAGGACAATACCCGGCTGCAACTGCACCGCAATGTCGTGATCGACCGCGTGGCCAGTCCGAAGGCGCAGAAACTGACAGTCAAGACGGAAGCGCTGACGGTGTTCCCGGATGAGGAAAGAATGGAAACGGACGTGCCCGTCGATATCCTGACGGGCGCCTCGCGCATCAATGGCATCGGCATGAAGGCCAATAACGCTACCGGCGTGGTGGAAGTGCAGAATGCGCTGCGCATGGTCCTCCCGCCGAAACCGCGCCCGGCCGCGGCGGCAAAATGACAGAATGAAACAAGGAAACCATACTATGAAGAACATCTTGCTGTTGACCGTATTTTCTCTGGCCATGATGGGCGTGGCGCATGCCGAGAAGGCCGATTCCGAGAAGGAAGCCGTCATCACGGCACGTAGCGGCCATGTCGATGACGTCAAACAGGTGCGTACCCTGACGGGCGACGTCGTGCTGGTCAAGGGTACTTTGACCATGAAGGCGGGCCGGGCCCTGATCACGGAAGATCCGCAAGGCTACCAGTTCATTACCTTCTGGGCCGATCCCGGCAAGCTGGCCACCTTCCGCCAGAAGCGCGATGGCGCGGGCGATCTGTGGGTCGAAGGCGAAGCGGAGCGCGTGGAATACGACAACAAGACGGAAGTGGTGAAACTGTTTTCCAAAGCCAAGCTGACGCGCCTGGAAGGCACAAAAGTCACTGACGTGGCCAATGGCGCCTTCATCTCATATGACAGCCGCAAGGAAGTGTTTGCGATGGAAAACTCCGACAGCGGCACCAGTACCGCGGATGGCGGCAGCGTGCGCATGGTGATCCAGCCGAAGACCAAGGCACCGGCGGCGGAGAAAGCGCCGGCCACGCCTGCGCCAGGAAAGAAATAATGGACAATACTCGTTGCGGCAGCACCCTGATCGTTCGCGGGCTGCAAAAAACCTATGGCAAGCGGCAAGTCGTACATGATGTTTCGCTGCAAGTCGAATGCGGCGAAGTGGTCGGGCTATTGGGTCCGAACGGCGCCGGCAAGACCACCTCGTTCTACATGATCGTCGGCCTGGTGCCGTCGGACGGCGGCAGCATCGATATCAGCGGCGTGGACATTTCCCGCCTGCCGATCCACCGCCGCGCGCAGATGGGCCTGTCGTATCTGCCGCAGGAAGCATCCGTGTTTCGCAAGCTGACGGTGGAAGACAATATCCGCGCCGTGCTGGAAATCCAGACCGTCGAAGGCCGTCCCCTGAAGAAGGCCGAGATCGAGGAGCGCCTGGATAAATTGCTGGCCGACTTGCAGATTGAAAAGTTGCGCGAGAACCAGGCGCTGTCCCTGTCGGGCGGCGAGCGGCGCCGCGTGGAAATCGCCCGCGCGCTGGCCACCGACCCGCGTTTCGTGCTGCTCGACGAGCCGTTCGCCGGTGTCGACCCCATCGCCGTGATCGAGATCCAGCGTATCGTGCGCTTCTTGAAGGAGCGCAATATCGGCGTCCTCATCACCGATCATAATGTGCGCGAGACGCTGGGTATCTGCGACCGTGCCTACATTATTAACCAGGGCTCGGTGCTGGCGTCAGGACGCCCCGACGACATCATCGCGAACGAGTCGGTACGCCGGGTCTATCTGGGCGAACACTTCCGCATGTGAGCCAATGAAACAATCATTGCAGCTGCGCACTTCGCAGCACCTGGCACTGACGCCGCAGTTGCAGCAATCGATACGCCTGTTGCAATTGTCTACCCTGGAATTGCACCAGGAACTAGAGCAATTACTGACGGACAATCCCTTGCTCGAGCGCCTCGACGATCCGCTCGACCGTTCGCTGCGCCTGCTGTCCGATGGCGCCTTGAGTTCCACGGCCGCGCCGGCCGATGCACCGCCCCAGCCGCCAAGCCAGGAGGCGCCTGCAGCGCCGGCCGAAGCGGAGACCTTTGATGGCGAGGCTGGCGACAGCCCGGCCGCAGCGGATGGCGGCGACAGCGATTGGAGCGAGGCGAGCCGGGGCAAGGCGCCCGACGACGAAGATTCGCGCCCGCAACTTGAAGCCCATCACTGCACCCTGCGCGAACATTTGATGGAGCAGATGCGCGTGACGGTGCTCGAATTGCGCGACCGCGCGCTGGTCGAGCTGATCATTGACGCGCTCGACGACAATGGCTACCTGGAAGAGTCGCTCGACGACATCCTGGCACGCCTGCCGCAAGAGCTGGAAATCGACGCCGACGAGTTGCGCACGGCCTTGTCCCTGCTGCAAAGTTTCGATCCGCCCGGCGTGGGCGCGCGCAATGCGTCCGAATGCCTTGCCTTGCAAATCAAGCGTTTGCCGCATATCGCCATGGTGACGCGGCGCATGGCCCTCGTCATCGTGGAAAAGCACCTGGCCTGGTTTGCCCAGCGCGATTTCAACAAGCTGAAAAAAGCCCTCGATTGCGACGAGGAAGACTTGCGCGAAGCGCAGACCGTGATTCGCCAGTGCAATCCGCATCCGGGTGCCGTCTTCGCCTCAGATGTGTCCGATTACGTGGTGCCCGACGTCGTCGTCAAGCGCGCGCGCAATGGCTGGCAAGTCACCCTGAACAACGACGTCATGCCGCGCCTGCGCGTCAACGCCATGTACGCCAACTTGCTCAAGCAGGGCAAAGGTGAGGGCGCCATGGGCGCACAGTTGCAGGAAGCCAAGTGGCTGATCAAGAATATGCGCCAGCGCTTTGACACGATCTTGCGCGTGGCGCAGGCGATAGTAGAAAGACAAAAGAACTTTTTCTCGCATGGGGCCGTTGCCATGCGCCCCCTTGTGCTCCGTGAAATAGCTGATACACTGGGTTTACACGAGAGTACTATCTCGCGGGTAACAACTCAAAAGTACATGCTGACCCCGCATGGCATGTTTGAGTTGAAATATTTCTTTGGTAGCCACGTCGCCACCGAAGCGGGGGGCGAAGCGTCATCGACGGCGATACGGGCATTGATCGTGCAACTGACAGGAGCAGAAGACCCTAAAAATCCTTTATCCGACAGTAAGATTGCGGACATGCTGGGGGAACAAGGCATGGTGATTGCGCGACGTACTGTTGCCAAATACCGGGAAGCGTTGAAAATTCCGCCAGTGAGCCTGCGTAAGTGTTTGTAAGTTTTTTTCGGTTCCTCTGCGGGCCGGAGTCGATGGACCGCACGAACCCGATCATCTTTAGGAGTGTGTATGAATCTCACCATCAGCGGACATCATCTCGAAGTCACACCAGCCATCCGTGAATACGTACAAACGAAGCTGGAACGCGTGAAACGTCATTTCGATCAAGTCATCGATATTGCCGTGATTCTGACCGTGGATAACCTCAAAGAGAAAGAAAAACGTCAAAAGGCTGAAGTCAACCTGCGTCTGAGTGGCAAGACCGTCTACGTGGAAAGCCTGGGGCAAGACCTGTATGCCGCGATTGATACCCTGATCGACAAGTTGGACAGGCAAGTGATGAAGTACAAAACCAAAGTGCAAGGGCACGGTAAAGAGGCGATCAAGCATCTGCCAGACAACTCGGACGAAGAATTCGCCGCCGCCTAAGAACACCAAAAAACCTACTGCGCGTCGCGATTTGCGGCCTCCGATGCTTACTGTGCATATGCACAGCTCCGCTTCTCAGCCACAACTCACATCCGCTCGCTACGGTTTTCCCACGTGTTCTACGGCCTGCGACTTTGAACCGGTTGTGATCAACTAAGGGCGCACATTGCGCCCTTTTTTGCGCCCGGACCTGTCAAACGCAATATTCCCCTCGCAAGCGCTAGAATGTTCCCGTTCTCACTTTTTTTCATTTTGCCATGAGCGACTTCGTCCAGACCTCCATTCGCAACCGCACGGGCCACATCGTGCTCGACCGCCCGAAAGCCTTGAATTCCTTGTCGCTGGACATGGTGCGCGCGCTGAGCGCGGCTTTGCTGGCCTGGCGCTACGATCCGCAGGTGGACGCCGTCGTGATCCGTTCCAGTAGTGAAAAAGCCCTGTGCGCCGGCGGCGACATCCGTTTCTTTTACGATGCGGGCCTGGCCACGCCGCAAGGCGGCAGTGCCCAACTGGAAGATTTCTTTACGGAAGAATATGCCTTAAATCATTTAATTCATTTCTATCCGAAACCGTATATCGCCGTGCTGGATGGCGTGGTGATGGGCGGCGGCATGGGCGTGGCGCAAGCCGGGCCAGGCAACCGCCTGCGCATCGTCACGGGCCGCACGCGCATGGCCATGCCGGAAGTCAATATTGGCTTGTTCCCGGACGTGGGCGGCAGCTATTTTCTTTCCCGCCTGGCGGGCCAGCTGGGCCTGTACCTGGGCTTGACGGGTTTGACGATCAACGCGGCCGATGCCCTGTACACGGGCCTGGCCGATGTGTACCTGCCTGAGGCGCACATGGGGGCGCTGTTGGACCTGTTCGAATCGACGCCGGGTGAGGCCTTGCCGGTGGCCATCAAGGCGCTGGCGGCACCGTTCCAGGCCGAGGCGGGCGCTTCTGTCTTGGCCGCGGCGCGCGCGGCGCTGGACCGCCATTTCGGCGCCCCTTCTGTTGCCGCCATCATGGCTTCGCTGGCGCAGGATGACAGCGTGTTCGCCAGCAAGGCCTTGGCGGCCATGCGTCTGCGTTCGCCGCTGATGATGTCGGTGACCCTGGAATTGCTGCAGCGGGGCGCCCACCTGGGTCTGGCCGATTGCCTGCGCATGGAGCGCACGGTGGTACGCCACAATTTCGAGCATGGCGAAGTGATCGAGGGCGTGCGCGCGCTGGTGGTCGACAAGGACAATGCGCCCCGCTGGAATCCATCCAGCCTGGACGAGGTCGATGCGGCCATGGTGGCGCGTTTCTTCGCTCCCGTCTGGCCGGCCGCCGCACATCCGCTTTACCGTCTGAATTAATTAAGAGCGCTCGCGGTGGCGCAGAACCACGCGCTCGTTGGGGCCGAAGTATTGCGCCAGCCGTTCCGCCATGTACACGGAGCGGTGCTGGCCGCCCGTGCAACCCAGGGCCACCGTCAGGTAGCTGCGGTTATCGGACTTGAATGACGGCAACCATTTCTCGATGAAGGCGCGGATGTCGGCCAGCAGTTCCAGCGCGCTCGGTTGCGCGTCGAGGAAGGCGATCACGGGCGCGTCGCGTCCGTCGAGCGGGCGCAGCGCCAAGTCGTAATAGGGATTCGGCAAGGCCCGCACGTCGAAGACGAAATCGGCGTCCAGCGGCACGCCCAGCTTGAAGGCGAACGATTCAAAGAACAGGGTCAGCGGGGCGCGTTCGGCGGCGACGATATCCTTGATCCAGGCGCGCAATTTGTTGGCGCTCAGTTCCGAGGTGTCGATCACATGGCCCAGCTGTTCAATGGCAGACAGGCGTTCGCGCTCTTCCGAGATGCATTCGATCAGGGTGCGGCGGCTGGCCGGATTCTGATTTGGGCGCAATTCGTGCGACAAGGGATGGCTGCGCCGCGTTTCGGAGAAACGCGCCACCAGGGAATGCGTGGTCGCCGTCAAAAACATGACCTTGACGTCGTGCCCTTGGTCGCGCAGCAGCGCCACATTGTGTGGCAGGCTGGTCAGCGACTCGGCGCTGCGCGCATCGACGGCGACGGCCAGTTGCGGCGTCCCTTCGTCGAGCAGCGTTTGCACCAAACTGGGCAGCAAGGCCGGTGGCAGATTGTCGACACAATAATAGCCGGTATCTTCCAGCACATTGAGCGCGACGGATTTACCGGAGCCGGATATTCCGGTGATAAGGACGATATGCATACGCCGATCATACAATAAAGATCGGCGCTGCGCTCCCGAGGCAACTATCTTTACAAATTATTGCAATTTGGACTGGAGTGTTGGTTAAGCAAATGCTGGTGTCTTACCGAGCTCTCAATCCCCACTCATCGCCAAACGTTGGTGTCGCAGGGATTTCGGAGAGCGCTGCTCTCCGCCTGCGCAACGGTTCGCCCTTGCAAGGGTGAACTCCACTGCAGACTAGTCACCGCTCATAGCTAATCTCTGCCGCTCCATGAACTCCTGCAAGGTATCGATGCCGCGCAGTTGCAAAATCGTATTGCGCACGGCCGCTTCCAGCAGCACGGCGATGTTGCGGCCGGCGGCGACGGGGATGACAACCTTGCGCACGGGCAAGCCGAGCACGTCTTCCGTGGGGAACAGGAAGGGCAGGCGCTCGACTTCTTCTTCCAGCGCGTTGCGGCGCACCAGATGCACGATCAGTTTCAAGCGCATCTTGCGGCGCACGGCCGTTTCGCCAAAGATGGCCTTGATGTCGAGCAAGCCCAGGCCCCGCACTTCCAGCAGGTTTTGCAGCAGGGGCGGGCAGCGGCCTTCGATCATGTTCGGCGCGATGCGCGAGAATTCCACGGCGTCATCGGCCACCAGGCCGTGGCTGCGCGAAATCAGTTCCAGGCCCAGCTCGCTCTTGCCCAGGCCAGAGTCGCCCGTGATCAGCACGCCGACGCCCAGCACGTCCATGAACACGCCATGCATGATGATGCGCTGCGCCAGCTTTTTCGACAGGTAGACGCGCAGGAAGTCGATCACTTGCGCGGCCGGCAGCGGGGTGGAGAACAGGGGAATGTTTTGCTCGTCGCAGATGGCGAGGATGTCGGGCGGGGTTTCCAACCCTTGCGCGATGATCAGCGCGGGCGGGCCGCCAGCGATCAGTTCGCCAATCACGTGGGTGCGCGTATTGACCTTCAGGCGCTGGTAGTAATTGATTTCCTGGTGGCCGAAGACCTGGATACGGCCTGGATGGATCAGGTTCAAGTGGCCCACCTGGTCGGCGGCCGACGAGACATCGCCCGAGATCAGGCGCTCGCCGCCGGGGAAGCCGGCGAACCAGCCCAGTTGCAGACTTTCACGATTATCGTCGTACAGGCGTTGTATCGTCAGTGGCGTTTGCAACATGGCAGTCTTCTTCAGGAGTGGAGGAATACCTGAAGTTTAACCCGCCGCTTGCAGACTGGGTTGCCAATTGACGATGCGCGAATGCACGGATTTCGGTTCCGGATCCGTGGCCAGCGCCGTGCGGAAAGCATCGTCGGAAAACATTTCGGCAATTTCCGACAAAATTTCCAGATGTTGCTGGGTGACATGATCGGGAATCAGCAGGAAAAACAGCAGATTGACGGGCTTGCCATCGGGCGACTCGAAGGGAATCGGCTCGGCCAGGCGCACGAAGGCGCCCAGCGGCGCTTTCAAGGTCTTGCTGCCCTTGACGCGGCCGTGCGGTACGGCCACGCCATGCCCCAGGCCTGTCGAGCCCAGGCGTTCGCGGGCAAACAGATTGTCCGAAACGGTAGAGCGGGCGATGCCGTAGTTGTTTTCGAAGATCAGGCCGGCTTGCTCGAAGGCGCGCTTTTTACTGGAGACTTCCAGGTCCAGCAGGACGTTTTCGAGGGATAGTATTTTGCTAAGATTAGTCATGACACTCAATGAAATGGTGCAATGCGCAGAGGGCTTGCGAGCCGAATTATAGGCCTGTTTCTGCGGCCTGTAACGCCAATTCTCAACAGTATACGCCCGCTGTGGGCGCAGTGTGCGCTACAGCCCATGTCGCCATCATTTTGGCAAAAAACCAACACCGGGGTGTATCGGCTATTTCTTGATTAAAAACACGCGGCGCGCCGGTTTTTCCGCCGCCGAATGCCGATTTTCCGATTTTTCAGCGTCTCTGACCTGCACTGGGGCACTACTGCAACGTTGTTTTAAAACACCGCCAACATTCCTGTTGGCATGATTTCAAGGTGTTGCGCCGTGTTACTGGCGCGCATTACGCAGATTGGCCGGCATCGCGCCCGTGCTGTAGTTGCTGCGCCACGGATTGATATCGAGTCCGCCGCGGCGCGTATAGCGCGCATACACGGACAGTTTTTGCGGCTTGCACTGGCGCAAGATATCGACAAAGATGCGCTCCACGCATTGCTCATGGAATTCATTGTGTTCGCGGAAACCAATCAGGTAGCGCAACAGGCTTTCCTGATCGATCTGTGGTCCTGCATACGCGATCTGCACGCTGCCCCAGTCCGGCTGACCCGTCACCAGGCAATTCGATTTGAGCAAGTGTGAGACGAGTTTTTCTTCCACCGGAGCCTCATCCAGCGCTGCCTTCAAGAGTTGCGGCGAAGGCGTGTACTCGGTAATTTCCAGGTCCAGGCGGTCGAGCAGTACGCCATCGAATTCGCCCATTTTGAGCTTGCCAAAATCTTCCTGCAAGGTCAGTTCCACTTGCACGGGCGCGCCAAAACCCATCGACAAATCCTGCTTGAGCAGGGCCAGCAGCGCATCCGGGCCGTCCAGTTTGGTCTGGTTGAACGAGTTCAGGTACAGCTTGAACGATTTCGATTCAATGATGTTCGGCGAATCGGCCGGCGCGCTGACCTTGGCAATGGCCACCTGCGGCTTGCCGCGCTGGTTCAGCCATGACAGTTCGTAGGCATTCCAGATATCGAGGCCAAAGAACGGCAGTGTGCCGTGCAGTTCCAATTCATCGCGCTTGCCTTGGCGGGGAATCGGGAACAGCAGTTCCGGTGCGTAATCGCTGCGGTAGGCGGAGTTTTTGCCCAGGGGCGATTGTTCGGCGAGGTCGTGGGTGGCGGTCATGGTCGTGTGGCGTGAATTCAGTCAAGCACGCATGGTAGCCTAATTCCCCCAGCGGCGAGTAGTCGCCGTTGGGAGGTGATGCTTAACCTAAAAACAGCTTATACACAGGATTGCTGCTTTCATCCCAGTAACGGTACCCCAGGGTGTCGAGGAAGCGGGCAAACTCGCCCATCTCGTCGGGTGGCACTTGCAGGCCGATGAGGATGCGGCCCACGTCGCCGCCCTGGCTGCGGTAATGACACAGGGAAATATTCCAGTTCGGCGCCATGCTGTCGAGGAAGCGCATCAGCGCACCGGGGCGCTCTGGGAATTCAAAGCGGTATAGCAGCTCGTCCTGGGCCAGCCGGCTCTTGCCACCGACCAGATGGCGGATGTGCGACTTGGCCAGCTCGTCGTGCGTCAGGTCGAGCGTCTTGAATTCGTGTTCCTCGAATGTCTTCGCCAGCACGCCCGATTCATGCCTGTCGGCAATTTGAATGCCGACGAACACGTGCGCGGCTTTTTCATCGCTGATGCGGTAATTAAATTCCGTCACGTTGCGCGCGCCGATGAGTGAGCAGAAGCGCTTGAAGCTGCCTCGCTGTTCGCGCATGGTGACGGCAAACACGGCTTCGCGGAACTCGCCCAGCTCGGCACGCTCGGCGACGAAGCGCAAGCGGTCGAAATTCATGTTGGCGCCGCAGGCGATGGTGACCAGCGTCTGGTTGACGACCGGGTGCTTGCTCAGGCTGGCCCGCTCCACATAGGCCTTGGCACCCGCGATGGCCAGTGCGCCGGCCGGTTCCAGGATGCTGCGCGTATCCGTAAACACATCCTTGATGGCGGCGCAAATGGCGTCCGTGTCGACGATAATGACTTCATCGACATATTGCTGTGCCAAACGGAAGGTTTCTTCGCCCACCAGGCGCACGGCCGTGCCGTCCGAAAATAGCCCCACGTCGGGCAGGGTGACGCGTTCGCCCGCTTTCAGCGAGCGCGCCATGGCGTCCGAATCGACCGTTTGCACGCCGATGATCTTGATGTCGGGGCGAATCTGTTTCACGTACGCAGCCACGCCGGCGATCAGGCCGCCGCCGCCGATGGCGACGAAGATGGCGTGGATGGGGCCGGAATGCTGGCGCAGGATTTCCATGCCGATCGTACCCTGGCCGGCGATCACGTCCGGATCGTCGAACGGGTGCACGAAGGTCAGCTTCTGTTCTTTTTCCAGGGTCAGCGCGTGGTTATAAGCATCCGTGTAGGACTCGCCGTGCAGCACGATTTCCACATGTACGCCACCGCGCGCCTTGACGGCGTCGATCTTGACGGGGGGCGTGGTGGTGGGCATGACGATGACGGCGCGGCAACCCATGCGCGCTGCCGACAGGGCCACGCCCTGGGCATGGTTGCCGGCCGAGGCGCAAATGACGCCGCGCTTGCGTTCCGCATCGCTGAGCTGGGCCATCTTGTTGTAGGCGCCGCGAATCTTGAAGCTGAACACGCTTTGCATGTCTTCGCGCTTGAAGTAAATCTGGTTGTTCAGGCGCTGCGACAGGGCCGGGGCCAGTTCCAGCGGCGTTTCGGTGGCGACGTCATAGACGCGGGCGGTCAGGATTTTCTTGAGGTAGTCGATGTTCATAGTCTGCTAGCAAGTGATTCTGGGCCAGAAAGGCTCTGGAGCGTGTCGGTCGATAGCGGCGGCGCGGCGGCGGATAGCCTGGCGACAAATAATGCTCTGTGGAACTAGGGGCCGGTGAGCCCTGGCTGGTCGGCGCGGATTGTGCGGCGCGCAAGCTGCGCTTCATTATAATGGAGAGCCTTACTGCATCGCGAAGTGTTCCATGATCGAATCCGCAATCGCCTGGCTGCTGCAGCTGATCGCAGCGCCGGAAGTCGGGCTGACATCGATCTTTCTGATCAGCTTTATTTCCGCCACCTTGCTGCCGCTCGGCTCGGAGCCGGCCGTGTTTGCCGTCATCAAGGCCAATCCCGCGTTGTTCTGGGCCGCCATCGGCGTCGCCACCCTGGGCAATACCTTGGGCGGCATCGTCGACTACTGGATGGGCTACCGTGCCAAACAGGCGTTCGCCAAGGAGCGCGACACGCGCTGGTTCCGCTGGCTGGCCCGCTATGGCGCCAAGACCATGCTGCTGGCCTGGCTGCCGCTCGTGGGCGACCCCCTGTGCACGCTGGCGGGCTGGCTCAAGCTGCCATTCTGGCCCAGCGTGGCCTACATGGCCATCGGCAAGTGCGCGCGCTACCTGACCATGACGGGCTTGCTGTTGTACGTGCCAGACGGCGTATGGCACCGGATCGGACAAATGCTGGCGTGATGGCGATGGTACGTATTGCAACGCCTGTTTGCCCTATTTTTGGGCAGATTGATAGTTTGTGGCTGAGTCCGATTCTTGGCAGTTTCACGTCAAAAAATCAGGAAAACTGATTTTTTATTCATGAAAAAGTAAGCTTTCCCGTATTTGCTATGGTGGTGGGCGAGGTGCTTAAACCTTAGGCGGGCTAAGGCTGTTCCCGCATGCTGCGGCGCAATAAGATAAAATGGTCCTTTAGGGCCCAGTCCACATCGTCACCATACTCCATGAACGCTCCCGCACAACTCCAAGCTTTACTGGCAGAAACGCCGAATGGTCCCGCAGCAAGCCGCCTGCGCGAAATCCCGTATAACTACACGTCGTTTTCCGATCGCGAGATCGTCATACGCCTGTTGGGGGAGGACTCCTGGCGCCTGCTCGACGAGCTGCGCGGCGCCCGCCAGACGGGCCGTTCGGCCCGCATGCTGTACGAGGTGCTGGGCGACATCTGGGTGGTGCGCCGCAATCCCTACCTGCAAGATGACTTGCTCGATAACCCGAAGCGCCGCCAAGGCTTGATCGATGCCTTGCATCACCGCCTGGCCGAAGTCGACAAGCGCCGCCTGGGCATCGATGCGGCCGGCGGCGATGTCGCGGTTAGTGGCGAAGCGCCCGAAGTGGCGCAGGCGCGAAGCCACAATGTGGAACTGCTGCTGAAAGCGGCCAGCAAGGCCGTGGCCGATTTCGGCGACGAGTTCCGCAAGACCTATGACTTGCGCAAGCGCACGGTCAAGGTGCTGGGGCGCTACACGGAAAAACACAATGTGCGTTTCGATGGCATGACGCGCGTGTCGCACGTGACGGACGCCACCGACTGGCGCGTCGAATACCCGTTCGTCGTCCTGACGCCCGACACGGAAGAAGAAATGGCCGGCCTGGTGAAAGGCTGCATCGAGTTGGGGCTGACCATCATCCCGCGCGGCGGCGGCACCGGCTACACGGGCGGCGCGATTCCCCTGACGCCGATGTCGGCCGTCATCAACACGGAAAAACTGATTACCCTGGGCGCCGTGGAAATGACGCTCTTGCCCGGCCTCACGCAGGAATACGCGACGATCAATTCGGGCGCGGGCGTGATCACGAACAAGGTATCGGAAGCGGCGGAAAAGGCCGGCTTCGTGTTTGCCGTCGACCCGACCTCGGCGCACGCCTCTTGCATTGGTGGTAACGTTGCCATGAATGCGGGCGGCAAGAAGGCCGTGCTGTGGGGTACGGCGCTGGACAACCTGGCTTCGTGGCGCATGGTCGACCCGAACGGCGACTGGCTCGATGTCACGCGTCTCGACCATAACCTGGGCAAAATCCACGATATCGCACTGGCACGTTTCCAGCTGGAATGGCGCCACCCGAGTACGCGCGACGCGACGAAACCAAACGCGCCGTTCAAGACGGAAATCCTGGAAATTCCCGGCCGCCGCTTCCGCAAGGAAGGCCTGGGCAAGGATGTGACGGACAAGTTCCTCGCCGGCTTGCCGGGTATCCAGAAAGAAGGCTGCGACGGCCTGATCACGTCGGCGCGCTGGATCTTGCACAAGATGCCGAAGTTCGCCCGTACCGTCTGCCTGGAATTCTTTGGCCAGGCGCGCGACGCGATTCCATCGATCGTGGAAATCAAGGATTACCTCGATGGCTTGCCGGCCAAGGGCGAACAATACACGACCATCCGCCTGGCGGGCCTGGAACACCTGGACGAGCGCTACCTGCGCGCCGTCGGTTACGCCACCAAGTCGAAGCGGGGCGTGCTGCCGAAGATGGCCTTGTTTGGCGACATCGTCGGCGACGATGAAAATGCCGTCGCGCAAGCGGCGTCGGAAGTGGTGCGCATCGCCAACACCCGCGTGGGCGAAGGCTTTGTTGCCGTCAGCGCGGAAGCGCGCAAGAAATTCTGGCTCGATCGCGCCCGCACGGCGGCCATTGCCAAGCACACCAACGCGTTCAAGATTAATGAAGACGTGGTGATTCCCCTGAATCGCATGGGCGAATACACCGATGGTATCGAGCGCATCAATATCGAACTGTCGATCAAGAACAAGCTGCAACTGGCCGATGCCCTCAGTGAATTCTTTGCCAAGGGTAACTTGCCAATTGGCAAGAGCGACGATGCGTCGGACGACCGGGTCGACGACGCTGAAATGCTGGGCGACCGCGCCGAGCAGGCGCAGCAATTGCTGGCGCAAGTCACGGCACGTTGGACCTATCTGCTGGCCCAGCTGGACCGTCCGCTGGCGGACGTGAAAAACGAGTTGGCTGAACTGGGCCTGGAGCGTTTGTTGCCCGTGTTCGATGCACGCCTGGAAACGCAGCCCGCTGCCACCCTGTTTGACGTGGTGCAGGACCGTACCGTGCGCATTACCTGGAAGCAAGAGATTCGTGCGCAACTGCGCCAGATCTTCAACGGCGCCGCTTTCAAGCTGATCCTTGATGAGGCGACCGCCATCCATGCGCGCATTCTGCGTAGCCGCGTGTTTGTCGCGCTGCACATGCATGCGGGCGACGGTAACGTGCACACAAACTTGCCCGTCAACTCGGACAATTACGAAATGCTGCAAGATGCCCACCAAGCCGTGGGCCGCATCATGATACTGGCCCGCTCGCTGAATGGCGTCATTTCCGGCGAGCATGGTATCGGCATTACCAAGCTGGAATTCTTGACGGAAGAAGAAATCGGCGAGTTCCGCAGCTACAAGCAGCGCATCGACCCGGAAGGCCGTTTTAATAAAGGCAAATTGCTGAATCTGCCGGGCATGGGCGCCGACTTGCGCAATGCCTATACGCCATCGTTCGGCCTGATGGGCCACGAATCGCTGATCATGCAGCAAAGCGATATCGGCGCCATCGCCGACAGCGTCAAGGATTGCTTGCGCTGCGGCAAGTGCAAACCCGTATGCGCGACCCACGTGCCGCGCGCCAACTTGCTGTACTCGCCACGCGACAAGATCTTGGCGACCTCGTCCCTGATTGAAGCCTTCCTGTACGAAGAGCAGACGCGCCGCGGCATTTCCATCAAGCATTGGGAAGAGTTCGAGGATGTGGCCGATCACTGCACGGTGTGCCATAAATGCGTCACGCCTTGCCCCGTCAATATCGACTTTGGCGACGTGTCGATGAACATGCGCAACTTGCTGCGCAAGATGGACAAGAAGAGTTTTAATCCCGGCACCAAGGCAACGATGCTGTTCCTCAACGCCACCGATCCCGTGACCATCAACGCCACGCGCAAGGTCATGATCGACTGGGGCTACAAGGCGCAGCGCCTGGGCCACGATTTGCTGAAGAAATTTGCCAAGAAGCAGACCAAGGCGCCGCCGCCATCGACAGGCAAGCCACCGGTCAAGGCGCAGGTGATCCATTTCATCAATAAAAAGATGCCGGGCAACCTGCCGAAGAAAACGGCGCGCGCGTTGCTCGACATCGAAGACGATAAAGTCATTCCCATCATCCGCAATCCGAAGACGACCACGGCCGATACGGAAGCCGTGTTCTACTTCCCCGGTTGCGGTTCGGAGCGCTTGTTCTCGCAAGTGGGCCTGGCGACGCAGGCGATGCTGTGGGAAGTGGGCGTGCAGACGGTCTTGCCGCCCGGTTACCTGTGCTGCGGTTATCCGCAGCGGGGCGCTGGCGAGTTCGACAAGGCCGAGAAGATGATGACGGACAACCGCGTCTTGTTCCACCGCATGGCCAACACGCTCAATTACCTGGATATCAAAACGGTGCTCGTCTCGTGCGGCACCTGTTATGACCAGCTGGCGACGTATCAATTTGAAAAGATTTTCCCCGGCTGCCGCATCATGGATATCCATGAGTACTTGCTGGAGAAAAACGTCAAGCTGGAAGGCGTCAACGGCACGCGCTATATGTACCACGAGCCATGCCATAATCCGATGAAGCTGCAGGAGTCGGGAAAGACCATCAATTCCCTGATCAGCACGGTAGACAACGTGAAGATCGAGAAAAATGACCGTTGCTGCGGCGAATCGGGTTCCCTGGCCGTCACGCGTCCCGACATTTCCACGCAAGTGCGTTTCCGCAAGGAAGAAGAGATGGTCAAGGGCGCCGACAAGTTGCGCGGTGACGGGTTCACGGGCGACGTCAAAATCCTCACCAGCTGCCCATCGTGCCTGCAAGGCTTGTCGCGCTACAATGACGATTCGGGCACCACGGCCGACTACATCGTCGTCGAGATCGCCAAACATTTGCTGGGAGAGAACTGGATGCCGGATTACGTGAAACGCGCGAATGACGGTGGCATTGAACGGGTGCTCGTGTGACCTCCTTGACCTGTGATTTATGTCAGTTGCTCGATAGCTTCGCCAACAAGCAGGGTTGTGCAACCTTGCTGTGGCGTAGCGAGCGCCTGTCCGTGGTGGCCGTCGACGATCCAGGCTACCCCGGCTTTTGCCGCGTGATCTGGAACAAACACGTGAAGGAAATGACGGATTTGACGCCCGGTGAGCGCAACTATGTCATGGAAGTCGTGTGGCAAGTCGAGCTGGCCGTGCGCGAAGTCATGCAACCGGAAAAGGTCAATGTGGCCAGTTTCGGCAACATGACGCCGCACGTGCATTGGCACGTGATTCCCCGCTACCGCGACGATGCGCATTTCCCACATCCCAGCTGGGCGGTGATGCAGCGCGAGACGGCACCGGCCGTGCTGGCCGCGCGCCGCGCCCTGTTGCCGGCACTGCGCGCCGCCATCATTCAACGTTTATCCGCATAAAGTATTGTCATGACTGAAAAAGTAGCAACACCCCAACCGACCGGCTTGACCGTGCACAACCAGTCGCGCGTGCTCGACGTGGCGTTCGATGATGGCAGCACATTTGCGCTGCCGTTCGAATACCTGCGCGTGTACTCGCCGTCGGCCGAAGTGCAGGGCCATGGCAAGGGCCAGGAAACCTTGCAACTAGGAAAACGCCTGGTCGGCATCACGGGCATCGAGCCTGTCGGCAACTACGCCGTGCAGCCGACTTTCAGCGATGGCCACAATTCCGGCCTGTACACCTGGGCCTACCTGTACAAGCTGGGCGCGCAGCAAGCGACCCTGTGGCAGGATTACCTGGATCGTCTGACGGCGGCCGGCTACCCGGGCGATAGCGGCCGCGATGCCAAGGCCGACATGACGGTCAAGCAAGCGTCCGGCGGTCATGTGCATGGCCCGAGCTGCGGGCATAAACATTAAGCAAAAAACATAATGCGGTAATCTGTCGGAAAACCGCCGCCCCGTTCGTCGTATGAATGCCCGCGCTTGCGGGCATTTTTCTTTTGGAGAAGAGACTATGGAATACATGATCCTGATCTATGCCGACGAGGCGTGCTATGCAGCCATGGAAGAGGGCCAGATGGCCAGCCTGATGGCCGACTTTGCCAGCTATACGCAAGCTCTGGAAGCGGCCGGCGTGCTGCGCGGCGGGGCCGAGCTGGCGTCCGTGGACAGCGCCACCAGCGTGCGTGTGCAAAATGGCAAGCCTGTCATCACGGATGGGCCGTTTGCGGAAACCAAGGAGCAACTGGGCGGCTACTATCTGCTAGCCTGCGTCAACCTGGACGAGGCGCTGGCCTGGGCTGCGCGTTGTCCGATAGCCTCTTTGGGCACTATCGAAGTACGGCCCGTCACGGCCTGACGATGATCTGCGACGCCATGTCGACCGTCGAGCATGTCTTTCGCCAGGAGCGGGGCAGGGTGCTGGCCAGCCTGATGCGGCGTTTCGGTGACCTGGGCCTGGCGGAAGATGTGCTGCAGGAAGCATGCCGCAAGGCATTGGAACTGTGGCCGCGCACGGGCATACCCGATAATCCCGCCGCCTGGCTCAGTTCCGTGGCGCGTAACGCGGGCCTCGATCAGGTGCGTCGGGCGGGCAAGAGCATCAGCGATGCCGAGGCTGTGCTGTCGAGTCTGCCGGCGGCCATGATTCAAGAAACGCACGCCATCGAGGACGACCGTTTGCGCCTGCTGTTCATCTGTTGCCATCCCGCGCTGGCGCCCGAGGCGCAAGTGGCGCTGGCCCTGCGCACCCTGTGTGGCTTGTCCACGGCCGAGATCGCGCGGGCCTTCGGCCTGGCGGAAGCGGCCCTGTCGCAGCGGCTATTGCGCGCCAAACGCAAGATCGCCGAAGCGCGCATCCCCTTCGAGTTGCCGCGGACGCAAGATTGGCCACAACGGCTGGCGCAAGTGCTGCAGGTAATCTATCTGGTGTTCAGCGAAGGCTATTGCGCCAGCGGGGGTGACACCCTGCTGCGCGCGGACCTGTGCGCGGAGGCGCTGCGGCTGGGACGGCTGCTCGACGCTTTACAGCCCGGCCGGCCGGAAGTGCAGGGTTTATTGGCCCTGATGCTGCTGCAGGCGTCGCGCGGCCCGGCCCGCCTCTCGCCCGAAGGATATTTGCTGACCTTGGAAGAACAAGACCGGCGCCTGTGGCAGAGTGACTTGATTGCCGAGGGACTGGCCGTGCTGGAAGTAGCCTTGCCGACGCGCGCGCCAGGACCATATCAATTGCAGGCGGCCATTGCCGCCTTGCACGCCAAAGCGGCTGCAGCCAGCCAGACGGACTGGCGCCAGATCAGCGCCCTGTATGGCGCCTTGCTGCGGCACAAGCCGGAACCCTTGATTTTGCTCAATGCGGTGATTGCCTGTGCCATGGCGCATGGCGCCGAACACGGCCTGGCCTGGCTGGCGCGGCTGGAAACCGTGCCCAGCCTGGCGCAATCGCATTATCTGCATGCGGCCAGGGCCGACTTGCTGCGCCGCCACGGCGACCGGCCGGGGGCGCTGGCGGCGTATGCCCGGGCGGCAATGCTTGCTGCGAATGCAGTGGAAAGGCAATACCTTCTCCGGCGTCACGGGGAAATGCGCCTGCCGCTTGTATAATGCTCCCAAGTTCAAACAGACTGCCTACCATGACCAATACGACCCATTTCGGATACAAAACAGTTGCAGAAGACGACAAAGTGCGCGAAGTCGCCAAGGTGTTCCATTCCGTCGCTGCCAAATACGACGTGATGAACGACTTGATGTCGGGCGGGCTGCACCGTCTGTGGAAGACGTTCACGATTGCCAATGCGGGCGTGCGCCCCGGCTTCAAGGTGCTCGACATCGCCGGCGGCACGGGCGACCTGTCGAAGGCATTTGCCAAGCAGGCGGGCCCCACCGGCGAAGTCTGGTTGACCGATATCAATGAATCGATGTTGCGCGTAGGCCGCGACCGCCTCTTGAATCGCGGCTTGCTCACCCCCACCTTGTTGTGTGACGCGGAGAAACTGCCATTCCCCGATAACTATTTTGACCGTGTTAGCGTGGCCTTTGGCCTGCGCAACATGACGCACAAGGATGTGGCGCTGGCGGAAATGCGCCGCGTGCTGAAACCGGGTGGCAAGCTGCTGGTGCTGGAATTTTCCAAGGTGGCCGCTCCCCTGCAAAAGCCGTACGACCTGTATTCGTTCTCGGTCTTGCCGTGGTTCGGAAAAAAAATCGCCGGCGACGCGGAAAGCTATCGCTACCTGGCAGAATCGATCCGCATGCACCCGGACCAGGAAACGCTGAAGACCATGATGGAAACGGCGGGCCTGGAGCGCGTGCAGTACTACAATTTGACGGCAGGCATTGCCGCTTTGCATACCGGTATCAAGATGTAATGCATCAATGTTGGTGATTTTAGGAGATGGAATGAAATTGAAGAAATTTATGGTCGGCATGATGCTGGCCGCGACCACGGTATCCATGCTGGGCGAGGCGCTGGCCCGACCCATGGGCGGTGGCCGTTCGTTTGGCCGCCAGTCGCAAAACGTGGGCCGCCAGGCGCCCGCACCGGCGCCGACCCCGGCACCGGCTGCCACGCCACGCCAGGCGCAACCTGCACCGGCCCCCGCGCCGGCGCCTGCCGCCAAGGCCCCGAGCCGTTGGAAGGGCTTGCTGGGCGGTGCCTTGCTGGGCCTGGGCCTGGGCGCGCTGCTGTCGCATTTCGGCCTGGGCGGCGCCCTGGCCAGCATGATCAGCACCCTGCTGATGGTGGCCTTGTTGGCCGGCGTGGTCTTCTTCATCTACCGCATGGTGCGCGGCAAGCGTGACAGCAACGCCGGCGGCAATGCGCCGTTCGCGGGCTTTGGCGGCAACCAGCCGGCACCGGCCGGCAACGTGCCTGACATTGGTTCGCGCATTCCACCGCTGCAGCCCGTTTCGTCCGGCGTCGGCCTGGACAAGCCGGTCCCGGTCCCGGCACCAGTTGCCGCGCCATGGGGCGTGCCAAGCGACTTCGACAAGGAAGCCTTCCTGCGCCACGCGAAAAGCAATTTCATTCGCTTGCAAGCGGCCTGGGACAAGGCGGACGTCAACGATATCCGCGAATTCACGTCGCCGGAAGTGTATGCGGAACTGCGCATGCAAATCCAGGAACGGGGCGCGCAGCCGGACTTTACCGATGTCGTCACCATCGACGCCGAATTGATGGGGATCGAGACCAGCGTTAACGATTACCTGGCCAGCGTGAAGTTTACGGGCCTGATCCGTTCGGCGCAGGGTGCGGCAGCGGAACCGTTCGCGGAAGTGTGGAATATGTCGAAACCCGTCAGCGGCAATAGCGGCTGGGTCTTGGCAGGCATCCAGCAATTGAATTAATTGTCAAAACTTGCTGAATCATGGCTTAAGTCCATGCGCAATGCATGATGCTTGACAGATATTTCCTGCTGAACTGGTAAGATCGAAACCGCCCGCGTTGTTTTACGGGCGGTTTTTCATTTTTAGGAGCGCGTTTGGCGCGCAAGCACATGATGCCATCACTTTCCGATCTCTCCTTGATGACGCCCGTCATCGCGACAATCAACCATTTGCTGGCGCAAGAGCCGTGGGCGCGCCAGCAGTTGGCCGTGCATGCCGGCAAACTGGCTTGCATCGACACGGGCGCCGTGGCCTTGCGCCTGCGCGTCGACAGCGCCGGCATGCTGGAAGCGGCGCCGGCCGACATGCCGGCGAATGTCACCATCCGCGTCAAATTGTCCGATGTGCCGCTGATCCTGCAACACCGCGAGCGGGCGTTTTCCTACGTCAAGATCGAAGGCGATGCCGAGTTTGCCAATGCGATTTCGCAACTGAGCAAGGGATTGCGCTGGGAAGCCGAGCATGACCTGGAAAAGGTAGTCGGTCCCGTGCTGGCCACGCGCCTTGTTTCCGGTGCGAAAGATGCTGCCGCTTTTGTGCGCATGGGCCAGCAAAAGCTGGCGGAAAACGTGGCCGAATATTTTATCGATGAACAGCCCATGCTGATCCGTCCTGCTACCCTGCAAGAGTATTCCGCTGGCGTGACGCGCGTGCGCGACGACGTCGAACGCCTGGCCAAGCGCCTTGCCCGGCTGGAAAAGGTGGCCGCCGCCACCCAGCCTTTGTCTCCCACACCGGATTTGTCTACATGATATTGAAATTCCTGCGCCTGTTTAAAATCATCCGTGTTTCCATCAAGTACGGTCTGGATGAGATAGCGATTTCTGGTCTGCAAGTTCCCCGCACCGCCAAATTGATCGACACCCTGATTTTCTGGCGCGACCTGTCGCCGCCGCGGGGCCTGCGCCTGCGCCTGGCGCTGGAAGAGCTGGGTCCCATTTTCGTCAAATTCGGCCAGGTGCTGTCGACCCGGCGCGATCTGATGCCGCCCGACATCGCCGAAGAATTGGCGCGCTTGCAAGATCGGGTGCCGCCCTTCGACTCCGACCTGGCCATTGCACAGATCACCAAGTCGCTGGGCGCGCACCCGGATCAGTTGTTTGCCCGCTTCGAGCGCGAGCCGGTGGCGTCCGCCTCCATTGCCCAGGTGCATTTCGCCACCCTGAAAGATGGCCGCGAAGTGGCCGTGAAGGTCTTGCGTCCAGGCATGAAAAAGCTGATCGACGAAGACGTGGCCCTGATGCACATCGCCGCCGACTGGACCAGCCGCCTGTGGGCCGACAGCAAGCGCCTCAAGCCGCGCGAAGTCGTGGGCGAATTCGACAAATACCTGCATGATGAGCTGGACCTGATGCGCGAGGCGGCCAATGCCAGCCAGCTGCGCCGCAATTTCGCCAATTCGGACTTGCTGATGGTGCCGGAAATGCACTGGGATTATTGCTCCAGCAGCGTCATCGTCATGGAGCGGATGGTTGGGATTCCCGTGTCGCAAACCGACCGCCTGGTGGCCGCCGGCGTGGATTTGCGTAAACTCTCCAGCGATGGCGTGGAGATTTTCTTCACACAAGTGTTCCGCGACGGTTTTTTTCATGCAGATATGCACCCCGGAAATATTCTCGTGTCGATCGCGCCTGAATCGTTCGGCCGCTACATTGCGCTGGACTTTGGCATCGTGGGCACATTGAATGACTACGACAAGGATTACCTGTCGCAAAACTTCCTCGCTTTCTTCCGCCGCGACTACAAGCGCGTGGCCGAGGCGCACATCGAATCGGGCTGGGCGCCGAAAGATACGCGCGTCGATGAGCTGGAAGCGGCCGTGCGCGCCTGCTGCGAGCCGATCTTCGACCGTCCGCTGAAGGATATCTCGTTCGGCCAGGTGCTGTTGCGCCTGTTCCAGACCTCGCGCCGCTTCAATGTGGAAGTGCAGCCGCAACTGGTGCTGCTGCAAAAGACCCTGCTCAATATCGAAGGCCTGGGCCGCCAGCTGGACCCGGAACTGGACTTGTGGCAAACGGCCAAGCCTTATCTGGAAAAATGGATGAGCAACCAAGTGGGGCCGCAAGGCTTCATGGAACGCTTGCGCGCCGAGGCGCCCCGTTATGCGCACATCTTTCCGCAACTGCCGCGTTTGCTGCACCAGGCCTTGACGGTGCATGGCGAACCACGTGAAAACGACGTGGAATTGATGAAAACCTTGCTGGCAGAGCAACGCCAGACGAATCGATTGCTGAGCTTTATCGTGTACTTCGTGGGCGCCTTCGCCCTCGGCGCGCTGGGCTTGCAAGTGTTCATGCGCTGGCATCAATTGCCGTTTTAAAGGCTGAGGACGTAAGTGATGGCTGACTTTCAAACCCGCGATCCGCTCTCGCCCGCCTTCTGGGACGAGCGTTTTGAGAAGCAATTTACGCCTTGGGACCAGGGCGGCGTGCCGTCGCGTTTGCGCAGCTTTGTTGCCGCTAGCCCGGCGCCGCTGCGCTGCCTGATTCCCGGCTGCGGCTCCGCGTATGAATTGGTCTTCATGCTCGATCACGGCTGGGATGCGACGGCCATCGACTTTTCGCCGGCTGCCGTGGCGGCCGCGCGCGCCGTCGTCGGCGAACGGGCAGGGCAGGTGGTGGAAGCCGATTTCTTTGCCTGGGAAGCTGTTGCGCCGCTAGACCTGATCTATGAACGGGCTTTCCTGTGCGCCATGCCGCGCGTCATGTGGCCGCAAGTGGCGGCCCGCTGGGCGCAGCTGCTGGCGCCAGGTGCCATGCTGGCCGGTTACTTTTTCTTTGATGACAATGCCAAGGGGCCGCCATTTGGCATTTCGCGTGAGAAACTGCAGGAATTGCTGGCGCCGCATTTCGACTGCCTGGCCGATGAGGCCGTGGACGATTCCATTGCCGTCTTCGCCGGCAAGGAGCGCTGGATGAGCTGGCGCCGCCGGGCGGGCTGAGGCTAACAGGCTGAGCGAGCGGGCATTTTCCGCTGGGAATGGCGGAAAAGCTTTATAATTCAGGGTTTTTGATGATTTTCTCGGAGTAGAGATGCCGATTTACGCTTACCGTTGTGACGAGTGTGGTTTTGCCAAGGATGTCTTGCAAAAGATCTCCGATCCAGTACTGACGGTGTGCCTGTCGTGCGGCAAGCCCAGTTTCAAGAAACAATTGACGGCCGCCGGTTTCCAATTGAAGGGCACTGGCTGGTACGCGACCGATTTTCGCGGTGGCACGGCCCCTAGCACGGCCATTCCGACGGGCCCGGCCGATGGCGCCAAGCCCGCCCCAGCAGCCGAAAACGCGCCTGCTGCTGCGCCTGCGTCCGCGCCGGCTGCGGCTGCGGCTGCGCCGAAAGCGGATTGAAAAAGCGCGCCGCGCCGATATGATCCATTACCGAGAAACCGATGCGTAAATACTTTATTACCGGATTACTGATTTTGGTGCCCCTGGCCATTACCGCCTGGGTCCTGAATCTGGTCATCAGCACGATGGACCAGTCGCTGTTGCTGGTGCCCGGCAGTACGAAGCCCAGCGTATGGTTCGGCCGCCAGGTTCCCGCGCTGAGCACGATTCCCGGCCTGGGCACGGTATTGACGGTACTGATCGTGTTCTTCACGGGCTTGCTGACGAATAACCTGGTCGGCAATTACGTGGTGAAACTGTGGGAAAAGTTGCTGCAACGCATACCCATCGTCAATTCCCTGTATTCGAGCGTCAAGCAAGTCTCCGATACCCTGTTTTCCCCGTCGGGCAATGCCTTCCGCAAGGCCGTGCTGGTGCCGTATCCGCATCAGAACTCCTGGACCATCGCTTTCCTGACCGGCGTGCCGGGCGGCGATGCGGCGAACCACTTGGTGGGCGATTATGTCAGCGTATATGTGCCGACGACGCCGAATCCGACATCGGGCTTTTTCCTGATGATGAAACGCAGCGATGTCGTTGAACTCGACATGAGCGTCGATGCGGCGCTCAAATATATCGTCTCGATGGGCGTAGTGGCGCCTGCGGAAGTTGTTGCTGTACCGGCCCCGGCAGCCAAAGAATAAAGGCAGGCGTCCCACGCGGGACGTGGCCGGATTGAACACTCACTAACCTGAACTGAGAATTTTATGTCTATGCGTACTGAATACTGCGGCCTCGTTACCGAAGCCATGCTGGGACAAACCGTCAGCCTGTGCGGCTGGGTACATCGCCGCCGCGACCACGGCAGCCTGATTTTCATCGACTTGCGCGACCGTGAAGGCCTGGTGCAAATCGTCTGCAACCCGGAACAAGCGGAGATGTTCAAGGTCGCCGAAGCCGTGCGCAACGAATTCTGCCTGCGCGTGACGGGCGTTGTGACCAACCGTATCGACGGCACCATCAACAACAACCTGAAATCGGGCAAGATTGAAGTGGTTTGCTCGGAGCTGGAAGTGCTGAACCCTTCCGTGCCCGTGCCATTCCAGCTCGATGACGACAACCTGTCGGAAACGACGCGTCTGACGCACCGCGTGCTGGACTTGCGCCGCCCGCAAATGCAAAACAACCTGCGCCTGCGTTACAAGGTGACGATGGAAGTGCGCAAGTACCTCGACGCGCTGGGCTTCATCGACATCGAAACGCCGATGCTGACCAAATCGACGCCAGAAGGCGCGCGCGATTACCTGGTGCCGTCGCGCGTCAACGCCGGAAGCTTCTTCGCCTTGCCGCAATCGCCACAGTTGTTCAAGCAACTGTTGATGGTCGCCAACTTCGACCGTTACTACCAGATCACCAAGTGCTTCCGCGACGAAGACTTGCGCGCCGACCGCCAGCCTGAATTCACGCAGATCGATTGCGAAACCTCGTTCCTGACGGAACAGGAAATCCGCGACCTGTTCGAAGACATGATCCGCGTCGTCTTCAAGAACACGCTGAACATCGACTTGCCGAACCCGTTCCCGGTGATGGATTTTGCCGAAGCGATGGGCCTGTACGGTTCCGACAAGCCGGACATGCGCGTCAAGCTGGCCTTCACGGACTTGACCGACATCATGAAAACGGTCGAATTCAAGGTCTTCAACGGCGCCGCCAACATGAAAGGCGGCCGTGTGGTCGCCCTGCGCGTTCCGCAAGGTGGCAGCATGCCGCGTTCGGAAATCGATGCTTACACGCAATTTGTCGCCATCTACGGCGCCAAGGGCCTGGCTTACATCAAGGTCAACGAGAAAGCCAAGGGCCCTGAAGGCTTGCAGTCGCCGATCGTCAAGTTCCTGCCTGCCGACGTGCTGGCCACGATTCTCGAGCAGACCGGTGCGCAAGACGGCGACCTGATCTTCTTCGGTGCGGACAAGGCCAAGGTCGTCAACGACGCCATCGGTGCGCTGCGCGTGAAAATCGGTCACAGCGAGTTCGGCAAGAAAGCCGGCCTGTTCGAAGACGTGTGGAAGCCATTGTGGGTGGTCGACTTCCCGATGTTCGAGCACGATGAAGAGGCGGACCGCTGGACGGCGACTCATCATCCGTTCACGGCGCCAAAAGACGGCCATGAAGACATGCTGGAAACGAATCCGGGCGCCTGCATCGCCAAGGCCTACGACATGGTCTTGAACGGCTGGGAACTGGGTGGCGGCTCGATCCGTATCCACCGCGAGGAAGTGCAAAGCAAGGTCTTCCGCGCATTGAAAATCGATGCCGAAGAAGCGCAGCTGAAGTTCGGCTTCCTGCTTGACGCCCTGCAATATGGCGCGCCACCGCACGGCGGCCTGGCGTTCGGCCTGGACCGTATCGTGACCATGATGACGGGTTCCGATTCGATCCGCGACGTGATCGCCTTCCCGAAAACCCAACGCGCCCAGTGTCTGCTGACACAAGCACCGTCGGAAGTGGACGAGAAGCAATTGCGCGAGCTGCACATCCGTTTGCGCGGCGCCGAGCCAAAAGTAGCGTAATGCATCATGCGGCCGCTGCGGCGGCCGCTGTTTGATAATGCTATGCAAAAAGAGGCGCTGACGAAGCGCCTTTTTCATTGTTGATATGACTGATAAAATTCCTGTTTCCGTGCTGGTCGTCATTCATACGGCTGATCTGGATGTCTTGCTCATCGAGCGCGCGGGCCAGCCCGGTTTCTGGCAATCGGTGACCGGTTCCGTCGACGCTGTCGACGAACCGTTGCTGCAGACGGCCGCGCGCGAATTGTGCGAGGAGACCGGCATCGTCGTCGATGGGCAGCACATCGCGCTGCGCGACTGGAAGCTGTCGAATGTGTATGAAATTTATCCGATCTGGCGCCACCGCTACGCGCCCGGCGTGACGCGCAACACGGAGCACGTGTTCAGCGTGCAAGTGCCGCGCGACATCGCCATCACCTTAAGTCCCCGCGAACATCTGCAATACGCGTGGCTACCGTACCTGGCGGCGGCCGACCGCTGTTTTTCGTCGTCCAACGCGGAAGCGATTTTGCAATTGCCGGCCATGACGGGCCTGGCGCGTCCCACCTGATTTTCCTAGAAAGCATTCCATGTTGAACTGGTTACATTTGACTGCGCAGCAAAAACTGCTGGGCACCCTGGGCATCGTTTTTTGCCTGTGCTTTATTTTCCTGCTGTTTAGCTCCACCGTGCCCGGCCGCACGCCGCCCATCGGCATGCCGCTGATGGCGATCGGCTGGCTGTTGCATCCGGGTGCGTTTGCCAAGGGCAAGCGCACCGTGGCCTGGCGCGGCGCGCCCTTGCTGGTCAAGATTGTCTGGGCGGCCGGCATTACCGCGCTGCTCGTCAGTGTGACGGCGGGCGTGGGACGCATGCTGGCGTGATTGTGCGTGGTAGGTGCGCACGCGCACCTACGCTGACGCCGCGCGGGGCCCGTCTGGGAGTAGAATCAAGGCATGAAAATCCGCGTAGCAACTTATAATATTCACAAGGGTGTCTCCTCCGTGCGGGGCTTGCCCAGGGTGCATGCATTGAAGCAGGCGATTGCCCTGTTCCATGCCGATGTCGTCTTTTTACAGGAAGTGCAAGGCAAGCATGACCGCAATGCGGCCCGCTATGGTGCCGAGAAAAATGGCCACAAGCATTGGCCGGAAGCGTCGCAGCATGAATTCTTTGCCGGTGCCGAACACCATTCCGCCTACGGCATGAATGCCGTGTACGACCATGGTCACCACGGCAACGCCTTGCTGAGCAAGTTCCCCATCGCTTCGCAAACCAATCACGATGTGTCCGACCATGCCTACGAGCAGCGCGGCATTTTGCATTGCGTGCTCAAGACGCCGCAGGCTGATGTGCACTGTTATGTCGTGCACCTGGGCCTGTTCGAGTCGGGACGGGGCCGTCAGACGCAGGCGCTGATCGACGCCGTCATGGAATCGGCGCCGAATGGCGAGCCCGTCATCATCGCCGGCGATTTCAACGATTGGCGCAATACGCTCAGCGACAAGCTGCGCAATGCGCTCGGTGTGGTCGAGGTATTCGACCAGCGCGCGTCGAACTCGGCCCTGGGCGACCTGGTGCGCACCCTGGCACGGCGCCAGACGAAGACGCCCGTGCCCGTGCCGGCGCGTACCTTTCCCGCCGCCTTGCCGTGGTTCCGCCTGGACCGCATCTATGTGCGCGGTTTCCACGTGGAAGGCGCGCAAGTGATGCATGGCACCCTGTGGGCAAAACTGTCGGACCACGCGCCGATCGTTGCCGCTTTAAAACTCGCGTAGACTGCCGGCATGCGCACAGTCAATTTCATCGCCCACAACGACATCAAGCTGCTGTATTGCGGCACCGATTACTTTCCCGCGCTAATAGCCGCCATCGATGGCGCGCGCTCGGAAGTCTATTTCGAAACCTATATCTTTGCCGACGACGCCACGGGCACCTTGGTGCTCGATGCGCTCAAGCGTGCCGCCGCGCGCGGCGTGCTGGTGTGCATGATCACGGACTGGTTCGGCACGGGCAATCGCCGCGTGAAAGCCATGCATGCGCAGCTGGAAGCGGCCGGCGTGCACCACCGCATCTTCAACCCGTGGTTCCGGCGCGGCATCACGCGCACGCACCGCAAGATTTGCGTGGCCGATGGCGAGATCGCCCTGGTGGGCGGCATCAATATCAACGACGACATGTTTTGCGACTACGATCACAGCATCAGCCTGGAAGCGCCGCGCTGGGATTTCGCCGTGCAGGTGAAAGGCCCGCTGGTGGATGCCATCCATGAGGAAGTGCAGGCGCAGTGGGCGCGACTAGGCAAGATGAACCTGGTGCGGCGTATCAAGTTGTACCGCAAGATGCGCGTGGTCAGCAAGGAGCTGGCGAAAAACCCTGTCGTGGCCGGCTTTGTCGTGCGCGATAACCTGCGCAACCGCCGCACCATCCAGCGCGCCTACCTGCAGGCGCTGGGCCAGGCGCGCAAAAGCGTGATGCTGGCCAACCCGTATTTCGCGCCCGGACACAAGCTGCGCCACGCCCTGGCCCAGGCGGCCCAGCGGGGTGTCGACGTGGTCCTGTTGATCGGCGTGGGCGAGTTCCGCATGCAAGATGCCGTGGCGCACTCGTTTTATCCGAAACTGCTGGCTGCCGGGGTGAAAATCGTCGAATACCGCAAGACGCAACTGCACGCCAAGGTGGCCGTCGTCGACGATGACTGGGCGACGGTGGGTTCCAGCAATATTGACGCGCTGAGCCTGTTCTTGAACCAGGAAGCGAACGTGGTAATCAAGGACGTGGCATTCGCGCAAAGCCTGCGCCAGCACATCGAGCAGGGCGTGGCCGACGGCATCGTGATTCACCAGGATGATTTCAAGCACATCGGCCGTTTCCGGCGTATCGGTTACGAAGCCGCCTTCCTCGTGTACCGGCTGGTGATGCGCATTTTTTCAGTAGGCAAGTACGCATGAACGACATGATAACGGTAAGGCTGGACAAATGGCTGTGGGCGGCGCGCTTCTTCAAGACGCGATCGTTGGCTAGCGAGGCCGTTGACACGGGAAAAGTCAAAGTGGGTGGCGAGCGTGTTAAACCGGCGCGCAGCCTGCGCGTGGGCGACGAGTTGGCCATCGACAATGGCGCGGAAACGTGGGAAGTGGCCGTGCTGGGCCTGTCCGACAAGCGTGGAGCGGCACCCGTGGCGCGCCTGCTGTATGGGGAAACGCCGGCCAGCATTGCCCGCCGCGAGCAGCTGGCCGAGGAGCGCAAGCTGTTCCGCGAGCCGGGCACCACCATCAAGGGGCGGCCGACCAAGCGCGACCGCCGTCAATTGAGCAAGGCAGGCGACCTTTCCTGAGGCGCGGCTGTTGTTGTAAGACAAGGCGCGCAACGCTTTTGCCCTCCTGAAATCAATACAAACACATCGCCAAAAAATGCTGCGCTGCACCAATAGAACGTCGGCTCTAAAGTTCCCGTTTGACTTTTACGTGGTAGTGGATAATAGTACGAGCGTTCGGATTTTTTCGGGGCGTGCTTTTTTCCCCCGCGTTCCCATCCGCCAGATCGGCAACATCACTTTTAGAATGGACCTCTTGAATACTTCAGTCAAATTCATGCGCAAGGGCGAACTGACCCGTGCAGCCATCCTCGACGTGGCGCTGGACCTGTCCAGCCGCGACGGCCTGGAAGGCCTGACCATTGGGCTGCTCGCGGACAAAATGAACATGAGCAAGTCGGGCGTATTTGCCCACTTCGGCTCGCGCGAGGACTTGCAGATGGAAGTGCTGAAGCTCTACCACTATCGTTTCGAGCAAGAAGTCTTTTTCCCCAGCATGAAAGAACCACGCGGTATCGAGCGATTGCAATCGATGTTTGCGCGCTGGGTCAAGCGGGTCAGCGTGGAGATCGCTTCCGGCTGCATCTATATCAGCGGCGCCGTCGAATATGACGACCGTCCCGGCCCCATCCGCGAGTCCCTGGTGGCCATGGTGCAGGCTTGGCAGGGCGCGTTGCTGCGCTGTGTCGAGCAATCGATCGCCACGGGCGACTTGAAAGCGGACACGGACGCCCAGCAGTTGGTGTACGAGATGTATGGCCTGATCTTGGCCCTGCATCACGATGCGCGCTTCTTGCGCGTGCCGGGCAGCATCGAAAGGGCGCAGGCAGGATTTGTCCGTTTGCTGGCGTCGTACCAGAATTCTGTAACAAGCAAATAAGCCGTCAGGCAGTATCCGCAACAACGCACACGCAGTTCACAAGTACAACACTTTAGCTAAACGCCTTCAGGAGAAAATTATGGGTCAATACGTCGCGCCAATCCGGGATATGCAATTCGTTCTGCATGAGTTCCTGCAAGTGGAAAAAGAACTGAAGCAAATGCCGTCGTACGCCGACGTCGATGCCGACATCATCAACCAGGTACTGGAAGAGGGCGGCAAGTTCACTTCCGAAGTATTGTTCCCCCTGAATCACTCCGGCGACCGCGAAGGCTGCCACCACGATCCTGTCACGAAAAGCGTGACCACGCCTAAAGGTTTCAAGGAAGCGTATAAACAGTACGTCGAAGGCGGCTGGGCGGCATTGGCTTGCGATCCCGAATACGGCGGCCAGGGCTTGCCGGTCGTGCTGAACAACTCCTTCTATGAAATGCTGAACTCGTCGAACCAGGCCTGGTCCATGTACCCGGGCTTGTCGCATGGCGCCTACGAGTGCCTGAAGGAACACGGCACCGACCACCAGAAGGAAGTGTATTTGCCGAAACTGGTGTCGGGCGAATGGACGGGCACCATGTGCCTGACCGAACCGCACTGCGGCACCGACCTGGGCCTGCTGCGCTCGAAGGCGCTGCCCGAGGCGGACGGTTCCTGGACCATCACCGGCAACAAGATCTTCATCTCGGCCGGCGAACACGACATGGCGGAAAACATCCTGCACCTGGTGCTGGCCCGCGTACCGGACGCGCCGGAAGGCTCGAAAGGCATCTCGCTGTTCCTGGTGCCGAAATTCCTGCCGAACGCGGACGGCACGGTCGGTGAGCGCAACCCGATCACCTGCGGCGCCATCGAAGAAAAAATGGGCATCCACGGCAACTCGACCTGCCAGATGAACCTGGACGGCGCGAAAGGCTGGATCATCGGCCAGCCGAACAAGGGCCTCAACGCCATGTTCGTCTTCATGAACGCAGCCCGCCTGGGCGTGGGCATGCAGTCGCTGGGCTTGACGGAAATCGCTTACCAGAACGCGCTGATCTACGCCAAGGACCGCACGCAAATGCGCTCGCTGTCCGGCATCAAGAACCCGGAACTGCCGGCCGACCGCATTATCGTGCACCCTGACGTGCGCCGCATGCTGTTGACGGGCAAAGCCTATGCAGAAGGCGCGCGCGCTTTCACTTCCTACGTGGCGCTGCAGATCGACCGCGAACTGCACCACCCTGACGCCGACGTGCGCAAAGAAGCCGCTGACGAAGTGGCGCTGCTGACGCCCGTCATCAAAGCTTTCATCACCGACAACGCCTGGATCGCCACCTCGGACGCGATGCAAGTGTTCGGCGGCCACGGCTACATCTCGGAATGGGGCATGGAGCAGTATGTGCGCGACGCGCGCATCAACATGATCTACGAAGGCACGAACACGATCCAGTCGCTGGACCTGCTGGGCCGCAAGATCCTGGGTGACAACGGCGCCAAGCTGCGCAAGTTCGGCGAAAAGATCAAGGCCTTCGTCGAAGACAACGGCACCGATGAAGCGATGAGCGAATTCGTCACCCCACTGGGCGACCTGGGCGACAAAGTCACCAAGCTGACCATGGAAATCGGCATGAAGGCATTCCAGAATCCTGACGAAGTGGGCGCGGCATGTGTGCCTTACCTGCGCGTCGTCGGCCACATGATCTATAGCTACCTGTTCGCGCAGATGGCCAAGATCGCCCTCGAAAAAGAGTCCAGCGGCGACAAGTTCTACACCGCCAAACTGGCTACCGCACGTTTCTACTTCGCCCGCTTGCAGCCTGAAACGGCAACCCTGATCCGTCAGGCGCGTTCCGGTTCGGCCAACCTGATGGCACTCGACGCAGACCTGTTCTAAGACTTGAGGAAAATATGACCAATTTCATCGTTAAAAAAGTAGCCGTCCTCGGCGCCGGCGTGATGGGCGCGCAGATCGCCGCCCATTGCATCAACGCGAAAGTGCCGGTCGTGCTGTTCGACCTGCCTGCAAGAGAAGGTCCGAAGAATGGCATCGTGCTGCGCGCCATCGAGAACCTGAAAAAGCTGTCGCCTGCGCCGTTGGGCAACAAGGATGACGCATCGCTGATCCAGGTCGCCAACTACGAAGACAACCTGGATTTGCTGGCCGGTTGCGACCTGATCATCGAAGCCATCGCCGAGCGCATGGACTGGAAACACGACCTGTATCAAAAGGTCGCTCCGCACATCGGTCCGAACGCGATCTTTGCCTCGAACACCTCGGGCCTGTCGATCACCAAGCTGGCCGAAGGCTTCGACGCCGACCTGAAGTCGCGCTACTGCGGCGTGCACTTCTTCAACCCGCCGCGCTATATGCACCTGGTCGAGATCATCCCGACCGAGTTCACCAAGCCGGAGATCGCCGACCAGCTGGAAGGCTTCCTGACCACCACGCTGGGCAAAGGCGTGGTACGCGCCAAGGATACGCCGAACTTCATCGCCAACCGCGTTGGCGTGTTCGGCATTCTGGCCATCGTGCACGAAGCTGAAAAATTTGGCCTGTCCGTGGACGTCGTCGATGACTTGACGGGCTCCAAGCTGGGCCGCGCCAAGTCGGGCACCTTCCGCACGGCGGACGTGGTTGGCCTGGACACCATGGGCCATGTGATCAAGACCATGCAGGACTACCTGCCGAACGACCCGTTCGCTGCCGTCTACAAGACCCCGGCCGTGCTGGCGCAACTGGTGGAAAAAGGCGCGCTGGGCCAGAAGAGCGGCGCGGGCTTCTACAAGAAAGTCGGCAAGGAAATTCAACGCCTCGATTTCGCCACCGGTGAATACGTGGCCGGCGGCGCCAAGGCTGCCGACATCATCGCCCGCATCCTGAAGGAAAAGGATCCGGTCAAGAAGATGAAGGCGCTGCGCGAATCGACGAATCCGCAAGGCCAGTTCTTGTGGGCGATCTTCCGTGACGCTTTCCATTACATCGCCATTCATCTGGACACCGTGGCGGACAATGCGCGCGATATCGACTTCGCCATGCGTTGGGGCTTCGGCTGGAACGTCGGTCCGTTTGAAACGTGGCAGGCATCGAACTGGCTGCAAGTGGCCAACTGGGTCAAGGAAGATATCGACGCCGGCCACGCGCTGTGCAACGCACCGTTGCCAGCTTGGGTCTTCGAAGGTCCGGTCGCTGAAAAAGGCGGCGTGCATACGCCGGAAGGCTCCTACTCCGCCGTGTCGAACAGCTTCGTGCCTCGTTCGTCCCTGGCCGTGTATGACCGCCAGCCATTCCGCGCGCCCGTTTTTGGTACCAACCTGGGCAGCGGCGCTGCCGACCCCAAGACTGCCGGCACCACCGTCTTCGAAGACGAATCCGTGCGCGTCTGGCATACGGGCGACGATGTCTTGATCATCTCCTTCAAGACCAAGATGCACGTGATTGGTGAAGGCGTGATTAATGGACTCAAACTCGCATTAGCGGAAGCGGAAAAGAACTTCAAAGGTTTGGTGATCTGGCATGCCGACGCAGCCGAAGGCGGTGCCTTCTCGGCCGGCGCCGACCTGCAATCGGCCCTGCCGGCCTTCATGCAAGGCGGCGTGAAAGCCGTCGATCCGATCATCGCCGAACTGCAAAATACCTTCATGTCGCTGAAATACGCGAACGTGCCGGTGATCGCTGCAGTCGCTGGCCTGGCGCTGGGCGGCGGTTGCGAGCTGGCGCTGCACGCATCGAAGCGCGTGGCCTCGATCGAGTCCTACATTGGTCTGGTGGAAGTGGGCGTGGGCCTGATTCCAGCCGGTGGCGGCCTGAAGGAAGCGGCGCAGCGCGCCTACAAGGAAGCCAAGGGTAACGACATCCTGCAATTCCTGAAAACGGGCTTCACCAATGCGGCCACCGCCAACGTGTCGAAATCGGCGCTGGAAGCCAAAAAAATGGGCTACCTGAAAGAAGATGACGTGATCGTGTTCAACGCCTACGAGCTGCTGCACGTGGCCAAGGTCGAAGCGCGCGCCATGTTCGACGCCGGCTTCCGTCCAGCACTCCCTTCGCTGATCCAGGTCACGGGCCGTTACGGCTGGGGCACCATCAAGGCGCAGCTGGTCAATATGCGCGACGGCGGCTTCATTTCGGCGCACGATTTCAAGCTGGGCGAGATGATCGCCGAGATCGTATCGGGCGGCGACGTGGACCAGGGCAGTTTCGTCAGCGAACAGTGGCTGCTGGATATGGAACGCAAGGCATTCCTGGAGCTGTTGAACCATCCGAAAACCCAGGAACGGATCATGGGCATGATGCAAACCGGTAAGCCGGTACGCAACTAAGCACAGCGTCGATGTCGATCCTGTCGTTGGTATTTAAAGTATTACTGCGCGTGAGGCCAAGCATGGTGTATGACCGTATCAAACAACAGATGATGGACACCTTGCCCTTCGTGCGGCTGCTGGGGATCAGCATCGATGACATCGGCGCCGGCACCTCCAAGGTGTCGATGCCGGAAGATCCCAAACTGCATAATCACCTGGGCACGCAGCATGCGGGCGCCTTGTTTACCCTGGCCGAAACGGCTTCCGGCGCGGCCATGGCTGGCGGCTTCGCCGAGCTGATACTGGGCTTGCGCCCGGTGGCCAAGGAGTCGCGTATCGCTTACCAGAAGGTGGCCCGGGGCGCGACGCGCGCCGAAGGTCGGGTACCGGGCGACCTGGCTGCATTGAAGGCGCAGCTGGCACAGGACGGCAAGGTGGCGTTTCCCGTGGAAGTCGATATTTTCGACGCCGAAGGCACGCTGGCGGCACAGGTGACGGTGGACTGGTATTTGTCGCAGAAGCGCTAAGCGGCAACCTGACTACCTCGGACATTCGACAGAACACGAACTTCGTTCAACATCTTTGAAAGAACAAAATGAGCAAACAACTTCAAGACGCCTATATCGTCTCTGCAACCCGCACCCCGATCGGCAAGGCACCGCGCGGCATGTTCAGAAACACCCGCCCGGACGACCTGCTGGTGCGCGTGCTGCAATCGGCCCTGGCGCAAGCGCCTGGCCTCGATCCGGCCCTGATCACCGACGCCATCATCGGCTGCTCGTTCCCGGAAGCGGAGCAAGGCTTCAATATCGCGCGTAACTCGGTGCTGCTGGCCGGCTTGCCGAAAACCGTGGGCGGCGTCACTGTCAACCGCTACTGCGCTTCGGGCATCACGGCCATCGCCATGGCGGCCGACCGTATCCGCGTGGGCGAAGCCGACGTGATGATCGCCGGCGGCATTGAATCGATGTCGATGGTGCCGATGATGGGCCACCACCCATCGATGAACCTGGACATGTTCAGCGATGAAAACATCGGCATGGCCTACGGCATGGGCCTGACGGCCGAGAAAGTGGCGCAGCAATGGAAAGTGTCGCGCGAACAGCAGGACGCTTTCTCCGTTGAATCGCACCGCCGCGCCATCGCCGCGCAGCAAGCCGGTTTCTTCAAGGCCGAAACGACGCCCGTCGAAATCATCACGCGCACGCCTAACCTGGCCACCGGCCAAGTCGATGTGACGCGCCGCACCGTCGACACCGACGAAGGTGCGCGTGCCGATTCGTCGATGGAGTCGCTGGGCAAACTGAAACCCGTGTTTGCCGCCAAGGGCACCGTCACGGCCGCCAACAGCTCGCAGATGTCCGATGGCGCCGGTGCGCTCTTGATCGTCAGCGAAAAGATCCTGCGCGAGCATAACCTGACCCCGCTGGCGAAATTCTCTTCGTTCGCCGTGCGCGGCGTGCCGCCGGAAATCATGGGCATCGGTCCGAAATTCGCCATCCCTGCAGCGTGCGCCGCCGCCGGCATCACGCAAGACCAGCTGGACTGGATCGAGTTGAACGAAGCGTTTGCCGCACAGGCGCTGGCCGTGATCGGCGACCTGGGCCTGGACCCATCGAAGGTCAACCCGATGGGCGGCGCGATTGCCCTGGGCCATCCGCTGGGCGCCACCGGTGCCATCCGCGCGGCCACCGTGATCCACGCGCTGCAGCGCACCAAGCAGAAATACGGCATGGTCACCATGTGCGTGGGCGCCGGCATGGGTGCCGCAGGCATCTTTGAACGCGTCTAAGTTTGGCGGGCTAAAGCAATAAAACAGGGCGCTGCGGGATTACCCCGGCGCCCTTTATCTTTTTGGAGACGACATGGATATTTTGTGCAGCAAGAGCGAGGGCATCCTTACCCTGGAATTTAACCGCCTGGAACGCAAGAATGCGATCACGGGTGCCATGTACCAGACCCTGGCCGATGCGCTGGTGGCGGCCGAGACGGACGACGAGGTGCGCGCCATCCTGATCTGCGGCAAGCGCGAGATTTTCACGGCAGGCAATGACCTCGATGACTTCATGAAGACGGCGCGACCGAAGGATGGTTCGCTCGACCATGACCGTCCCGTATTTCAGTTCATGCGCGCCTTGTACGGTAGCAGCAAGCCCGTGGTGGCGGCAGTCTCCGGCCCCGCCATCGGCATCGGCACCACCTTGTTGATGCACTGCGACCTGGTCTACGCGGCCGACAACGCCAGCTTCTCGATGCCGTTCACGCAACTGGGCCTGTGCCCGGAATTCGGCTCCAGCCTGCTGCTCACGCAACTGGCTGGTTACCCGCGCGCAGCGGAAAAGCTGATGCTGGGCGAGTCGTTCCCTGCGCAGGAAGCGCTGGAAATGGGCCTGGTCTCGAAAGTCGTGCCCCTGTACGAATTGATGACCTTCGCGCAAGGCCAGGCCGCCAAACTGGTGGCCCTGCCAGCGGCCTCGATCCGCGCCACCAAGCGCCTGATGAAGCAAAGCCGCATGGAACCGATGAAGGCGGCCATCGCCGACGAAAACAAACTGTTCAGCGCCATGCTGGGCGGCGCCGAGGCGAAGGAAGCGTTTACGGCGTTCTTTGAAAAGAGGAAGCCGGATTTCAAGAAGTTTGCCTAAGGCAGCGTCTGCCATCTCGCCGCATGAGATGGCAGGTTTTCAACACACGTCATCTAATGAATCTAGACGACTGGTCTAATTGTGCTACAATGCCTCGCATGAAAGCTGAATACACCGACGTGCGCCAGCACATTATCGATCAGGGCAAGGCCATCATCACGCGCAAGGGCTTTGCAGGCGTGGGGCTGAACGAGATTTTGTCGGCCGCCGATGTGCCCAAGGGTTCGTTCTACCATTACTTCAAGTCCAAGGAATTGTTTGGCGTAGCCATGCTGGAAGATTACGTGACCGGCTACCTGGCCGAGATGGATGTGGTGCTGGGCCAGCCCGGCCAGAACGCGGCGCAGTCGCTGATGGCGTATTGGGCCAGCTGGACCAGCGAGAGTCTCGATGGCAGCGCTTGCGACTGCCGTTGCCTGGTGGTTAAGCTCAGCAGCGAAGTGGCGGACATGTCGGAAGCGATGCGCGTGGCGCTGCTCGACGGCACTCACCGCATCATTGCCAGGCTGGCCCTGGCCATCGCGCGGGGCAGGGTGGACGATACACTGCCATCGGTTGCCGATCCGGCGCAGATGGCCGCCACCTTGTACCAGTTGTGGCTGGGTGCTGCCATGCTGACCAAGCTGCGGCGCGACGCCAGCGCCTTGCAAACGGCCTGGCAGGCGACCCTGGCGATGTTGCGGCTGCCGCCGGACTAATGAGCGGGCGCCAAGTACGCGGATGACAGACATCCGCTTTTTTTGAACTGCATTCTAGACGACCAGTCTAATAATAAGGAGCGACATCATGAAAAATTTTGAATTTCATAATCCGACCCGTATCGTGTTCGGTGCCGACACTGTCGCCAAATTGTCCACCCTGGTACCGCACGATGCGCGCGTGTTGATTTTGTACGGCGGCGCCAGCGCGGAAAAGACCGGCACCCTGGCAGAGGTGCGCGCCGCTTTGGGCCAGCGCACGGTGCAAGAGTTTGGCGGCATCGAACCCAATCCCAGCTATGAAACCTTGATGCGTGCCGTGGTGCAGGTGCGTGGCGAAAAACTGGACTTCCTGCTGGCCGTCGGCGGCGGCTCCGTGATCGATGGCACCAAGTTCGTCGCCGCCGCCGCCCTGTACGACGGCGAGCCGTGGGAAATTGCCGAGCGCGGCGGCGCCAACGTTCGTCAAGCCCTGCCGTTTGGCACGGTACTGACCTTGCCGGCCACGGGGTCGGAAATGAACAACGGCGGCGTGGTGACGAAAAAAGTCACGCATGACAAGCTGAGTTTTCGCAGTCAGCTGCTGTACCCGCAATTTTCCGTACTTGACCCGAGCAAGACCTTTACCTTGCCGGCCAGGCAAGTAGCCAATGGCCTGGTCGACGCTTTTGTCCACACCACGGAGCAGTATCTGACCTATCCGGCGCAGGCGAAGGTGCAGGACCGCTTTGCCGAAGGCTTGCTGCAGACGCTGGTCGAGATCGCCCCGCAAGCGATCGCCGCGCCCGACGATTACGCCACACGCGCCAACCTGATGTGGACGGCCACCCTGGCCCTGAATGGCTTGATCGGCGCCGGCGTGCCGCAGGACTGGGCTACCCACATGATAGGCCACGAACTGACGGCTCTGTACGACATCGACCATGCACGCACCCTGGCGCTGGTGCTGCCGGCACTGTTGGACGTGCAGCGCGAACAGAAACGCGGTAAGTTGCTGCAATATGGCGAACGTGTCTGGAACATCACCAGCGGCAGCGAGGACGAGCGCATCGATGCAGCCATCGCCCGCACCCGCGCCTTCTTTGAAGGCCTGGGCTTGCCGACCCGTTTGTCCGCTTACCAGCTGGGCCAGGAAGCGGTGGAAGCGGTCCTGACGCAACTGGAAGCACACGGCATGACCTCTCTTGGCGAACACCGCGATATCGACCTTGCGCGCAGCCGCCGTATCCTCGAAGCAGCACTGTAACCCTCTGACATAAAAGGAAACAACATGAATATCCTGATGGTACTGACCTCGCACGACCAACTCGGTGACACCGGCAAGAAAACCGGCTTCTGGCTGGAAGAATTCGCCGCGCCCTACTATGCCTTGCAGGAAGCGGGCGCCAAGCTGACGGTAGTTTCGCCCAACGGCGGCCAGCCGCCGCTGGACCCGAAAAGCGACGCGCCCGATTCGCAAACGGACGCCACGCGCCGCTTCAAGCAGGACGCCGCTGCGCAAGCCGTGCTGGCCAACACGGGTAAGCTGGCCGACGTGAAGGCGGCCGACTTTGACGCCGTGTTTTACCCGGGCGGCCATGGTCCGCTGTGGGACCTGGCCGAAGACCCGCACTCGATCGCGCTGATCGAGCAGATGATCGCCGCCGGCAAGCCCGTCGCCGCCGTTTGCCATGCACCGGGCGTGCTGCGCCACGTGAAGGCGGCTGACGGCACGCCGCTGGTGCGCGGCAAGCAGGTGACGGGCTTTACAAATACCGAGGAAGACGCCGTCGGCTTGACGGCCATCGTGCCTTTCCTGGTCGAGGATATGCTTAAGCAAAACGGCGGCGTCTATTCCAAGTTGGGCGACTGGCAGCCGTACGCGGTCACCGATGGCTTGCTGGTTACGGGCCAGAATCCCGCATCGTCGGAAGCGGCCGCCCAGGCGCTGCTTAAGCTGCTGGCCTGATATCCCGGTAGTACGTTCGGCGAGAAAGCCGTGCGTGAATGCTTCATGCCCCGGCGGCCATGCCCGCCAGGATCAGGCCGACCGAGGCGTGCCATTGCGTCTCGCTGGCCGGTCGGCCCGCCAGCGCATAGCCGTGCAGGAAATCGACGAGCGTATCGCAGCCGCGCAGCCGGGTTTTTTTGTCCAGCGCGAGACCATCGACGGCTAGCTCGAACAGCGCCGTAAAGCGCTCGGCCACATCGGCGTGCGTCACCAGCCCGCGCGCCATCAGGCGCACGAAATACGGCGTGGCGCTGACCAGTTCCAGGTACAGTGCGCACAGCGCGAGCACCCGCCGTGGTGGTGATTGGCGCTGCGTAAACGGCGGCTGGCGCGGATCGAGCGCGGCAAAACGCTGCGCCATCAAGGCCAGCAATAACTCCTCTTTTCCTGCGTAGTAGTGATACACGGCCATGGCATCGACGCCCAGGCGTTGCGCCAGCGCGCGCATGGAAAATGCTTCGCCTTGCTCTTCCAGCAGGGCCAGGGCAGCGTGCAGGATGCTGGCGCTGTCCAGCGCGGGTGTGATGCGGCGGGGACGGCCCGCGCGGCGCACGGAATTTTCAATAGCTTGAAGTTTTGGCGGTTTCATGGGCATAATTCTACACTGTAGAATTAATTCAAGGAACATCCATGCAAAAAACCTCTGTCAGCGTTTTTCTCGGCATCAGCATCGATGGCTGTATCGCCGGGGAAACCGGCGACCTGTCCTGGCTGGCCGAGCTGGCGCCCGACTCGCCCGACGCCACCGGCTACACGGCCTTGATGGATCAAGTCGATACCCTGCTGATCGGGCGCACCACCTATGACGCCGTGCTGGGGTTCGAGCCATGGCCGTATGCGGGCAAGCGCGTGGTGGTATTGAGTCACCGCGACTTCGCGCCGCGCCATGGCGAACAGCGCCGCGAAGGCAGTGTGCGCGAAGTGCTGGTGCAGCTGGCAGAGGAGGGCTGCCGTCACGTGTATCTCGATGGCGGCGCCGTCATCCGCGCCGGCTTGCGCGAGGGCGTCATCGACAGCTTGACCTTGTCCGTACTACCCGTGGTACTGGGCAAGGGCGTGCGCCTGTTCGAGGATGGTTTGCCGCGTAGCGACTGGCGCCTGGACGGCACGCGCCAGCTACCCAGCGGCGTGGCGCAGCTGCGCTATCGAAAGCATTAAACCGCGCTGGCGATGTCGACGATTAAGCCGGAATCGTAGCGTTCGTTTTCCGGCCTGCCATCGGGGCGCTTGTAGCCGCAGGGGTTGCAGACCACGCGGCAGTCCTGGATGCGATAGTCAAGGGAGGCGTGCATGTGGCCATGCACCCACAGGTCCGCCTGCGCCACCAGTTCGTCCAGCTGCGAGGCGAACGCGGGCGAGCCCAGGTTGGCCGCGTATTGCTCCTCCACCGACAGCATCGAGGGCGCCATATGCGTGATGACAACGGTCTGGCCATCGAAGGGTTGCGCCAGTTTCTGTTCCAGCCAGGCCTTGTGCTGCGCGTGCAGCTGCGCCGTGTCGCTGGCGCACAGCAGGCGGGGCGTATCGCCGCCCGTGCTGATGCGCTTGTAGTCGGGCATGTAGGCTTGCGCCGCGTTAAGCGCTTCTTCCCGGCGCTCCGCGCCAAACAGCAGAAAATCCGTCCACAGCGTGATGCCGAGGAAGCGCACGCCATCGAGCGTCACGGCGTCGCCATCGAGCAGGCGGATGTTGGCGCCGTGCGCATTGGCGCTGGCGCAGGCGTCGCGCACGGCGTCCTGCATGTGTTCGAGCTGATGCCCATAGCCTTCGTGGTTGCCATGCACGTACAGCACGGGCAGGGCGCCGAAGGTGCGCGCGGCCCAGGCGATGGCGTTGCTGCCCGTATCGATGTCGCCGGCCAGGATCACCACGTCGGGGCGGCTGGTGGCAAGGTCGATGGCGGGCGTGTCTTCACCCCAGACTTCCAGGTGCAGGTCGGACAGGATCAGCAAACGCATGGCAGTGGGCGCGGCAAGGCGCACGGCAGGTCTATGGGCCTCTATCGTAGCGCAAGTCGCTGCATGCGTCTGCTTGACCGCGCCAGGCTGGCGACGTTACCCTATGGCATCGATTCATACCGCCTATTTTCCTGGAGCCGCATGCCACCCTTCTTCACTCCCAAGACTTTGCTCAGTATCGCGCTGGCCGCCATGGCGCTGCCGTTTGCCGCGCATGCCGCCATGCCCGCCGTCGATCCCCTGACGCAGCCGATCGCCTCGCCTTATGCGGCGCAGTGGAACCGTCCGCAGCAGCCGGCGCGTATCCACGGCAACACCTATTACGTGGGCGTGGGCGGCTTGAGCGTGGTGCTGATCGATACGCGTGCAGGCTTGATCCTGATCGATGGCGCGTTGCCGCAATCGGTGGCCGCCATCAAGGAACATATCCTCGAGCTGGGCTTTCGCCTGGAAGACATCAAATTCATCCTGAATACGGAAGCGCATTTCGACCATTCTGGCGGCATCGCCGCCTTGGCCCGCGACAGCGGCGCGCAAGTGGTCGCCAGCCCGCTGGGAGCGGAGGCGCTGCGCGCGGGAGCGGTGCTCGCCATGGATCCGCAAGCGGGCGAAATCGATCCCATGCCGGCCGTGGAAAACGTGCGCGAAATCGCCGATGGCGAAACCCTGCAGTTGGGTGACGTGAGCATCACGGCGCGCTACACGCCCGGCCATACGCCGGGCAGCACCAGCTGGACCTGGGTTTCGTGCGAGGATGCCGAGCGTCAGGAATGCCTGAACGTGGTGTTCGGCGCCAGCCTCACGCCGGTGGCGGCCGACGATTTTCATTACCTGGCCGATGATCGTCACGCGGACTTGACGCCGGCCTTTCGCCGCGTCATGCAAGACTTCGCCAAACTGCCGTGCGATATCCTGATCTCGGCCCACCCCGACCACTCCGGCGGCGACCGCAAGCTGACGCAATTGCTGGAAGGCGTCACGCCGAATCCCTTCATCGATGCGCAAGCGTGCAGCAACTACGCTGCCAAAAATGAAGTGAAGCTCGATGCCCGCATTGCGAAAGAAAAAGCGGCTGAGATAAAATAACAACGTTGGCGCATTCGTAATGAAAATGGGTTGACGCACTGCAGCATAAGGTGCAGAATCAGCGTCCGCAGTTCAGATTAACCAAACAAGGAAACCCATGTTCGAGCAGGCTGGCAGCAAGTTGACCTACCACTAGCCCCGTGCATGACGCTCGGGGCCATCGGCACATTGCCGATCCCGAGCCGGTGTCCTTCAAACCCCGGTGAGGAAACTCGCCGGGGTTTTTTGTTTTGGACGACCCCGGCATAACGACAATACCAAGGAATACCGTTATGCCAATTCATCAGACACTGCGCGGCGCCCATGTGCCCGTGCATATTTTTACCGACGATATCGATGCGCAGGCGCTGCGCCAATTGCACAATATCGCCAGCCTACCCATCGTCCATCCGCATGTGGCGGCCATGCCCGACGTGCATGCCGGCATCGGTGCCACCGTCGGCAGCGTGATTCCCACGCGCGGCGCCATCATCCCGGCCGCCGTTGGCGTCGACATCGGCTGCGGCATGTACGCCGTGCGCACTACCCTGATGGCCAGCGACCTGCCCGACAACCTGGCGCGCCTGCGCAGCGCCATCGAAGCGGAAGTGCCCGTCGGTTTCGAGCAGCACGAATGGAGCCGTGTGCAAGGTTCGCGCCAGGTGCGGGCCGTGCGGCCCCTCGGCGACCGCCTGGCGCACATTGTGGAACGTCACCGCGGCATCGCCAAGATGCTGCGCCAGTTCGAGCGCACGTGGATCTGCCAGGCGGGCACCCTGGGCGGCGGCAACCACTTCATTGAAATTTGCCTCGACGAGGAACAGCGCGTGTGGGTCATGCTGCATTCTGGTTCTCGCGGTATCGGCAACGTGATCGGCCGCTATTTCATCGCCGCCGCGCAGAAGGATATGCGGCGCCACCAGTTGCAGTTGCCGGACGCGGACCTGGCGTATGTCAGCGAAGGCTCCACGGTGTTCGACGATTACGTGGAAGCGGTGGACTGGGCGCAGGATTACGCGCTGCTCAACCGCAGCGAAATGATGCGTCGCGTGCTCGACGTACTGGCCCGGCATGCGCCGCCGTTCCGTCTGGACGGGGAGGCCATCAACTGCCACCACAACTACATCGCGCGCGAAACGCATGGCAATGAAGAGTTGTATGTGACGCGCAAGGGCGCCATTTCGGCGCGGCAGGGCGAGCTGGGCATCATCCCCGGCAGCATGGGGGCGCGCAGCTTCATCGTGCGCGGCAAGGGCAACCCGGAGTCGTTCTGTTCCTGCTCGCACGGGGCGGGGCGCAGCATGAGCCGCAGCGAGGCGAAGCGCCGCTTCAACCGCTTCGACCTGGCCGAACAAACGGCGGGCATCGAGTGCCGCAAGGATGGTGGCGTGGTCGACGAAATCCCGGCCGCGTATAAAGATATCGACGCCGTCATGGCGCATCAGAGCGATCTGGTGGAAGTGGTGCATACCTTGCGCCAGGTCGTTTGCATCAAGGGCTGAGAGGAGAAGACATGAAGATCAAGCTCAAGCTCAAGCCTGTATCCAAGCCGCGCAACCCGCTGGTGGCGGCCGCCAGGCTGCGCGGCGGCGCCGGCGCGCACCAGTCGGAGGCATCGCCACGGGCGGCGCGCCGGGCCGGCAAGCACCGCCTGCAGCAATGGCTGGCGGGCCGCCTCAAACCTGATGATTAGCGGGCCGGCAGTTCGACGATGAAGTTCGGGTTGAACTGGGGATTTTGCGGCGTGCCGCTACGCGTCCTGTAGCCGCAAGGGTTAGCTACGACGCGGCACGGGCCGATCAGGTAGTCGCGCGAGATGTGGAGGTGGCCGTGCACCCACAGGTCCGCCTGCGCGGCCAGATCGTCCAGGCGCGAGGCATAGGCGGGCGAACATCCCTCGCTGCCATACGCATCATCGACCGACAGCAGCGACGGCGCCATGTGGCTGATGACGACTGTCGCGCCATCGAAGGGCTGCGCCAGTTCGCGCGTCAGCCAGGCTTTTTGCTGTGCGTGGAACATGGCCGTGTCGGCCGCGCGCAATTTGCGAAAGCCCATGTTGGCCAGGCGAATGCGTTTGTAGTCGTTCATGACGGCTTCCGCGTCGCGCATGGCCGCTTGCCGCGTGTCGTCGCCCAGCAGGCGGAAATCCGTCCACAGCGTGGCGCCCAGGAAGCGCACGGCGTTGCCTGCCTGGTCGGTGATGACGTGGCTATCGGCGTCGAGAAAATGCACGTTGGCCGTGGCGGCGCAGGCGCTGCGCAGCTCCTGGCGCACCTTGTCCAGATGGTGGCCATAGCCTTCGTGATTGCCATGCACGTACAGCACCGGCAGTCCCGCAAACGTGCTGGCGGCCCAGGCGACGGCGCGGGTACCCGTGTCGATGTCGCCGGCCAGGATCACGGCGTCGGGACAGCTGAGCGCAAGATCGCCTTGCGGCGCTGCGTCGCGCCATAATTCATGATGCAAGTCCGATAAAATCAATAAACGCATGCGGTATCCAGGCGATTCGAGAGTACGCCATCGTACCTGAAAACCCTCACTCTTCCTCCAGCGCGGCGAAGCTGTGCGCCAGATAGTCGATCAGCGCGCGCACTGCCGGCAGCAGGCCGCGCCGCGAGGGAAACACGGCGTGGATGATTTCACGCTGCGGCCGCCACTGCTCCATCAGCGGCAGCAGACTGCCATTGGCTACCTGCTCGGTGATCATCATGGTCGGCAGCTGCACCACGCCCACGCCGGCCACGGCCGCGTCGCGCAAGGTCAGCATGTCGCCCGTGACGAAGCGTGGCACGTGGCGCAGCTGGGCGCGCGCGCCGTCCGGGCCGTGCAAATCCCATTGGTAGTGCTGTTGCGGCATGCCCAGGGCCAGGCTGGGCCAGTCGGCCAGGTCGGCCGGTGCGATTGGCCTGGCGGCGTCGCCGAAAAGCAGCGGGCTCCCCACCATGCACTGGCTGCGCTCGGCCAGCACGCGCAGCACCAGGTCGCTGTCGGGCAGCGGCGGCGGACGCACGCGGATGGCCACGTCGATGCCTTCGGCCACCAGGTCGACGCGGCGGTTGCTCGCTTCGAGCAGCAGGGTCACCTGCGGATGCTCGCGCATGAAACCAGCCAGCATGGGCGCCACCAGGGAGTGCAGCAGGGCGATGGGGCAGGACAGGCGCACCGTGCCGCGCGGCGCGGCCCGCGTCAGTTCGATCGCTTCTTGCGCCGCTTCCGCTTCCACCAGCATCGCCTTGCAATGTTCGTAAAACGTCTGCCCTACGTCGGTGACGGAAAAATGCCGCGTCGTACGCTGCAGCAGGCGCACGCCGAGGCGCTCTTCCAGCAGCGCGATGCGCCGGCTCAGTTTGGATTTCGGCATGCCCAGCGCGCGCCCGGCCGGCGCGAAGCCGCCATGGTCGACCACCTGCACAAAGTAATACAAGTCATTCAAATCCTGCATGCTGCCTCCTCGATCGTTCTATTTTTAGAACGCTGATGGCGGATTTTACCGTCTACCGCCTCCATCGTTGCAAGCGTATTCTGTCTCCATCCTCATGCACACCACACAGGAGATCGAGATGAACACAGTCACAGGTATCTATAGCGCACCGCGCCAGCACTGGGTCGGCGACGGTTTTCCCGTGCGCTCGATGTTTTCGTATAACGGCCATGGCAAGCAGCTGAGCCCCTTCCTGCTGCTCGACTACGCCGGCCCCGCCGATTTTGCGCCCGGCACGCATCCGCCCGGCGTCGGTTCGCACCCGCACCGCGGCTTTGAAACGGTGACCATCGTCTACAAGGGCGAAGTGGCGCACCGCGATTCGACGGGCCAGGGCGGCGTGATCGGTCCCGGCGACGTGCAATGGATGACGGCCGGCGCCGGGATCCTGCATGAAGAGTTTCACTCGCCTGCCTTCACGCAGTCGGGTGGCACCCTGGAAATGGTGCAGCTGTGGGTCAACCTGCCGGCAAAGAACAAGATGACGGCGCCCGACTACCAGGCCATCACCAGCGGCACCATTCCCACGGTAGCGTTGCCCGATGGCGCCGGTGCGGTGCGCGTGATCGCCGGCGACTTCGATGGCCAGCACGGGCCGGCCCGCACGTTCTCGCCGATGCAGGTGTGGGACTTGCGCCTGGCCCAGGGCAAGCTGACGGAACTGCCCGTCACGCCAGGCTGGAGCACGGCGCTGATCGTCCTGCATGGCACGGTGCTGGTCAACGGCGAGAGCGTGGTGCGCGAGGCGCAGATGGCGCTGTTCGAGCGCGATGGCGACAGCATCACCGTCGAAGCGAACAATGACGCCGTGGTACTGCTGCTGAGTGGTGAGCCGATTGACGAGCCCATCGTCGGTCATGGCCCCTTCGTCATGAACACTGAAGCGGAAATCGTGCAGGCGTTCGAGGATTTCAACAGCGGCCGCTTTGCCCGCATCGCGACGTAATTTGTGTAGTTAATTTGTGCAGTACCCATGCCGCATCCCACGGCATGGTTTTTCAGGAGACCACTATGAGCACCCCCGCCAACTTCCAAGGTTTGCCACCGATGATCGATCCCGACGACGCCGTCATGCTGCTGATCGACCACCAGAGCGGTTTGTTCCAGCTGGTGCGCGACATCGAACAGCATGTGCTGCGCGGTCACGTCACGGCGCTGGCCAAGCTGTCGCGCCTGGCCAATATGCCGACCTTCACCACCGCTTCCGTGCCCGACGGCCCGAATGGCCCATTGATCCCGGAAATCCACCATTTCAATCCGGACGCCGTCTACATCCCGCGCACGGGGCAGATCAATGCCTGGGCCAATCCGGCATGGGTCGAGGCGATCGAAAAGACGGGCCGCAAGACCCTGCTGATCGCCGGCACGCTCACCAGCGTGTGCATGGCCTTTCCCACCATCAGTGCGCTGGCGGCCGGCTACAAGGTGTTTGCCATTATCGACGCGTCGGGCAACTGGTCGAAGATGGCCACCGACATCACCATGGCGCGCGTGACGCAGGCCGGCGCCGTGCCGATCGACACGTATGCGGTACTGGCTGAAGTGATGAGCACCTGGAACCGCGCCGACGCGATGGAGTTCGCCGCCATCATGACCGACCATATCGTGCCGTCGTACCGCGCGCTGATCGAAAGCTACGACAAGGCGCAGGACGTGCAAAAGCATGGCCGGGAAACCAAGCTGGAGATTCTGGATGCGGCTGCCAAGGCTTGAGCGCCGCTACGGCGCTTCGTAGCTGCTGCGTATCGCCGCCAGCGTGCCACGCTGCTCCAGGCGCGTGATGGCAGCGTTCAGGCGCGCCAGGTCGGCGGCGCTGGTCGTGCGCGCATTGAGCATGAGGTGCACGGGGGCGCGCAGGGCCAGGAACGGCAGGGCGGTCAGGGGGACGCCCTGCTGGCGCGCTTCATGGCGCACGGCCAGTACGTCGCCCAGCAGCAGGTCGGCGCGGCCCGCGTCGAGCATGCGCACGCCTTGCTGGAAACTGCCGAACGCATTCATGCGGCCGGCCTTTTCCAGTGCCGGCCGGACCGCCGCATAATCTGCCCCGTACCAGCCGACCTTGGGCGCCAGCAGGGTGGCCGTGCTGCGCGCCAGCTGGCCGAAGCTGCCGACAGGGCGCTGCACGGCGGGCGTGCCAGCCTTGCCGAAGATGCCCACGGTTTCGTCGCGGTAGCGCATGCTGAAACGTGCATACGCATGGCGTTCCGAGGTGTCGGAGGCGGCGGGCAGCAGGTCCAGCTCGCCCTTCTGAAACAGCAGTTGGCGCCGCGCCGTGGGCAGTTCCGGCACGCTCAGCAAGGTGCAGCGTGCTTCTTTAAAGATGGCGCGCAGCAGCTCCAGGTCCAGCCCCGTATATTTGCCTTGCGCGTCACGATACAGGTAGGGCGGCCATTGCTCGAGCGCCATCGTCATGCGGCAGGCCAGGGCGGGCAGGGCGCAGAGGCCGAGCACTGCCAAAAACAGGAAATGGCGCATATGCATACGGGAGGTGTTTCCATGGTGTGTCACTGATGTTCAATTTGCCAGAATACCCGTGGAAGTCAAGGGGGCTGGGTCTCCTGGGCAGGTGCGGCGGTGCTTTTCGTGGATTTTCGCACGCTTTTTGCCGATTCCCTGCGCCGCCGTCCGGCGCCGTGAACACCGTGCAGTGTAATCGGCTATAGTGGCGCGGTGCACTATCGCCCCGCAAAGGAAGACCGCTTGACTGCCCCGCTCGAGATTGCCGCCAATGTACTGATGACTGCCTCCATCATTCTGGCCGGACGCAATAATATTCATTCCTGGTGGATCGGCATGCTCGGCTGCGTGCTGTTTGCCGTGCTGTTTTTCCAGGTTAATCTGTATGCCGACGTGATGCTGCAACTGTTTTTCATCGTCACCTGCGTCATCGGCTGGCTGCAATGGCGGCGCGGCGCCGGCGGCAAGCCGTTGCCGATCACGCGCATGGGCTGGCGCAGCCTGGCCTGGGTGGTGCCTGCCGGCATCGCCTCCGTGCTCATCTACGGCATGCTGCTGCACCGCTTGACGAATGCCTACGCGCCCTTCATCGATTCGGCAGTGTTGGTATTTAGCATCATCGCGCAATTCTTGCTGATGAGCCGGCGCATCGAAACCTGGGCCTTCTGGCTGCTGGTCAACACCGTCGCGGTGCCGCTCTACTACAGCCGCGGCCTGCACCTGACGGCCGTGCTGTATGCGGCCTACTGGGTTAACGCCCTGATTTCCTGGTACTGGTGGAGCGTGCAGGCACGCCGTGCGGCACTGGCGCCCGCGGCGCCGTCCGCAGTGAGTGCCGACGCCTGATATTGCCAAACGCCAAGTCCTTAGATTCAAATCGTATATACAATCAATTTTTAATTCGTTCACGCCATAAAGACACCGAGATATAGTGGCTTTTCCCCGCTTACCGGTGTTTTTTATGTTGCGCATTAGTCTTTCTACCTATTTTTACGCCGCCCCGCATCAACTGACCATGCAATGCATGGCGCAGTGGATGCCGATGCGTGCCCGTCCACGCATCCCCTAAGTCATTCCCATCCGTTTCGTTGTCGTTTGCCCGCTGGCCCACCCGGTCCGCGTGCCCCTGCTCGGCCTTTTTATCTGATAAAGGCTGCAATCCCAATAAGAGGAAACCATGTTCAAACCACTCGCCATCAGTCTTGCCATCGCCGCCGCCTTTCCCGTTTTCCCCACCCTTGCGCACGCCGAGGACGACATGCTGCGGGTTAACGTCACCGGATCGAATATCCGCGTCAGCGAAAAGGAGGGCGCCAGCGCCGTGCAGGTCATCACCGCCAAGGAATTGAAAGCCAGCGGCAAGACCAGCGTCTCGGAGGTGCTGCGCGCCATTTCCGCCAACAGCGGCAATAGCTACAACGAACAATATACGGGCAGTTTCTCGGCCGGTACCTCGGGCCTGTCGCTGCGCGGCATCGGCCAGCAAAATACCCTGATCCTGGTGAATGGCCGCCGCGTGGCCAGCTATGCCACGGCGCAGGATTTGCAGCAAACCTTCGTTGACCTGAACAGCCTGCCGATGGCGGCCGTGCAGCGCATCGAGGTGCTCAAGGATGGCGCCTCGTCCGTGTATGGCTCGGACGCCGTGGCTGGCGTGGTCAACATCATCCTGTACAAGGAATTCACGGGCACGGACATCACGGCGCAATGGGGTGGCTCGACGCAAGGCACGGGCCAGCATGAAAAGAGCGCGGCGTTGCAAACGGGTTTCGGCAAGATCGAGCAAGATGGCTACAGCGTGGTCTTCTCGGTCGATGCGCAGCATCGCGACAAGCTGCAGCAAAGTGACGTGGCATGGCTGCGCGATGCCGATTACCGCCAGCAGCAGCGCGGCAGCCTGGGCTGGGCCGCCACGAATTATGCCGGCAACGATCCCACGCAGACGCTTGGTGGCGTGCGCGGCCCGCTGCAACTGGTGCCGTACAAGGACATCAATCCCGATCGCAGCGGCCAGGTGCTGGCCTACAATCCGGCGCCGTATAAAACGCTGATCCCGGGCATCCAGCGCATCCACTCGTCGCTGCGCGGCACCCTCAAGCTGAACGCGGACACGGAAGCTTATGTCGACTTGCTGCACAGTTATTCGCGCGCCGACCAGACCTTCAGCGCGCCTTTGAGCGTGAATAACGCCACGCGCGTGTGGAATAACAGCACCAAGCTGCTCGACACCATTCCCGTGGTGCTGCCCGTGGGCCATCCGAACAATCCGGGCACCACGCCCTTGCCGTTCACGGCCACCCTGTTCGACCTGGGCCCGCGCCTGAAGCAGGACCGCGTCACCTTCTACCGCGCGCTGGCCGGCGCCAAGGGTACTTGGGCGGGCTGGGACTGGGACACGGCCGTGGCCCATTCCAGCAGCAAGCTGGAAGAAACAGTGCAGAACTTCGTCAACCGCTATGAATTCCAGAAAGTGCTGGCCGAGGGCAGCTACAATTTCTTTGATCAATCGCAAAACAGCGAAGCGGTGCGCAAGCGCCTGCGCTTGTCGACCCTGCGCCCGGCCGAATCGACGCTCGATACGCTCGACTTCTCGGCGGCCAAGGAGATCTGGGACTTGCCCGCCGGTCCGCTGGGGTTTGCCGCCGGCTTTCAATGGCGCCGCGAAAAGATGGATTCGCAAACCTCGACAGCCGTGCTGTCGGGCACGGAATTGCGCCCCGCACTTAATATCATCAACGGCTCGCGCAATGTGTCGGCCCTGTTCGCCGAATTCAATGTGCCCGTGGTGAAGGACCTGTCCGTCAACGTGGCGGGCCGCGCCGACCATTACAGCGACTTTGGCAATGCGTTTTCACCTAAAGCCAGCGCCCGCTATCAGGCGGCGCCATGGCTGCTGCTGCGCGGCACCGTTTCACGCGCCTTCCGTGCGCCGTCGCTGCCGGAAATCACCGACAGCACGGCCGTCAGCTATACCGGCGTGATCGATGCCCGTGATCCATTGACGCCAACGCAGTCGCGCGGCGTGACGGTCATGACCATCGCCAATCCGAACCTGCGTCCCGAGCGCTCGAATAACCTGAACCTGGGCGTGGTGGTGTCACCCACCAGCAGCTCGAGCATCGGCCTCGATTATTACCGCATCAAGCAAGATGGCGTGATCGGCACGGCCAGCGCCACCACCATTCTCGAGAATGAAACCACGGCGCCGCAACAGATCACGCGCGGTGCCGATGGCCGCATCACGACGCTGTACCGCCAGTTCCGCAACCAGGGGAAGCGCGAAGTATCGGGTATCGATATCGACCTGCGCCAGCGCTTCGTCGACAAGGACTGGGGCAAGCTGACCCTGGCCGGTCAACTGAGCCGCGTGCTGCGCTTTGCCGAGCCCTTGTCCGATGGCGCGCCGCTGACGAATGGCGCCGGCACCAATTATTTCGGTTCCATCCCGAAATGGCGTGGCGTCACCTCGGCCACTTGGGAGCAGGGCAAGTGGTCGTCCACGCTCACATGGAACTACGTGGGCAGCTATGCGCAGCAGAAGCATCTCGATGAATCGGTGGCTGCCTTCAGCACCTTTGACGTGACCAGCAGCTGGCAGGTGACACCCAAGGCGAACGTCACTTTCGTCGTGCAAAACCTGGCCAACAAACGTGCGCCCTGGGACTATGCCTCCACCGGCTTTGACTTTACCCAGGCCGATCCGCGTGGACGCGTTGCGGCACTCAAGCTGAACTACAAGTTCTGAGCGCGCGGCAGATTTACCACTAGCGCCCGCCCGCCGCCTGCCGCTGTCCTGTCTGCTCCTGCAGGCGCTGGCGGTAGGCGCTGGGCGTGACGCCCATGCGTTCACGAAAGGCGGTGGCGAAGTTGCCCGCGTTGTGAAAACCGATCAGCAGGGCGATATCCTGTACATCGATACCCGTCTGCTGCAGCAATTCCACACCGCGGGCGATGCGCGCTTCGCGGATGAAGGCAAACACGGTCATGCCCGTTTGTTCGCGGAACATCAGGGTCAGCTTTTCGCGGTAAGTGCCCACGCTGCGGGCGATGTCGGACAGGTTGGGCAGGCTGCCCAGGTTGTCGAGAATGAGCTGTTTGACGGCATTCACGAACACCAGGTCGGGATGCTGCAGCTTGTCGCTGATCGGCATCGCGGCTGGCAAGGTACTGTTGCTTTTACGCATCAACCCCAGGTGGATATGGATGCGCGCGGCCAGTTCTTCCGGCGTGAACGGCTTTGAAATGTAATCGACGCCGCCCACCTGCAAGCCCATGATGCGTTCCTTGGCGGCATCGGCGCCGCTGAGAAAGATTACGGGTATCTGTTCCGTTTCAGGGTTGGCCTTGAGCAAACGGCATGCCGTGTAACCATCCATCTCGGGCATGCGCACGTCGAGCAGGATCAGGTCGGGAAGCGTGGCCAATGCCAGCTGGTAGCCCTGGTAGCCATTGAACGCGATGCTGAAACGGTAGGGCTGCTCGCTGAGCAGCTCCATCAGCATGCGCTGCTCGAACGCGGAATCGTCCACGATCAAAATGTTTTTTCTGATGGTTTCGCTGGTCAATGGCATGGTTTGGATGACTTAACCAAAAAGCAAGTTGTGGCTTATTATGCCTCGCTTTTTCTTTTTTTTCTGCTTTTCTCGCGTTTCAAAAGAGCTTTCTCCGCCAGAAGAAGCGGCGATTTCCCAGATCGCTAATAATTCACTCATGCATTGACTTGAAGCAATGTCGATTGCTAAAAAATCTGCTTTGCGAATGCGGCAAAAGAGCTGTAGGCCACAGGTTCCTGGCTCTCAGCGCTGATGTTTTGTTGTCCTGGTTTGCGTGCCCCAGAAAACGCCGGCAATACCGTGACTATCCTCGACGCCCCTCATATTGACGGGCTCATTAATGATGTTTCATCATCAGGAGGTATCATGTTGCGAGTTATTTTTCCCCGCTTTATCGTTGCCGCCAGCGTTGTTGTGGTCAGCACGGCGCTCATGCCTGGCGTTGCCGACGCAGCCGTGTATTTGAACGGCAGCAACACCGCGACCTTTGATGTCACCCTGAAAATCATCGCCAATTGCACCATTGCGGCGGCCAATCTCGACTTTGGCCAAAGTCAGGGTGTACTGGCTACTGCCGTGAACGTCAATACGACCGTGAGTGTGATCTGCACCAATACCACGCCGTATAACGTGGGCCTGACGGCGGGCACGGGCACGGGTTCGACCGGCACCACGCGCTATCTGAGCGGCACCGGCGGCAACCTGGGGACGGTGCAATTCAATTTGTACCAGACAGCCGGCGCCACCTTGTGGGGCGATACGCAGGGCACGAATACGGTCGGCGGCACCGGCAGCGGCGCATCGCAGCCGATCACGGTGTACGGCAATATTCCGCCGCAAGCGACACCGGCGCCCGATACCTACAAGTCGACCATCACGGCCACCGTTTACTTTTAAGTCAGGCGCTGCGTGAAGGCCGGTGTTGCTTCCCTGATCAAAAGCGTGCTGGCGCTGCTGGCCTGCTGCGCGGCGGGCGTGCACGGCGCCAATCTGCAGATTTCGCCGGTGACGCTGACCCTGCGCGCAGCACAGAGCGCGGCCGGGATCAATCTGCAAAACCTGGGCGACCAGCCCATGTATGGACAGGTGCGGGTGTTCGCCTGGGACCAGCGCGATGGCGAAGAAGTACTGGCACCCACGCAGGAACTGGTGGCCAGTCCGCCGATCGTGGAAATCGCCGCCAACAGCCGCCAGGCCATCCGCCTGGTGCGTGCCCAGGCCGGCTCTGTCGCGCAGGAAAAAACATATCGCGTGCTCATCGATGAAGTCAGCCGCGACGATGACCTGGGTCGCAGCGGCGTCGATATCCGCCTGCGCTACTCGGTGCCCGTGTTCGTGCTGCCGGCCGGTGCGGCGGGCAAGGAAATGCTCGACTGGCACATCTTTCGTGAGCGGGGCGAGTGGATGTTGCGTATCAAGAACAGCGGCAATGTCCATGCGCAGATCGGTGCGATGACATTCACGAACCAGGCAGGCAAGGAGTTTGTTATCAGCAAGGGGCTGTTTGGCTATGTCTTGGCGGCACGCATGCGCGTATGGCGCCTGCCCGTCGCCAGGGAGGCTGAACTGGATGGGCCGTTGAGTATTGCGGTGAATGTGAATGCAAAGGCGCTCGTTGCCACGAATTCGACACCTTGAACTGAACCGCCATGGCGGGCGAGCTTGCCGCGCGCCTTCGGCATGGGCGCAACCGGGTTAAACCATGAGACGCGCACTGAGCTGGCGGACCTGCTGGACCTTGCTGCTGCTGGCCATGGCATCACTGGCCAGGGCCGATGGGTCGGCTGCCGTGACGGGCGCCGATCCGGGGCCGGCCAGCTTGCCCAGCGATCCGATGGCACCGAATGAACTGTATCTGGAGGTCACCGTGAATGCTGTATCAACCGGGCTGATCTTGCGTTTTACCCAGGTGGGTAAATCCTTGCGCAGCAGTGTGGCGAACTTGCAGCAGCTTGGGCTGGACCCGGCGCGCCTGGGCGCGCCCGCTCGGGCCGACGTGGCGCTCGATGCGATTCCCGGACTCAGCTATGACTATGATGCGGCGCGCCAGAGCGTGTCGCTGCAGGTGGCGGACGACTTGCGCTCGCCGTACCGCATCAACGCGCGCCTGGGGGCGCAGACACCGCCGTCGCGCGTCACGCCCGGCGCCGTCCTCAATTACGAAGCCTATGCGGAACTGGGGCAAACGCGGCGCGCCGCCATCTTTAACGATGTGCGTTATTTCAATGACAGCGGCGTTTTTAGCAATACCGGCACCGTGAACCTGGGCGCGGACCAGCGCAAGTACATGCGCTTTGACACCTTCTGGAGCCACGCCGACCCCGAGACCCTGCAAACGTGGCAAGTGGGCGACCTGATTTCCTCCTCGCTCAGCTGGAGCCGCGCCGTGCGCGTCGGCGGTGTGCAGTGGCGCAAGAATTTCCAGCTGCGTCCCGACCTGCTGACGTTTCCCGTCGCCTCCGTCGATGGCACGGCGCTGGTGCCTTCGTCGCTGAGCTTGTACGTCAATGGCGTGCAGCAATATGCTGCCAGCGTGCCCAGCGGTCCGTTTGTGCTGAACCAAGTGGCCGGCATCAATGGCGCCGGGCAAGCCACCGTCATCACGCGCGATCCGCTGGGGCGTAGCGTGACGACCGTGCTGCCCCTGTATGTCGATACGCGCATGCTGGCCCGCGGCTTGAGCGATTACTCGGTCGAGGCGGGCGCCGTGCGGCGCGAGTATGGCCGCCGCCTGTTCGGCTATGAACGGCAACTGCTCGCCAGTGCGTCCGGCCGCCACGGCGTCAGCGACAACTTCACCATCGAAGGCCATGCGGAACTGACTGCCGGCCTGTATCAGGCGGGGGCGGGCGCGCTGCTGCGCCTGGGCCAGGCGGGCGTGCTGAGCGGTTCGCTGTCGGCCAGCACCGGCCGCAGCCGTGGCGTGCAGCTGGGCGCCGGCTACCAGTACATGGGGCCGCGCTTCAGCGTCGATGTGCAAAGCGTACGCGCCAGCGTTGGTTTTGGCGACCTGGCCTCGCGCGATGGCAGTGCCGTGGTGCGCGCGGCGGATAGATTCACCGTCAGCTTGCCATTGCCGGCAGGAAGCAGCATCAGCAGCAGCTATATCAGTTACCGCACGCCCGGCGCGCCACCGTCGAAGCTGGCCACGGTGGGCTTTTCGGCCACCCTGTTTCACGCCCTGTTCTTCAACGCCAGCCTGTTCCAGGACTTGCGTCAACGCGGGAAGCGGGGTTTTTACTTCGGCCTGAGCATGGCTTTCGACAACAATCTGGCCATCAGCACGAACAGCAGCCGGCAAAACGGCGAGAGCGGCCGCAGCATCAGCGCGCAGCGCGCGGCGGACTTTGGTGGCGGCTTTGGCTGGGGCTTGCAGGCGGGCACGGTGGGCGGCAACGCCTACCGGCAGGCGCAACTGGAATACCTGGGCAATGACGGCCGCCTCAGCGCGCGCACGCAAAGCAGCAGCATGGGCAATGCTTCTTCGCTGGGCGCGGCCGGTGCGCTGGTGCTGATGGATGGCCATGTCGAGGCGGCGCGCCAGGTGGGCAACGGTTTTGCGCTGGTCTCCACGGGCGGCGTGGGCAATATTGCTGTGTTGCATGAGAACCGCCAGATCGGCCTGACGGGCAGGAGTGGCTATCTGCTCGTGCCGAATCTGAATCCCTATGGCAATAACCAGATCAGCATCGCCACGGAGGAACTCGACGTCGATGCGCGGGTGCCCGTGACGAATATCAATGTTGTGCCGCAACAGCTGGCTGGCGTGCTGGCCGCCTTTCCCATTGAACGCTACAGCGCGGCCACCGTCATCGTGCAAGGCGCCGATGGCAAGCCGCTGGCGACGGGCTTGCCCGTGCTGCACGTACAAAGCGGCAAGCAGACGGTGGTGGGATTTGACGGCATCGTTTTCGTCGACGATCTGCTGGAGCAGAATCAGTTGCAAGTCGGCGAGGGCGACAGCGCGTGCACGGTGCGTTTTGCCTATGCGCGTCCGGCGGCGGGCGGCTTGCCCGTGCTCGGGCCGCTGCGCTGCAGCGCCGGCGCCGGGGCAGACCGCTGATGCGCCGCCTGCTGCTATGGCTGACCATGCTGCTGGGATGTGCCTGGGGCAGCGTGGCGCAGGCCGATACCTGCACGGTCAGCATGACGAATATCGATTTTGGCCCCGTTAGCCCGATTTCCGGCACCGATCACGTGGCGCAGGCAACGGGCACCTTTAGCTGCGTGTTTTCATCGCTGAACCTGGGGCAGTTGCTCACGCCGAATGCGCAAGTGTGCATCTCGCTGGGGCTGGGCACGAATTCCACCTCGGCCTTGCCGCGCAAGCTGGGCAATGGCAGCAATCGCATGGAGTACAACGTGTACGTGGACAATTCGTATGCGACGGCGAAGATCTGGGGCGGCGCCGGCGTGACGGGCGCGCCATCGACCTTCGGCATGATTTTGTCGGCCGGCGTGCTGGCGCCGCCCGGCACGTATTCGATGACGTTCACCGTGTATGCGAAGATCCCTGCCGGTACCGCGCTGGCGGCCGTGCCCACGGTCGCTAACGCGAATACCGTGTATACCTCGAGCTTTGCCGGCCAGGGTACGTACACCTACACCACGTATGGCCTCGTCAATTTGTCTGGCTGCACTGTCAATAGCGGCAGCTTCGGTTTTACGGTGAATGCCACGGCCGTCAACGACTGCACCATCACGGCCAGTCCGATGGCGTTCGCGAACGCTTCCATCCTGACGGGTAACTTGCGCAGCACCAGCACCTTGTCGGTGCGTTGCGTGAATAACAATGCATATCAGATTGCCCTGAACGGCGGCAGCGTGGCGGCCGATGTGGCGAATCGCCAGATGAAAAATATCTTAACGACGGACAAGGTCAGTTATCTGCTGTCGTCCACCCTCGATGGCCCGCTCTGGGGCGATGGCACGGCTGGCAGCAGCATGGTGACCGCTACGGGCACGGGCGCCAGCGTGCCGCTGACGATTTACGGCCGCGTGCCGGCGCAGGTGTCGCCGCGCCCCGGCGACTACAAGGACACGGTGACGGCAACGATTTATTTTTAGAACGTGACGGTGACGAGGCCGGCACCTGATGGTGTTGCCTGCTGTAGCAGCAGATACGGCGTGTTGTGCTGGCAGCGCACCTGGGCGCTGTTGCGCTGTGCAACGATGGTGCAGGCTTCCTGGACGACGAAGGTGGCCTGGAACGAAGCGGAAGACACGGTACCGGCGGTGGTGGTCTGGCAAAGGGACAGGGCGAGCATGGCGGGCAGTACGGCAAGTTTCAAAGGGGTCATCGTGAATGTATCGCGTGAAAAACGGGCGTCGGCAGCAGCGCTGGAAGGCGTGGCGGACACCGTTTTTCGCACCGGGATTGGGGGAGCAGAACCAGCCATGATTGTACTTGAACGAGGAAAGTGTGAGTTTTTGCGTATTTTCAAGCCGCTACCGTGGCATCAAGGTCACTTGCAAAATGATAGTAATTAAGTTTTCGTGTTGCAACTGAAATATTTTTGATTGTTGTGTTGAATCAACGTGAGGAGATGGTCATGAAACATACCAACTTTAATAATTTGCCCTGCCCGATTGCACGCAGCCTGGGCAAGGTGGGAGAATGGTGGAGCATCCTCATCCTGCGTGAAGCGTTTTACGGCAAGACGCGCTTTGACGAATTTGAAAAAAGTCTCAAGATCGCGCCCACCATCCTGACGCGCCGACTGGCCGACCTGGTGGAAGGCGGCTTGATGACGCGCCGCCTGTATTGCGCCAAGCCGCCCCGCTATGATTATGTGCTGACCAAGTCCGGGCGCGCCTTCAAGCCTGTCTTGCTGGCTTTTATTGCCTGGGGCAATGAAAACTTCGCGCCGGAAGGCGCCAGCCTCGTCATCGCCAGTCGCGACACGGGCCTGGCCGCCGATCCGGTGCTGGTCGACGCCATGACGGGCTTGCCCATCAATGACGAGTACTACGCGTTTGCGCCGGGGCCGGCCGCCAGCGACAGCATGCGCAGCATCATCCTCGATGCGGAGAAAAGCAGCGGTATCGCGCCCAAGCCGAAGGCCGCGCCCGCCAACCGCGGCTGGGTGGCGGAAGGCCATCTGGCCTGAGGCGCGCGGGCAGGCGAGCATCAAGTTTGGCGAAAAGCAAAGCGGGCGGCGCGGCCTGGCGCTACTGTCGCACTATGCAACACAAGTGCGGCGTATGCCCGGTTGTGTGGGGCAGGGCGCCATCCGTGATCCGCTGTCCGTTGAAGGAGTACTGCGATGAGCACATTGCAACAACACGCGCGCCGCGCCGCCGGCGTGCTGGCGCTGGCCGCCCTGCTGGGCGCCTGTTCCCATGGTCCGCATCACCCGGGCGGCCATGACGTCACCCTGACAGGCGCGCAGGAAGTGCCGGCAAATACCAGCACGGCCAGCGGCAGCAGCACTATCCGCGTTGCGCACGACCGCAGCGTCAGCGGCGGCGTGCGCTATACGGGTATGCTGGCCACCGTCGCGCATATCCATGAAGCGCCCGCCGGCGCCAACGGTCCTGTCATCATGGCCCTGCTGCAGACGGGCGCCGGCATGTTGGCCGTGCCGGCCGGCACCCTGCTCACGCCGCCCCAGTATGCGAGTTACCGGGCCGGCAACCTGTACATAAACGTACACAGCGCCGCCTACCCGGCCGGCGAAATCCGCGCCCAGCTCAAGCCCTAGCCGGCTCAGCGGCGTTTTCCCTGAAACCTCCTTGGGCCGCGCGAGCGGCCTTTTTTTGCGCCCTGCGGCGGCGCGGCGCAGCGCGCTACAATGGCGCTCCATGCTGACCATCCTCGCCATCACTTTTCCCTTCTTCGCCCTGGTGCTGTGTGGCTACCTGGCCGTGCGCCGCACGCTGCTGCCGCTGGCCGCCATCGGCGGCTTGAACAGGTTTGTCCTGTACTTCGCGCTGCCCTGCATGCTGTACCGCTTCGGCGCCGCCGCGCCCATCGCGCAACTGCTCGACGCCAGAATGCCTTGAAAGGCATGGCGGGCAACCCGATGCCGTGGGCGATTGTGCTCGGGGCCTTGTCGTCTTGGCTGGAACTGGCCTTGCCCAAGCCATTGATGCAGACGGTGGGCTTGCTGGCCGACGCCGCCTCTCCTGTCGCCCTGTTTACCATCGGCCACGCGGCCATCGCGCTGGGCGCGCCGCTCGATCCATTCGCGCTGACCTGCATGGTGCTGGTGGCTTGCCTGCCCAGCGCCAGCAATGTCTCGCTGCTGTCCGAGCGTTTCGGGGCTAACACAGCGCGCATCGCCCGCATCATACTGGTCTCGACGGCGCTGTCGTTTTTGACGTTTTCGGCGGCTGTCAGCTGGCGGGGGTGACGTTGGCGGCGATCAGCGCGCCCAGCGCCCGGGCCGCGCCCGGCTGGGTATCGAGCGCCAGGCCGTGCGCCATGCTGGCCTGGTCTTGCAGGCTGCGGTTCTGCCCCAGCTTCCATTTTCCCGTCAGACGCGTGAGCGGGATTTCGATGCCGACGATGGCTTTCAAAAGCTTGCCGATGTAGTCGGCCGGTGCATCGGCGATTGTCCACGGCATCGCCTGGCCAGCCTCATGGCGCGCCGTCAGCCGCTCCAGCAAGTCCATCAGCCACGCCGCATCGTCGATGGCGCGCAGGGGGCCGTGGGCATGCACGACTGTGTAATTGAAGGTCGGCACTTCTTTGCCGCTGCGCTGCTTTTCCGCATACCAGGCGGGCGTGATGTAGGCGTGCGGTCCCTGGAAAATCACCATGCAGTCATCGTTTCCGCCAGCGCCGCGCCACAGCGGGTTGGCGCGCGCCACGTGGGCGCGCAGGATGCCGAATGGTGCATCAGGCGTGGGCGCGGCGATCTCGAACGGCAGATGGTCGGCGCACAAACCATAGTCGCCATGGCGCACCAGCGCGCCCAGGGGATGGGCCTGGATCAGGCCATGCAGCACCTCAAGGCGCTCTTCGCGGAAGCTGGCGGGCGTGTACATCTAGGCCGCTCCTTCCACCACCACGTCGGCCGTCAGCGAATTGGCGATGTAGCAGCGCGCGTGCGCGTCGTGGTGCAGGGCGGCCAGCGCCTCGGGTGATGGCGCTTTACTTGCGAAGGCGATGCGCGGGCGCAGCACGATGCGCGTCATGGCCGGGCGGCCCGCAGCATTTTTTCCCAGTTCGCCGACGGCCTCGTCGCGGTAGTCGTCGATGACGTAGCCGCGCTGCGCTGCCAGCGACAGGAAGAACAGCATGTGGCAGCTCGACGTGGCGGCCACCAGCGCTTCTTCCGGATCGATATTTTCCGCCACCGACATGGGGTGCGGCACGGACAAGGGCGACGACGAGGCGGGTACCGTCAGGCCGCCGTCGAACTGCCATGCATGGCCACGGCTGTAGCGCTGGTCGGCGAAATCCTGGCCGTCGCGCTGCCAGGCCACGGTGGCGAAAAACTGATGCATGGATGCTCCGCAAGAGTAGAAGGGGATGCGTCATCTTAGTCTCAGTCTTGGCTATTTAAAACAACCAATAAGTGCTATCTTTAAGCTACCAATTTAATGGCCATCCCACCATGCCAGCCTCTCACCTGAACCAGATCATCGCCGCCTTGCCGCTGCAGCGCGGCGCCATCGAACCGCTGTTTCGCCAGCTGTATGCGGCCATCAAGGCCGCCATCCTCGATGGCCGCATGAGTCCCGGCATGCAGTTGCCGCCCACGCGCGATTTTTGTAGCCTGCTGGCCGTGTCGCGCCAGACGGTGCTCAATGCGTATGCGCTGCTGGTGGCCGAAGGCTATCTCGATGGCGCCGTGGGGCGCGGCACTTTCGTCAGTCGCGACGTTCCGTTGCCCGTACCCATGGCCGGGCCGGTTGGCAAGGTCGAGGCGCCCGGCCTGCTGCGGCCCTTGTCGGCGCGCGGCCAGGGCGTGGTGGCGGCCATGCGCCAGGTGGCGTTCCACCGGGGGCCGCTGCGCGCTTTTCGCGTCGGCATGCCGCGCATCGACCATTTTCCTTTCGACGTGTGGAACCGCCTGGAAGCGCGGCGCTGGCGCCGCCCCGACCACCAGTTCGGCTACAGCGACCCGGCAGGCTACCTGCCGTTGCGCGAACTGCTGTGCGTGTACCTGAAGGCCTCGCGCGGCGTCCAATGCACGCCGCAGCAGATCGTGATGACCTCGGGCTCGCAGCAGGCGCTGTTCTTGCTGTCGACCATACTGCTGGCGCCGGGCGACGCGGCCTGGATGGAGTCGCCCGGCTACCGTGGCGCCAGCGGCCCGCTGCGCGCGGCCGGCGCGCGTGTCTTTCCCGTTCCCGTCGATGCGCAGGGACTGGACGTGGCGTATGGCGTGGCGCACTGTCCGCAGGCGAAGCTGGCGTACGTGACGCCATCGCGCCAGATGCCGCTGGGCGTGAGCATGAGTTTGCCCCGCCGCCTGGCCCTGTTGGCCTGGGCCGCGCACAACAAGGCCTGGTTGGTGGAAGACGATTACGACAGCGAATACCGCTACGCGGGCGCGCCGTTGGCGTCCCTGCAAAGTCTGGACCGGGCCGGCTGCGTGGTCTACGTGGGCACCCTGTCAAAAGTACTGTTCCCCGGCCTGCGCCTCGGTTACATGGTGGCGCCGCCCGCGCTGGCCGAGGCACTGGTGCAGGCGAAGGCCGTAATGGACCGCCACACGGCCATCGTGCCACAGATGGCGCTGGCCGACTTCATCGCCGAGGGCCACTTTGGCCGGCATATCCGTCGCACGCGCGACAGCAATGCCGAACGGCGCGACCAGCTGGTGCGGGGGATTGCGCGCGAACTCGACGACCAGCTCATGTTCGGGCCGGCCGACAGCGGCCTGGAATTGTGCGCGTATTTTCGCGGCTGCCACGATGAAGAAACGGTGTCGCGCGCAGGGCTGGAGCGGGGCATCGAACTGCGTCCGCTGAGCCACTACGCCGATCCAGCGGCCGGCCCGGAGTGCGCCACGCCGGCAGGGCTGCTGCTGGGCTTTGCCGCCATTCCCCCGGCAGAGATGCAGCACGGCCTGCTGGAACTGGGACGCATCCTGCGCGGCCGATAAACTATACTGGTGGTTGCCCGCACATGAAGAACACGACCATGACCACTATCCGCTGCTCCTGGGCCAATCCGGCCAATCCCCGCTATCTCGATTACCACGATACGGAGTGGGGCGTGCCCTGCCACGACGAGCGCCGGCTGTTCGAGATGTTGAACCTGGAGGGCGCGCAGGCGGGCCTGAGCTGGGAAACCATCCTCAACAAGCGCGACACCTACCGAGCAGCCTTTGACGGCTGGGACGCGGAAAAGATCGCCGCCTATGGCCCGGAGAAGGTGGCGCAGCTGCTGCTCGACCCCGGCATCGTGCGCAACCGCCTGAAGGTGGCGGCAGCCATCACGAATGCGCAAGCCTACCTACGCCTGCGCGCGGAAGGCCAGACCCTGGACAGCTTCTTGTGGGCGTATGTCGATGGCCAGCCCATCGTCAACAGCTGGCAGCCCGGCGCATTTCCCGCCAAGACGGCCTTGTCCGATACATTGTCGAAAGACTTGCTGAAGCGCGGTTTCAAGTTCGTCGGCTCGACCATCATCTACGCCTACATGCAGGGCATCGGCATGGTCAACGACCATGCGCCTGCCTGCTTTTGCCGCGCGGGGCACTGATGCGCCGCGCCCTGGTCCTGCTCGACACGGATTTCGACGGCGCGCGCTTGCGCGCCGCCTGTGCGGCGCATGGCGGGCGCCGCCTGCATTACATCGCGCTGGCGCCGCGTCCCGTCGACGCCAGCCACTTGCCCGAAGAGTGGCGCATGCAATGGCCGCCTTGCGTGCCTGGCTTGCACCGCATGGTTTCGCGCGATGGCTTGCTTACCCTCGATGTGCTGATCGGCGAGCCCGATGCCTGCCTGGCGCAGATATCGGCACGCATCGATGAAGTGCTGCTGGCGTGGGTGCCTGCCGCCGTGACGGTGCTGGCGCGCCTGATGATGGACGGCGCCCGCCTGCAGGCCGTGCACCTTGACGAGGCGCAGCGCGTGGCCCTGCAACAGAACGGTTTTGTCTTCGACGAGAGCCGTTTGCGCGCCGTGTTTTATGCGCGGCGCGCAGAGCACGTGGCTGCCGTGGCGCCCGAGCGTCGCGCCATCGTCATCGGCGCGGGCGTGGCTGGCGCGGCTGCCTGCGAACGGCTGGCCGCGCGCGGCTGGAAGGTGACCCTGGTCGAGCGCCACGCGCAGCCGGCCGGCGAAGCGTCGGGCAACCTGGCCGGCATCTTCATGCCGCTGATGTCGAAGGATGACAATATCGCCACGCGCCTGGTGCGCGCCGCCTACCTGTACTCGCTGAGCCGCTGGAAAGACCTGGGCGGCATCGGCGCCGCCATCGAGGGTGTGCAAAGCGGCGTGCTGCACCTGGCGCGCGACGGCGCGCATGCGCAGGTGCAACGGCAGATCGCTGCCAGTGGCCTGTACCCGCGCGAATTCGCCCGCTGGCTGGAAGCGCCCGAGGCGACCGCCATGCTGGGCGCGTCGGCGCCCGATGGCGCCTGGTGGTTCGAACAGGGCGGTTGGGCGCGACCGTCTTCCGTCTGCGCGGCCATGCTGGACGCCTGCGGCGCCTTGCTGACGCGGCGCTTTGCCAGCAGCGCCCTGCGCCTGGAGCGCGGCGATGAGGAATGGCTGGTGCGCGATGCGGACGGTGCCTTGATCGCGGCGGCACCCACCGTCATCCTGGCGGCAGGCACGGGTGCCGTGGATTTCGAACAGGCGGCCGGTTTGCCGCTGGATGCCGTGCGCGGCCAGGTCACGCACCTGGCCGAAGGCAGTCTGCCCTCCTTGCCGTTCGTCGTCTGCCGCGAAGCCTACATGACGCCGGCGCACCAGGGCGTCGTGTGCGTGGGCGCCAGTTACGATGCGGACGCGGATGCCGAGGTGCGCGCATCGAGCCAGCACGACAATATCCACAAGATCGCCGCTATCTTCGATGTGCCTGCATTTGACGCGCCGCTGGCCGGGCGCACGGGCTTTCGCTGCATGGCGCCGGACCGCCTGCCGCTGGCGGGCGCCTTGCCCGACCCGGGCGTGCCGGGCCGCTGCGAACGCTTGCGCGATGTACCCCGCTGGCCCGGCTTGTTTGGCTTGCTGGGTTACGCCTCGCGCGGCCTGATCTGGGCGCCGCTGGCAGCCGAACTGCTGGCTTGCCAGCTGGAGGGCGAGCCGCTACCTGTCGAGGCACAATTGGCTGCTGCACTCGATCCAGCGCGCTTCCTGCTGCGCGAACGCCGCCGCACTTCATAAATCTCCCATATACGTTTTTCAGCTTTCCAAACTCTTTTAAATTTGTTTTCCGAACAACATAAGTTCGCTACAGTGGACTCGTGCTGGTTTTTGACGACGTAATTAAGAGGTGGAACGATGGCTGCTGCAGAACTGATTTTCGATTCCCGCGCCGCGCACGGCGAGGCGGCGTTTGAGGAGGTGCTGAATAACGCACGCGCCCACGCGCAGGCGCAAGGCTTGCCGTATGCGGGCATCGTCAGTGCGCAGGATGCATGGCAGCTGGTGCAGGCCGGCAAAGCCGCGCTGGTCGACGTGCGCACGAATGAAGAGCGCACCTTCGTCGGCTACGTGCCCGCCTCGCTGCACGTGGCGTGGGCCACCGGCACGGCCATGCACCGCAATCCCCGCTTCGTGCGCGAACTGGAATCGAAGGTGGGTGGCAAGGATGCCGTCGTGGTGCTGCTGTGCCGCAGCGGCAAGCGCTCGGCCGCAGCCGCCGAAGCGGCCGCCAAGGCCGGTTTCACGCACGTCTTCAATATCGCGCAAGGCTTCGAGGGCGACCTCGACGCGCAGCAACAGCGTGGCCATAGCGGCGGCTGGCGCTGGCATGCGCTGCCTTGGCTGCAAGATTAAATCTCTTCCCGGGACCACCATGAACCAGCGAGCCCTTCCCCCTGCCTCCCTTGCCGCGCAGCCGCAATGGGAACTGCACCAGATCGTCGATGAATTACGCGCCGTGCGCGCGCAGTGGCGCGAAGGATTGGCCGGCAGCCAGGAGTGCGGCGCGCGCGAATTTCCGTCGCGCCAGCATTTGCGCGATATCGTCGGCGCCCTGTGCGCGGCCCTGTTTCCCATGCGCCTGGGGCCCCTCGACCTACAGCAGGAGAGCGAGGATTTCTTTGTCGGCCATACGCTCGACACCACCCTCACGGGCTTGCATGAACAGGTGCGGCGCGAACTCAGTTACCACGCGCGCCAGCATGGCTTGCAGCAGACGGTCTCCATCGAACAGCAGGCGCTGGCCATCGTGCAGCGCTTCGCCCGCGCGCTGCCGCGCATCCGCGCCCAGCTCGACACGGACGTGGCGGCCGCCTTCCATGGCGACCCGGCCGCGCACAGCGTCGATGAAGTGCTGCTGTGCTATCCGGGCATCCTGGCCATCATCCACTACCGCCTGGCCCATACCTTGTACGCACTGGGTGCGCCGTTGGTGGCGCGCATCATCGCCGAAGTGGCCCATTCGCAGACGGGCATCGACATCCACCCTGGCGCCATCATCGGCAGCAGCTTTTTCATCGACCATGGCACGGGCGTGGTGATCGGCGAGACAGCCATCATCGGTGAAAGGGTGCGCATCTACCAGGCCGTCACCCTGGGCGCCAAGCGCTTTCCCGCCGGCGCTGACGGCGTGCTGAAAAAGGGATTGGCGCGCCATCCCATCGTGCAGGACGACGTGGTCATCTACGCAGGTGCGACGATCCTGGGACGGGTGACCATCGGCCAGGGCTCCGTCATCGGTGGCAATGTCTGGCTGACCCGCAGCGTGGCGCCGGGCAGCCATGTCACGCAAGCGCACAACCAGCAGGAGGCAGCGGAGTTGCCGACGCCATCCCACCCCGCATTTGCCCATCACCCATGAGGACAGCATGTTGATCAAACAGTTTGGACTGGCCGTGCGCCAGTTGCGCGAAGGGCATGGCTGGTCGCAGGAGCGGCTGGCCGAAGCGGCCGACTTGAACCGCTCGTTCATCGGCGAAATCGAACGGGGCGCCGCCACGCCGTCGCTGCTGACGGTGGAAAAACTGGCCGGCGCGCTCGGTATCGGCCTGGCGGGATTGATGGCGCGCTGCGAACCGGAGCTGGTGGATTAAAGCGCCGCGTTGATGGCGATAGCATGTTGAGAGAAGAAGGGAGACGTCCGATACTTTATTCGTTTTTCAGATAAGCATATTCACTTTTCTCATCAGGAGTAGTCATGGCAGAAGCAACAGAGAGCCAGTTTGCGCTGGGCGATAACGCCGCGCGCCAGCTGGCCAATGCAAGCAAGAGCGTCCCCCAGTTATCCACGATCACGCCGCGCTGGCTGGTGCACTTGCTGCAATGGCTGCCCGTGGAAGCGGGTATCTACCGCCTGAACCGCGTGAAAAACCCGAAGGATGTGCGCGTGGCCTGCTCGCAGCGCGACGAGTCGGAACTGCCGCAAACTTTCGTCGACTACGATGAGCAGCCGCGCGAATATTTTCTCAATGCCGTCAGCACGGTGCTCGACGTGCACACGCGCGTGTCCGACCTGTACAGCAGCCCGCACGACCAGATCAAGGAGCAGCTGCGCCTGACCATCGAAACGATCAAGGAGCGTCAGGAAAGCGAATTGATCAACAATCCCGATTACGGCCTGCTGGCCAGCGTGCATGACGACCAGCGCATTTTTACGTTGACGGGCGCGCCTACGCCGGACGACCTCGACGAACTGTTGACGAAAGTGTGGAAGGAGCCGGGCTTTTTCCTCGCCCATCCACTGGCCATTGCCGCTTTTGGGCGCGAATGCACGCGCCGCGGCGTGCCGCCACCCACCGTCAGCCTGTTCGGTTCCCAATTTTTGACGTGGCGCGGCGTACCGCTGGTGCCGTCCGACAAACTGCCGATCGAAGACGGCAAGACGAAGATCATCCTGCTGCGCGCGGGCGAACAGCGCCAGGGCGTGATCGGCCTGTTCCAGCCTGGCCTGGCGGGCGAGCAAAGCCCGGGCCTGTCCGTGCGCTTCATGGGCATCAACCGCCACGCGATTTCGTCCTACCTGATTTCGCTGTATTGCTCGCTGGCCGTGCTGACGGACGATGCGCTGGCCGTGCTGGAAGACGTGGAGATCGGTAAATACCATGACTACCCAGATACCTACAAGTAATGGCGCGGCGGCCCTGGCACCGTCGTCCCTCTTGCCTGACGAAGCGACCCTGAACCGGCTGGCGGGCGAGTTTTTCGCGCGTTTGCCGGGGCTCGCGCCTGCACTGGATAAATCGCCCAGCCTCGGTGGTTACGGCAGCGTGCTCGATGCGGCGCCCCGCTATGCGAATCGTCCGCCGCCGCAGCCCGGCCCTTCGTTCGCCGCCATCGCCCCCGGCGTGGCGACGGCCCAAGTGCCGCCTGTGACGGCGCCTTTGGCGCCGCCCATCGCGCCGGCGCCTGCTTCCGTGCCGACGCCACGCGCATCAAGCATCGGTGCGCCGTCGCCCTACTATTTTGTCGGCGGTGCGCATGGCTACCCCGCGTCGAACGGCAAGCTCGATGGACTGGCGCAGCAAGGACTGGGGCAGGGGCCGGCAGCCCCCGATGATTTGCGGGGACTGTTTGCCACACCGCAGCGGTCACCTGCGCGCCAACTGCCCGTCACGCCCGCCGCCGGCCAGCCCGCGTTCTATTTCCAGACCGAGCTGCCCGCAGCGACGCAGCCGGGTCACAGCCAGGCGCCGGCGCCATTCGATGTGCATGCCGTGCGGCGTGATTTTCCCGTGCTGGCAGAGCGGATCAATGGCAAGCCGCTGGCTTGGTTCGACAATGCGGCCACCACGCACAAGCCGCAATCGGTAATCGACCGTATCGCGTATTTCTATGCGCACGAGAATTCGAACATCCACCGGGCGGCGCATGCGCTGGCGGCGCGCGCCAGCGATGCGTACGAGGCGGCGCGCGCCAAGGTTGCCAATTTCCTCGGTGCTGCCTCGGCCAATGAAATCATCTTTGTGCGCGGCGCCACGGAAGGCATCAATCTGATCGCCAATACCTTCGGGCGCAAGTACATCGGCAGCGGCGACGAAATCATCGTTTCGCAGCTGGAGCACCATGCCAATATCGTGCCGTGGCAGCAGCTGGCGGCGGAAAAGGGCGCGACACTGCGCGTGATTCCCGTCGACGACAGCGGCCAGATCATCGTCGATGAATTCCGCAAGTTGCTCAACGGGCGCACCAAACTGGTGTCCGTGACGCAGGTGTCGAATGCGCTGGGCACGGTGACGCCCGTGGCGCAGATCATCGCGCTGGCGCATGCGGCCGGCGTGCGCGTGCTGGTCGACGGCGCGCAGGCCGTGTCGCACCTGCGCGTGGACGTGCAGGCGCTGGACGCGGATTTTTACGTGTTTTCGGGGCATAAAGTGTTCGGTCCGACGGGTATCGGCGCCGTGTATGGCAAGGCCGACTTGCTGGAGCAACTGCCACCGTGGCAGGGCGGCGGCAATATGATCGCCGACGTGACGTTCGAGCGCACCGTCTACCAGGGCGTGCCGAACCGTTTCGAGGCGGGCACGGGCAATATCGCCGATGCCGTGGGCCTGGGGGCGGCCATCGATTATGTGCAGCGCATCGGCCTGGACAACATCGCCGCCTACGAGCACGCGCTACTGGAATACGCCACGCACCATTTGCAAGCCATACCCGGCGTGCGCCTGATCGGCACGGCGCTGGACAAGGCCAGCGTGGCGTCGTTCGTGCTGGCCGGCTACGAGCCGGCGGAAGTGGGGCGCGCACTGAACCACGAGGGCATCGCCGTGCGCTCGGGCCACCACTGCGCCCAGCCGATTTTGCGCCGCTTCGGCGTGGAAGCGACCGTGCGGCCATCTTTCGCTTTCTATAACACGTATGAGGAAATCGACCGGCTGATCGCGGTGGTGCGCCGCCTGGCGGGCGCGCGCCGCTGACCTTGCCGGTTTGCCAAGACTATGCCGTCCTTGCGCAAGCGGGGGCGGCATTGTTGCTTCAGATCACGGTCTTTGCGCGCGGCTGGCTGGCGTCTGCATGCTGGCGGTATAATTTATCCTTGGCAATACTCAAGCTGCGGCCCCAAGGAGATATTCGGTGGAAGATCAACACAGCTCGCCCGAGCTTTTCCTGTTCCTGGCGTCGACCGTGCACGACATGAAAAACTCGATCAGCGTGGTCAGCGGCACGCTGGAATCCTTGCTGGCGGCCGAGCAGGCCAAGCCCGCGCCGCAGGCTGACCCCGCCTACCTGCAGATGGCGCAGATGCTGTACCAGACCAAGCGCCTCAACGATAACCTGATCCAGCTGCTGGCCCTGTACAAGGGAGTGGGCAAGCCCGGCTATCCCTTCGATGTGCAGCCGCAACTGGTGAGCCAGGTAGTCGACCAGGTGGTGGACCAGGAAAAGATCCTGCTGGCCTCGAAAGGCATCCGCCTGGAGACGGCTTGCCCGCCGGAGCTGATCTGGACTCTGGATGAAGACCTGGTCATCGGCGTGCTCGCGCATGCCATCAACAATGCCATCCGCTACACGAAGGACACGATCCGCCTGTCCGTACGCCAGGTGGACGCCTTGCTGGAGCTGCGCGTGGAAGACAATGGCGAGGGCTACTCGCAGGCGCTGCTTGACGCGGGCAGCGCGGCCATGGATGGCATGGCGGCCGGCGTGAACTTTTCCACCAACAGCACGGGGTTGGGGCTGTATTTTTCCAGTGTCGTGGCCAAGATGCACAAGCACCGGGGGAGCAGCGGCAGCATTGTCCTGGAAAATGGCGGCGCGCTGGGCGGCGGCTGTTTCATCCTGCGCCTGCCCTGAACGAGGATGCCATGACGACAGACAGCCACGCCACCGCCGCCGAAGCGGGCAGCACCGACTGGGCCGACAAGCATTATTTGCTGGTCGATGACTTCATCGGCATCCGCATCCTGCTGCGCGAATCCTTGCGCAACCTGGGCGCGCGCCATATCGATCAGGCGGCCAGCGGTGGCGAAGCCATGAAGCTGCTGGCCAAGACGCGCTACGACGTGGTGCTATGCGATTACAACCTGGGCGAAGGCAAGAATGGCCAGCAAGTGCTGGAAGAGACGCGCGTGCGCAACCTGACGGCGCCATCGAGCGTGTGGCTGATGGTATCAGCCGAGAAAAGCGTGGAATCGGTGATGGGCGCGGCCGAGCACCAGCCCGACGCCTACCTGATCAAGCCGATCACGGAAGGCGTGCTGCTGACGCGTTTGAACCGCGTGTGGCACAAGAAGCAGGTATTTCGAGAAATCGACCAAGCTTGCATGGAAAAGGACTACCTGCGCGCGGCCAAATTGTGCGACGCGCAGATCGAGGTCAACAAGCTGCACGAGCTGGAATTGCTGCGCATGAAGGCATCCCTGCTGCTGAAAAGCGGCGAGCCGGAAAAGGCCCGTGCCGTGTACGAAAAAGTGCTGGCCGAGCGCGATTACAGCTGGGCCAGGGCGGGCCTGGGCAAGATCCGCATGAATAACGGCGAGCACGAGGCGGCGCGGCAGATATTCCAGGGCGTGATTGTCGAAAACAAGTATTACATCGACGCCTACGATCAGATGGCCGTCGCCTACCAGCTGATGGGCCAGCACGAGGAAGCCTGCGGCGTGCTGGAAAAGGCGGCCCGCCTGTCGCCCAATTCCGTGCCGCGCCAGCGCAACCTGGGGTTGGCTGCCTTGAAAGTCGGTAATGTCAGCATGGCGGAAAAGGCTTTTCGCAAGTGTATTTCCATCGGTGAATTTTCCGTCATGAAGACGCCCGACGCCTACCTGGGACTGGCGCGCGTGTGCGGCTTGAAGAAGGATGCCAAAGAGGCGCTGCAATGGCTGCTGCTGGCGCAACGTGAATTCCCGCCCGAGCAAATCGGTTTGCGCGCGAAGATCACGGAAGGCATGGTGCACCACGAAACGGGCGATTACCGGCGCGCGCGCAAGTGCGGCGATGAGCTCGAAGCCATGCTGCTTGAAGACCCGGCGCGGCCCGAAAAAAGTATCTGTATGGAACTGGCCACCTTGCTGTTCGCCGTCGGCGTGAAGGATGCGCCGGCCGGCCTGCTGTCCTATGTGGTGAAGAACAACCACGACAATCAGGTGGTGCAGGACGAGGTGCAAAAGATCTTCGACAAGGCCAAGATGGGCGACGAGGGCACCAGCTTGATCATCGCTGCGCGCAAGGAAGCGTCGGACTTGATGAACAAGGGCGTGCTGCTGTGGAAGACGGATAAGCTCAACGAGGCGGTCGCCTGGATGCGCGCGGCGCGTGAAAAACTGCCCAACAACCTGCGCATCCTGTTCAATTCCGCGCAAATCATCGTGTCTTTCCTGGAACAGCGCGGCTACCAGGCGGAATTGGCGGCCGAAGCCATGGAAGTGTTGTTGTATGTAGACAAAATTGCACCAGGGCAGCAGCGCTTCGCGCAATTGATGGAGCAACTGGTGCAGCTGACGCCGCCGCCCGGGCCGGAATTGGCCGTCGAGGTGCCGGAAAAAGCGCCGCCGGCGCCGGAAAAAGGGGGAAAATCCGTGCGCGAGCGTGCCGGATGATAAACTAGGGGCCAGCGTGGGTTCGCCCGTGCTTGAGTTGCTTTACAACAATAAGGAAGAAACTATGCGTGATGTGGTCAATGAAGTGTACAAAAAAATGAAAGTCGGCAGTATTGCCTGGGTACGCCCGGTCGCCGCCAAGGGAGACACGCTGGAAACATTCCAGTCTTCGTACGAGCACGCCAAGGCGCTGGCCGACGAAGGCCTGATCACGATCGGTGACGTAAAACGCCAGGCCGACAACATGATCGAGGCGATCCGCATTCATCGTATCGCCTGATCATATTGCCGGCTTGCAGCATCAGGCCTTGCCTGGTGCTTTGGACTTGGGCGCTGCGCGTTTCGCGGGCGCCTTGCGCAGCGGGGCCTTGGCCTTGGCTGCCGTGCCGGCTTCTGCCGGCTTGGCGGACTTGCTGGCCGCTGGCTTGGCCGTCGCTCCAGCCGCTCCACCGCCAAAACTGGCCGTTGCCGCGCTGGCGGCGTCGGGCGACATGGCCGTCGACACCGCCTGTTTGAACTGATCTTGTAACAAATTCCACCAAGCATTTGGATTGGCCAGCTGGGCTGCCGCCTGGCTGCCGGCATCGGTGGGCGCCGCCGCAGCGGGTTCCGGCGCGGCGGCTGGTGCAGGTGCTGGTGCAGGTGCAGGTTTCTGTGCCGGCGCGGGTGCCGCAGGCGCTGCCTGCTGGAAAAACGCGGAAGCATAGGGCACCGATTCAAATACCGTTTTCTCGCTGGCGCCTGGCTGGGTGATGGCCGCCGCCAGCGAAGCACCCATGGATTTCAGGGTGGCGATGGTGCCGCGCTGTACTTCCAGCGCCTGGATACTGCCACGCAACATGCTGGTATTGAGGTTCAGCCATGCTTCGACGGCTTTCAAGTCGCTGATTTTCTTGTCCAGCTCTTCCACCGACATGGTGGGCGCCGTGATGCCTGGCATGCCCATGCCGGGCACGCTCATGCTGCCCCACAGGTTCTTGACGAAGTCGAGGGTATCGGTCACAACTGCTGCGCCCGGTATTTGGGGCATTTGCGGATTTGCCATGCAAAATCTCCTAGAAGGTGGATGTCTCTAGCGTAGCAGATATCAGCTTGCAACTGACGCAACGCTGCCAACATTTTCTTACATAAAACATCAGGAGTTGAGCGCGGGCAAGAAGCGGGAAGTGGGGTGAAAGCGTTACACTACGGCCTATGATGCCAGACTCCTTCTTTTCGCCACCGCGCCGCCGTACCGTCATCTTTGTCGCGGTCATCGGCGCACTGCATTACGTGGCGCTGCAGTGGCTCACCTCGCAAGCGAGCATGGTGCCGCTGGGGCAGGATCATGCGCAGGTGGTCAGCATGGCATTGCTCGCCGAGCCACTCAAGCCCCGGCCGATGCTGGCGCCACCACCGCCGCCCGAACTGCTGCCCGTGCCCAAGCCCAGGCCGCCGCCACCGCTGCCACCGACGGAGCTGGCGTCGAGCGAAGCGCCCCAGTGGACGGCGCCCGCCAGCGACGTGCCGGAAGGCCCTGCCACCTCCGAGCCGGCCGCGGCGGCTGCCCCGGCCATGACGGCGCCCGCGCCAGCCGTGGCGGCCGCGCCCGCGCCGGCCAGCGCGCCGCCAGCGGCCATCGAGCAGGCACGGCACTACAAGACGAATGCGCCTGCCTCGGCCCAGTTCGACCTGCATGTGGACCGGCGTGATGCGGATGGCACCAAGTGGCAGGGCGTGGCCGCCATGGCGTGGGAAAACCGGGGCGACACGTATCAGTTGAAACTGGAAGTGGGCTTGAGCATGCTGATCACGCGCATCAACCTGCTGGTGCTGACCAGCGAGGGAATGATCGATGCCAGCGGCATCGTGCCCGTCACGGCCACGGAGAAACGCAAGGGCCGCGCGCAAACGGCCACGCATTTCAAGCGTGACGCCAAAAGCATCACGTTTTCGGCCTCGACGGCCACGGCGCCATGGCAGGACGGCGCGCAGGACAAGGCCAGCGTGCCGTTCCAGCTGGCCGCCATCGGCCGCGCCGACGTCAACCAACTGGCCGGCAATATCGATATCCTCGTCGGCGAGGAAAAGGAAGCGACCGTGTTCCGCTTCCAGCTGGTGGGCGAGGAAGAACTCGACACCAAAATGGGCCGCCTGGTGACCTGGCATTTGCGCCGGCCACCAAAGCCCGGCACGTATTCGTCGCAGCTCGATATCTGGCTGGCGCCGTCCATGCAATGGTATCCGGTACAAATACGCAATACCGAAGCGAGCGGGGCGCTGACCACGCAAACCGTGACCCAAATTCGCGTCAATGACGCTACAGGAAAATAAATGACTACTTTGACTACTTTGAAACGCGTTTTGTTCGCCAGCTTGCTGGTCGCCGCTTTGCCTCGCGCAATGGCCGACGCGCCCGTGGAGCATCCCGTCATCAAGCGGCCGTACAAGCTGGCGCCATCGGCAGACCTCGTCTACTCGATCAAGGCCAAACAGCGCGGCATCGGGCTGTCCGGCGAATCGGTCAGCAACTGGCGCGTGGGCGACGGCAAGTATTCGCTGCTGGCCGAAACCAAGGCTGCCCTGTTTGGCAAGATCCTGGAGCAGCGCAGCGAAGGCATGGTCGACGATTACGGCCTGGCGCCTGTCCAGTTCGTAGAAAAACGCTTCCGCAAGGAAGCGGCCACGACCACCTTCAAGCGCGACAGCAAGACCATCGTCTTCAGCGAAGGCGATGACAGCTATCCGCTGAAAGGCGGCGAGCAGGACCGCAACAGCACCGTCTGGCAATTGGTCAGCGTGGCGCGCGCCGCCCCCGAGAAATTCACGCCCGGCTCGGAATGGAGCTTCTTCGTTGCCGGCCGCCACGACGCCGAACCATGGACCTTCAAGGTCGTCAAGCAGGAGATGGTGGCCACGGGCATGGGGGAGGTCGCTGCCATGCACCTGGTCAAGGCGCCGCCGCCGGACAAGAAGGGCCAGCAAGTGGACCTGTGGCTGGCGCCGTCGCTGGAATGGTATCCCGTGAAGGTGACGTTCGCCGATGAAGACGGTGATTATGTCGAGCAAACCTTGCAAAAGATCGTCAAAAAGTAAGTGCTCACCAATGCGCGGAGCAACACATACTGGGTTTGCTTCCCTGTTTTGCCATTCTGGCCCAGCACGGCGCCGCCGCTGTGTTGCGTCGCATCCGCAGCGCCCCCTCCCGCAGGCTAAATTGCATGTCAGAACTGATATACTGACGCCCCCGCCCCGCAGTGCCGCGTTAGCCCGCAGCGCCGCCCGCTGAACACTCATCCGGAAAAGAATGATTGATATAATGGCAAGTGCAGCCGTGGCTACGGATGCACATCAGACAGAGCAAGAGCATCACGATTCCTTGCAGGCGCATTTCCAGCCCAATATTTCGGCCGATGAAATCGAGCAAGTTTTTCATTTGAAGCGGGCGCAGCCCTTGCTGCAAGTGTTTACGGCCCTGTTTCATGGCGGTTTCGATGGCGTGCTGGTGCGACTGCTGGTGTTGCGTGAGCTGGCGTCCGATGCGGCCACGTCCGCCTACACGCGCGCCGATATCAACACGAAACTGGCGTATCTGTTGCCGGAAAGCCTGGAAACGGTCTTGCTGCGCTTGCGTTCGAACCAGTTGCTGGCCTGGGATGCGCAGCAGGGCGTGTACCGCGTCACGCCCATGGCGCGCAATGTGCTGTCCGCCATCGACAGCTTGCTGGGCCTGGGCCAGACGGAAGACGAAGCGGAAATGGGCTTCTTGCTGTCGCAAGTGGCGGGTGCGCAAGCCGTCGGTGGCGTGTCGGTTGAGCAACTTCAGCATTTGCTGGGGCGCCTGGTGGACTTGACGGAAGAATTCTCCGACGCCATTGCCTCCGGTTCCGAATTTCGTTTGCGCACGGCGCAAGCGAAGTGGAACATGGCTTGCGACTGGGTCGAGAAGGGTTCCGAGATTCTCGTGGCGATCACCTCCGATGAAAATGCGGACAGCGCCACGCACAAGGCGGCGCAGGCGATCGGCCGCGCGCAAAGTAAATTGCTGAACATGCAGGGCATGTTTTCGCGTGCCCTGAACCAGATCGAGCGCCAGCGCGTGCACCTGGGGCAGTCCGGCCTGTCGACCACCGACATCAAGCGCTGGCTCTTGTTGCATGAAGACCTGGCCAGCCTGGCCGAGGGCGCCATCGATCAGCCCGTCGTGCCCCTGTTCTCCACGCCGGCCGAGATGATCGACGTGGCCGAAACGGAACTGCTGTCCGAACGGGCCGCAGGCGTGACCAACACGGGCTTGCCCAGCGGCGAAGATGCCCCTACCACTATCAGCGACGGACCCGTCATGCAGCTTGAACTCGATGACTTGCTCGAACGCCTGTCGAACTTTGCCAGCCTGGGCAATTTCCCCAGCATCGGCGAAGAAGGGCCGAAGTCGGTGCCGGTGCAGGATTCGTTGCTGCCGGCCAGCTTTGCCGTGGCGTCCTACCGCGCTTCCATGCTGCCGCTGCTGGGCGATGTATCCGAAGCGAGCTTGCAAGGCTCGACGGCCGAACTGGCCCGCTTGCCGATTACCTTTACACCGACCGACGAGATGGTCCAACTGACCGACCCCCACGTGGCGGCCATGTCGATCGCCTCGCTTTCACTGAATGTTTCACTTGATTTAGATAGCGGCACAGCCGATGAATGACGATTCCCAAATCCTGATTGCGCGCCTGCTCACGCATCAAACCCTGCGCCGCGACGATAAGCTCGTCAAGCGTGTGCTGTCCGACGAGCTGTTCCGCGCCGAGATCGATGCGCGCCTGCTGGCCTGCGGCTTGAAATTGCTCGACAACGTGTATGCCGACCATGTGACCCTGGCCCTGACGCGCACCATCGAGCCGAAGATTTTTGGCGCGCGCGATGTGTGGCAAAACAATAATTTCGGTCTGGCGCGCGATGGTGTGGCCTTGCTGGTGGTGCTGTGGGCGCAGATCATCCTGCCCAAGCGCGAACGCCAGGAAACGCACCAGCACGCGGATGATGACCAGAACGACATGTTTGGCACGGAAAAGCCGTTGCCGCGCGCGGAAGACGCGTCGATCGGCATTTCTTACAAGGCGCTGCTGTCGGACTTTGGCGACAAGCTGGGTAAGAAAACGCGCATGGACATGAATTTGGGCACGCTGGCCAAGCTGGGCTTCATCGAGCGGCGCGGCGATTTCATCCTGGAAGGTCCGCTGCTGGACTTGATGATGGATACGGACGTCTTGAAAGAGCGCATCATCAACGGCGCCCTGGCCGACGTATTCAAGCGCGCGCCGGCACGCCTGGTGGCTGTCAGCGTTGATTCACTGCTCGATGCCGACTTGGCAGACGACTTGTCCGCCGACATCGGCGACTTGCCAGACACCGGCGACGAGCCCGCGTCCGACCTTCCTCACTGAAAGCACCCATGTTTCATATCAAATCACTTGAACTGGTGCACTGGGATTACTGGCAGCGCATCAAGAATATTCCGCTCGACGCGAAGATCATCACCATCGCGGGGCAGAATGGTTCAGGCAAGACCACCTTGCTGGACGCCTTGCGCACCTTGTTCGGCCTCGATTGTTCGATGGGACGCACGTATAAACACTATGCGCGCCACTCGGGACAGCAGACGGCCTGGCTGCGCGCCGTGGTCGACAACAAGAACGTGGGCAAGCAGTTGTCGAACCGCCCGTTCCGCAGTTCCGGCTTCTTCAGCGACGATGAAGTGACGCTGTTTTGCCAGATCCAGAAAAATGGCGGCGACTGGAAGCGCCAGTATCTGATGCGTCCTGGCAATGTGCAAATCGAGGACATCACGGATGCCAATGACTGGCTGGGCGTGGAAAACTACCGCAAGCGCCTGGCCAATGCCGGCTTGTCGCCCGCCATGTCGAAAGTGCTGGCGCTGGAGCAGGGCGAGACGGATAAATTGTGCGAATACGCGCCGCGCCAGTTGCTCGACCTGGTATTCCAAGTGTTTGGCGACAAGGAAGTGCTGGACGCCTACGACGAAGCCAAGCGCCACCAGCGCGACACGGAAGTGGAGCTGAAACGTTTCGAGACGGAACTCGAAGCGTCGAAGACCAACCTGGAAGGCTTGCGCCTGCGCGTGGCCAATTACCACCAGTGGGAAGGGCTGCACAAGGAACGCCGCAACCTGCTGGAAGAAGTGCTGCCCAGCCTGCAGTACCACGAGGCGCGCGAAAAAGCCGCCATCGCCAGCCGGCAATTGCGCGATGCGCGCAAACCGATGGCGCAGGCCGACCAGCAGTTGACGGATAAACGCAATGCGCTGGCGGCGCAAGCCAAGGCCCTGTCCGACGCGCAGATGAATGAAACCCTGCTGGAGCAGGAGTCCATCGGTCTGCAGAGCCGTTTGTCGCTGATCAATGCCAAACTGAAACCGCTGGACAGCCTGCTGGAACAGAAGGAGCGTTTGCACAAGCTGGCAGCGGACTCGGGCAGTGACATCGCCGAAGTGGCGGCCCAGCTGGAACAGAAGGAAGCGGAATTGCTGCGCCAGCGCCAGCAGCGCGACGCCTTGTCGGCGCGCATCGCGGGTGAGCAGGCCACCATTGCCGCGCTGCAAGGCAAGACGGCCATGCCGGAGCCGGACAATGTGCGCGCCATGCGCCGCGCGCTGCGCGACGCGGGCATCGGCCACGCGATGCTGTCGGATATCGTCGAAGTGACGGACAGCCGCTGGCAGGGCGCCGTCGAAGGCGTGCTGGGCGGTTACGCCTCGGTGGTCTTGCTGGACCAGGCCAAGGATGCGTCTAGCGCCTACCGTTTGGCGGAAAAAGAACGCTACCGCCACTTTATCGTGCCGGACTTGGTCACGGCGCCGGTGGCGAAAGACGAGAGCCTGCTGGCCGTGGTGAAATTTTCCGCGCCCGTGCCCAGCTGGCTGATCGAGCAGCTGTCGCGCATCGCCCGCGTCGATTCCGTGGAAGCGGGCTTCAAGCTGGGCAACCATGAAGAGTGGATCACGCCCGAGGCATATCACCGTGAACGCCGCGGCGGCCGATCCCTGTTCGTAGAAGCGTCGCGCTACCGCTTCGGCCAGGCAGGCCGCAGCGGCCGCCTGGAAGCGTTGCTGCGGTCCCTGCCGGGCCTGGAAGGCCAGGAAGATACCTTGACCCTGGCGATTTCGAAGCTGGCGGCCGAAGTGGGCGCGCTGAAGGCGCGCATCGCCGGCGTCGACGCGGCCAAGGAACTCAGTGCGCGTCAGGAAGAATTCGCCGAAGCGCTGCGCAATTCGAAGCCGCTCAAGGAAGAGCGCCTGGAAGTGGGCGGGCGCCTGGGTGAGTTGCAAAACCTCACCAAGAACGCCACCGTGGCGCGCACGCGTGCCGATACGGTGTGGCAAAACGCGCGCCTGGCTTTGTCGGAAGCGGAAGCCGGTTCGCGCCTCGGCTACAAGAAACAAATTGAACAGCGCGCCGAGCATGCACGCGCCTTGCTGGCCTTGCGCCATGCGTGGCGCCACTTGCCGAAAAGCTGGCGCAGGCCAGCAAGGCGCACGGCGCTTGTCGCTGAACACCAGAATGCGCACCAGGTCGACCTGCGCGTGGCCAGCCTGCAAAACAGCCTGGCGCGCGACGACTGGGAACTCGACGCCACCGTCATCGACCAGCATCACCGCCTGTCGGACCAGCTGCATGGCCGCCAGTCGGAAACGGACGAGCGCCGCTACCAGAACAACCGCGCCATCGAAGCGACGGGCAATGCCCGCGGCGCCTATATGGAACGTTTGCGCTATACCATCAAGACTTACAGCAAGAACATCAAAGAGCTGGGTGAACTGGCCGGCATCGAAGTGCATGCCGACCCCGTGCGCCTCGAAAACGACGACGTGCAACTGTCGCAGGCGGGTTTGCACGTGCGCTTCAAGTTCGATGGCAAGGGCGTCATCGGCATGAACGATGGCGAAGCGTCGGGCGGCCAGCAGGTGATGAAGTCGCTGGTGCTGCTGATCGGCTTGCTGAAATCGGAAGACGGTTCCGGCGGCTTCGTCTTCATCGACGAACCGTTTGCCCACCTCGACATCCGCAACATTCAATTGGTCGGCGAGTTCCTGAAAAACACGCAAGCGCAATACCTGATGACGACGCCGTTGACGCATAACACGGATGTCTACGATCCCTCGGAGCTGACTTTGATCACCAGCAAGAAGAAAAAGGATACGCAATGGGCGCAACCGATTTTCGTGCTGCAGCGCCGGGTCGAGCCCGTGCCGGGCAAGGTGGCGTGATGCGCGTACGCACTTTGCTGGCCGCGACTGCGCTGGCGCTGGCGTGTTCGGCGCCGGCCATGGCCAACGATGGCATCGCTTCCGTCAGCGCCGGCGGCATCCTGTTCGGCAAGACCGACGCCGTGGCCATGAAAAAGGAAGTGCTCAGCGTGAGCACGGACTTGATCAAGGTCGAGTACGAATTTCTCAATGAATCGGCGAAGGATGTGGAAGAGACGATTTTCTTCCCTTTGCCCGAATACGCGGCCGGCTACCATGGCTCGCCCACGTATTATGGCCAGCCGCAGCAGTTTACTGTCGAGGTGGATGGCAAGCGCAAGGATTATCAAACCACTTTCGTTGCCAAGCTCGACACCGAGGACGTGACGGCCCGCTTGCGCCAGCTGGGCCTGTCGGACGCGCAAATTGCTTATTTCCCTTCGCATACGCCGTTCGACAAGAAGGTGGCGCCGCTGACGGCCGCGCAGAGCAAGATCATGATACGCGAAGGCTTGCTGGCCCAGCTGTATGACGAAGAATGGGTGCCGGCCTGGACTGTGAAAGTCATCTACTTGTGGCAGCAGAAATTCCCCGCCGGTAAAGTCGTGCGCGTGCGCCATCAATATGCGCCATTCGTCGCGGCCGGCCCCGGAGCTTCTTACTTGGGCGATGGCAATGCATTTGAAAAGAAATACTGCGGCGACAAGGCCTTCTACAAGACGTGGAACCGCCTGGCGGCCAAGCAGGGCGAAAGCGGCTTCGTCAATGCTGTCTGGGTCTCGTACATTTTGACGACGGGCAACACCTGGAAGAATGGCATCGAAGACTTTACCTTGAACCTGATCAAGGGCAAGCCGGACGAGCTGGTCAGCTTGTGCTTCCCCGGCACGTTTACCAAAATCAACCCCACCACCTTGCAAGTCAAGCTGCGCAACTTCCATCCGAAGCAAGACCTGGACGTGTACTTCGGCAATGTCGAGATCAGTGGCGCCCACGATGGCGTGGCCCCGCAGATCCGGCCGTGAGCGCTTGCGCACGCACTTGAGCACCCAGGACGCACTGGCGGCGCGCCTGCGCGCCATCGCCGGCGCCACGCCGTGGTGCATGCAGGCCCTGCACGCCGTGGCGCAGCTGGGCTTGCCGGACTGCTGCATCGGCGCCGGCGCCGTGCGCAAGCTCGTGTGGGATGCCTTCACGGCTACGCGCAACCGTCGGCGCTGGGCGACGTCGACGTGGCGTATTTCGATGCGCACAATTTGCAACCCGGGCGCGAGGTGGAACTGCGCCAGCGCCTGGAAACCTTGCTGCCCGGCGTGCCGTGGGACGTGTGCAACCAGGCCCGGGTGCACCTGTGGTTCGAAGCTGAGTTTGGCTACGCCGTGCCGCCCCTGCGCTCGCTGGACGATGCCATCGCTTCCTGGCCCGAGTTTGCCACGGCCGTCGGCATTTATCTGCAGCCGGATGGAGAGATCGGCATCGTGCGCGCCGCACGGTCTCGATGACCTGTTCGCCATGGTGGTGTGGCGCAACCCCGCGCGCATCAGCCTGGACGGCTATGCGCAGCGCCTGGCCAGCAAGGACTATGCGGCGCGCTGGCCGCGCGTCACTATCATCCTAGGCAAGCAATATGTAAAACACAATTAAATGCACTGTGGATACAAATTGCCATAATTGCCAATTATCCAATAGTGTTCTTCTGATCCCATGTCTCTATCGATTTCCCCGCCGCTGCGCCGCCTCGGCCGCCTGTTCTGCCTTTCCTCCGCCCTCGTGGCGCCCGCCGCCTGGGCTGATAGCTATACCGATTTCCAGCAAGCCAGCGGCCAGCTGGAAGCGCTGATGGCCAAGGCAACGCCACAAAGCGGCTTGCCGCGCCTGCCGGACCCTGCCGTGGCGCAGCTGTTTGCCCACATCGCCGACGGCCCGCGCCTGTTCCAGACGCCTGTCGCCGCGCTGCAAGACGTGGACCAGAGCGTGGCCGTCTGCGAAAAGGCCATGCGTTTGGGAAAAACATACTATGTGTTTGGCCTTGAATGGCCCTTGCCGCTGTCCGGCGCCGAGCTGCAGCAGGCGCGCAAGGAACAAGTGACGCAGAACCTGGCCAATTATGGCGATGAAATGAGCACCTTGTTTGCTTTCAGCATGCACTGCCATGGCCATTTGATTGGGCTGATGGAGCAGGAATTCAGCGCCCAGCCGGCGGATGTCGTGAGCGGCCCCGAGCGTCTGCGCGCACGCGCCTTCAGCAAGAATGCGGCCGTTGTCTACACTGGCGTAGTGCAGTTCGTGCAAGTACCGTTCTGGAACGTGGCGCAAAAGAAGCGGATGCTGGACGCGGCCGCGCAGCACGCCACGGCGAATGCCAATTTGATGGAGCCGCCCTTGCGCGAGCGCCTGCTGACCAGTCTGGCCGGCGCGGACAAGGATATCGATCCCGTCCTGGCGCCGGCGCTGGCGACGATACGCCAGGCGCTGGCGGTGACGAGCTGTGAAGGTCTGTGCCAGTACTACTGACGGGATGATTTACTCGGGCGTTTGCAGTGGCTTGTTGCGCTGGCGCCAGCGCAGCAAGCCCCAGGCGTAGATAGCGTAGTAGCCGATGACCAGGCCGTAGGCGGCCATGGTCAGCGGGCTCTGGCCGAACGGTGGCGGCGGCACGGGCACGTCCAGGCGCGTGTTCAGGTAGATTTCCATGCCGCGGTACAGCAAGCGGGCGATGAACAGCATCGTGATGGCCAGGCCCAGGTAGCGGTGTTGGGTAAAGAAGAAATCCTTGCCGACTTGTTCGAAGCGGGTCAGTTTCAAGCCCAGCACGCCCAGCCAGCCACCGGCCAGCGCAGCCGCACCCAGGCAGGACAGGGGCAGGACGTCGAATTTCGTCGTCGTTGCCAGGAACAGCAGCAGCGCGGGCAAGGCGATCGCCACGCTCCAGTGCCGCCACGGCTGCGATTTCTGGCGCGCCACCAGTTTCTTCAGGCGCGAATAAATGCGCCAGACCAGCAGTGGGACCAGGAACAGCAGGGCGAGGGTGGTGGTTTCCATGTAGGCATTCGGGTACGGGTAAAACAGCGATTGTAAGCGAGATGAGGGCGGGCGGCGATGCTTGTTAAACGGTAAAAGTTGCTTGTTGACATATACTTGGCATGAACGCACTATGCTTTGTCACAAAGTGCCGCCACGAGCGGCGCGGTGCGCTCGCTGCTTGTCGCCACTTCCCTATACTGGAGTTTCATGTCTACTCGTTTGCCTTTGCTGCCCATCACTGTCGGCCTGATGGCCTCGTCCTCCCTGGCCATGGCGCAAGATGGCGGCTATCAAATGCCACCGGCGCCCCTGCAAGCCATCGTCGATGCGCCGCGCGCACCGACCCTGAGCCTGAGCCCGAAACGCAATCTGGCCGCCGTGCTGCCCACGCCATCCCTGCCCGGCATCAGCGAAGTGGCACAGCCGGAACTGAAGCTGGCCGGCTTGCGCATCAATCCGCGCACGTATGCGGCCAGCCGCTTCAGTTTCCACACGGGGCTGGGATTGCTCGACATCGATACGCAGAAGGAGATCAAGGTCAGCGGCTTGCCTGCCTCGCCCCGCATCGCCGACCTGGCCTGGTCGCCCGACCAGCGCTACCTGGCGTTTACGCACATCGCCTATGCCGATCCCGCCAGGGGCGTGAAGGAGTCCGGCGTGCAATTGTGGCTGCTCGACGTGCAGACGAAAGCGGCGCGCAAGCTGGCCAGCGCGCCCCTGTCGGCCGTGTATGGCCGTGGCTTTTCCTGGATGCCCGACAGCAAGACTTTGCTGGTGCAGCTGAAGCCGGCCAAGCTGGGCGCGGCGCCTGTGACCAGTGGCATCCCGACCGGCCCGTCCATCCAGGACAGCGTGCCGGGTGGTGGCGTCAAGCAATTGCGCACCTATCCCGACCTGCTGAAAAACGAACCGGATGCGCAACTGTTCGAACACTACATTACCGTGCAGCTGGCCTTGCTGGACGTTGCGGGCAAGCAGCGCCTGGTGGGCCAGCCCGGCCAGTTCTCGCGCGTGTCGGCTTCGCCCGATGGCAAGCATCTGCTGACAACCAGCATCGTGCGTCCGTATTCTTATATCGTGCCGGCGCATGACTTCGGCCACCAGATCGACGTGCGCGACCTGAATGGCAAGGTGCTGCATGCGGTGGCGGCCCTGCCGCTGGAAGAAGGGCTGCCGCCAGGCAATGATGCCGTGTCCGCCGGCGTGCGCTCCGTCAGCTGGCGCGTCGATGCGCCCGCCACCCTGGTGTGGGCCGAAGCGCAGGATGGCGGCGACCCGGCCAGGGTGGCCGAGATCCGCGACATCGTCTACACGCAGGCGGCGCCGTTTTCGGCCAAGCCAACCGTGCTGGCCAGGCTCGGTTCGCGCTATGCGGGCGTGGCCTGGGGCCGCGGCGACCTGGCCCTGCTCAGCGAGGCGTGGTACAAGACGCGCGCCGTCAAGCAATGGAAAATAGCCCCGGATCAGCCGGCCACGCCGGCCGACCTCGTGTATGCGGGTTCCTTCGAAGACCGCTACAACGATCCGGGCCAGCCCGTCATGCGCGCTGATGCAGCCGGCTTGCCGCGCTTGCTTATCGCCGCCGATGGCTCCATCCTGCTCGACGGCCAGGGCGCCTCGAAGGAAGGCGACCGCCCCTTCATCGACCGCCTGAACCTGGCGACGAAACACAAGGAACGCCTGTTCCAGAGCGCCGCACCCTACTATGAAAACGTGGTGGCCGTGCTGGACGAGGACGGCAGCCGTCTGCTGTCGACGCGCGAATCGCCGACCGAGCAGCCGAACTACTATGTGCGCAACCTCAAGCAGCAGGGCGCAGCGCAATTGACGGCCCTCACGCATTTCCCCCACCCGCTGCCGCAATTGAAGGACGTGCAGAAAGAGTTGATCCGCTACCAGCGCGCCGATGGCGTGGACTTGACGGCCACCCTGATGCTGCCACCCAACTATGACGCCAAGCGCGACGGCCCGCTGCCGACCCTGATGTGGGCTTACCCGCAGGAATTCAAGACGGCCAGCGCCGCCAGCCAGACCACTGGTTCGCCGTATAAATTCAATGCCGTCAGCTACTGGGGGCCGGCCGCCTTCCTGTCCATGGGCTATGCCGTGCTCGACAACCCATCCTTCCCCATCGTGGGAGCCGGCGAGCAGGAGCCAAACGATACCTATCTGCCGCAACTGGTGGCCGATGCCGAGGCGGCCGTCGACGAAGTGGTGCGCCGTGGCGTGTCCGACCGCAACCGCATCGCCATCGGCGGCCATTCGTATGGCGCCTTCATGACAGGCAATTTGCTGGCGCACACGCGCTTGTTCCGTGCCGGCATCGCCCGCAGCGGCGCCTACAACCGCACCCTGACGCCGTTCGGCTTCCAGTCGGAAGAGCGTTCGTTCTGGCAAGCGCCGACCGTCTACCAGGCCATGTCGCCATTTAACTATGCGGACAAGATCAAGGATGCGCTGCTGATGATCCACGGCGAGCAGGACAACAACTCGGGCACCTTCCCCATCCAGAGCGAGCGCATGTTCCAGGCCGTCAAGGGACTGGGCGGCACGGCCCGCCTAGTGATGCTGCCGAACGAGAGCCACGGCTACCGCGCGCGCGAATCAATCATGCAGATGCTGTATGAAAGCAACAACTGGCTGGAAAAATATGTGAAGAACGCCCCGCCGCCGGTCGCGGATGTCAAGCCGGCCGGCAAATAAGGGCAGCGGCGCGCATCTCGTGGTATGGTCTTCCTTTGTCTGCAGGGAGGCCAGCCATGCCCGTCATCCATGTCCACCGCGCGCCCGACCCGGCGCCTGTCGATGAACCCCTGCCGGCGCCGGAGCCGCAAGAAGCCCCCGGGCGCCATCCGGGGCCCGTGCATCCGGTGCCGCAGGACGATCCGGTGCCGCACCCGCATCCCAGTTAATCTCGTCAAGAAAGGCTGTTTCAGATGGCAATTGTCAAGGAAGTCTACACACGCAAAGTCAGCGGAGAATCGTTCGACTATGAACTCGATTACACCCAGGGCGCGGACGTGGCTTGGATTGCGCGCGTGTCTCACGACGGCGTGCTGAAAGGCTCGCCGCACGGCGCGCTGACGGCCAACGTGCTGTCCGGCCCCGCGCTGGAGCAATATTTGCGCGCTTACGTCGAAGGCATGATCGAGCGGGGCCTCGACATAGCCGAGTAAGTTGTTTGCTGCAGAGCAAAGCAAAGGGCGCCGAGGCGCCCTTTGCTGTTTCTGGTGGTGGTGTCGGATTACGCGGCTACGCCGCTAATCCAACCTACGCTCAATCTAGTCAAACGCCCAGGTGTACAACACGTCGAGCGCATTGTTGGTGCCCGTCTGGAATTGCAGGGTGATGCGGCGATTCAGTTTGTAGCGCAGCTTGACCAGGCTGGTCGCCGTGCTGGTGCCTTGCTCGAACGTCAGGTAGGCGCGCGAGGACAGGCGCTTGCCGACGGTGACAACGGTGCTTTCCAGCCCTTGCGCCTGCGACAGTCCCACTTCATCGAGACCCAGCGAACTGGCCAGCTTGCCTTGCAAGCCGCCACCGGAGCCGCCGAAGAGGGCGCCTGCGGCTGTCGTCAGCAGGGCCATTTCATCGCCGGCCGCCGTTTCCGCGCCATGGCCGAGGATCAGCCAGGCCAGCTTGTCGCTGTCCGACACGCTCGGTGTGGAGACCAGCTTGGCTGTCGGCGCCTGGGCCGTGCCGCGCACTTCCACGCCCGCTTCCACATTCGTTTCCGACAGCGCTTCACCCTCGGGACGCTTGCGCACGGCGAGGATATTCAGGGACGGGTTGTCGTAGGCGCCCGTGAAGGCGATCAAGCCACGTTCGATGGCCAGTTTCTGCCCATACGCCGCATACAGGCCGTTGACGACCCGGATGCTGCCCGTCACGCGCGGCGCGGCGCGGTTGATGACGCGCGCGCGCACATTGCCCGCCAGGTCGGCGTCGAGGCCCATGCCGCGCAAGTGGAAGGCATTGCCCAGGTCGAATTCGAGGTCGATATTCAGGGGCAAGGACGGTGCTTCCTTGCTGCCCTTGACTTCCTTGCCCAGCACCACTACGTCGCTGCTTTGCGTCGGGGTATCTTGCGGCGCCAGTTCGATCAGCGCGCGGTTGGCCTTGAACTTGCCTTCGAAGCTGAAACGCTTGTCGTTGCGCACCAGGGTGCTGTTGCCCGACAGGATCAAGGTGCGGTCGGGACGCGACAGCGCCTGCAGGCGGTCGGCCATCAGTTTCAGTTCCAGGCTCGCTTCGCCATTCGCAAAGCGTACCCAGCCATCTGCCTGTACCTTGCCATCGCCGCCGTCAAAGCTCAGACGCTGCAATTGCAATTGATCGCCGGCAAGCTTGGCTTGCAGCACGCCATTGCGCAATTTCAAGCCTTGGTCGGCCCAGTTCACCAGCAGCTTGCTGCCGTTGATGTCGCCATTCAATTGCGGCGCGCCAATGCTGCCGCTGCCGGACAGGGCCACTTTCAAGGCGCCGCCCAGCTCCAGGCCCGGCTGGCCCGTCAGCGGCGCCAGCCATGCCAGTGAATCGATATTGGTGGTGCCCGTCAGGGAGAGGGCGCTGTCGTTGCTGATGCGTCCACCCAGCATTTGCACGGTGGCATTGATATCGCTTTGCCCCGCGCGGGCGCCATCGAGTTTCACGGCCAGGCGCAATTGCTGGTTGGCCACGTCGATGCGCGCATCGAAGGTGCGCAAGCCCAGTGCCAGCGGCTGTTCCACGCCTACCGTCACGTCGCCTTTTTCGCGGTAGATGTGCAGCATGCCGGCCAAAGACGGGTCTTTCTGCTTGGCCGTCGGCACCTGCATGTCGAGCGACCATTGCGCGCCCAGGGTCAGGTCGCTGCGCGCATTGGCTTGCAGCGAGGGGATCACTTGCGCCAGATAGGTCAGCGCCACGCCGGCCGCCTGGCCGGAACTGGTCCAACGGGGGCCGTTCTTGACCAGGCTTTGCATGGTGATGCTGCCTGCTGGCAATTTGATGACGGCGTTACCCACGCTGATCTGTTCAGGCTGGCCCAGGCCGGCCACGCCGCTGCCGGCCGGACCGGCCACTTTCACGGGCACGGGCGCTTGCAGCACCAGCGCATAGCGGCCCTTGTTTTGCAGGCTGTCGATGGTGCCCGTCCAGCTGGCACCGCTCTGGCTGCCGCGGATTTGCACGGTGGCATCGAAATCGTCATTGCGCGCCGTCAAACTGACCGTATGGCTGCCGCGCGTGCCGGTCGTGCCCAGCCGGGCGCTGGCCAGCTTGAAGGTGGGCGTGCTGTAGCCGGTGATGTCCAGGCTGCTGACCATGGGGTCGAGTGCGCCCTGCCCGGCGCCCACGCTGGCGCTGCCTTTGACGGCTTTCAATTGCTGGTCGCCAAAGAAGGTCAAGTCACGGCCATCGAGGCTCAGCTGGGCGGCGGGCGCATCCATCTTGCCCGAGACGGAGCCGGAGGCATGCAGCACGCCGGCAAAGCGGGGACCGAGCGTCGACAGTTGCGGCGCATCGAGTTTCCACGTCAGCTTGTCGGTGGCGCCGCCCAGCGCGCCCTTGGCCAGCAGGCTGTTCGGTCCCAGGCGCAGTTCCGCATCGACGCTGTCGACCCGTTTCGCGTTGGCCGACAGCTTGGCGTAGCCAGCCAGCGGCGCGTTTTGCAGGGTCGATTCGCGCAAGGCCAGATTGAGGGCTACTTGCCAGTCGCCGCTCAAGCGGCCGCTGCCGGTGAAATCCGCATTCACGTTGCCGTTGGGCAGTGATGCGCCAAACGCGGCCGGGTTGATCTTTTGCAAGGAACCCCTCATTTTCAATTCCGCTTCCTTCTTCGGCCCCGTCAAGCCCACGTCGCCGCTGGCGTGGATGGCGCTGTCAGGCGCGGGGCGCTTGCCGCTGGTGAGGCCCAATCCCTTTGCATCGGCAACAAACGTCGTGCGCGGCTGCTGCAGGGTGCCCTGCACCACGCCGCTGGCTTGCACGGCGCCCAGCAAGTCGCCCTGCAAGGCCGAAAGCTGGCGCGCATCGATATTCCAGTTGAGTTTTTCGCCGGCGCCGCCAAAGTTTCCCTTGGCCGTCACGTTGTTCTTGCCCAACGCTAATTGCACGTCGATGCCGCTGAAGTGGGCGGCATCGGCCGTCAGCTTGCCCTTGCCCGACAACGGCTGGTCAAGCAGCTTGCTGGGGCGTACGGTGAAGTCCGCATTCGCCAGCCACTTGGGTGCCACGTGGCCGTTGGCGCGCACGTCCACGTTCAGGTCGGCCACGGGGAAGGCGCCGAAGTCGGCGGGATTGAGGCGGCTGGCGTTCGCCACGGCTTTGAATGGTTGCTCGTCTTGCAGGCTGATCTGGCCCGTCGCGTTGACGCTGCTTTTGCCTGCTTGCAAGGTTGCCTTGCGCAGCTGCACCAGGGAATCGGCCAGGGTGGCTTCCACGTTCAGGCGCAGCTTGGCTTCACCCAGCTTGGCGCGCAGGGTTTGCGTCTTGCCGTCGCTGTCGAGCACGATGTCGCCCACGATCTTGGTGCTGTTGATGCTGCTGTAGATATGTTGCAAGTCGATCTTGTCGGTGTGCAAGGTCAGTTGCGCATTGCCGATGGGAGCATCGGCGGCGTCGCGGTTGAGCTTGCCGCTACCCGTGAATTTGCCCGCGTTGCCGAAATCGATGATGGCCGATTCCAGCGTCGTGGCCGTCAGGGTGCCGCCCAGGCGCGCCTCGAACTGGCGCAGCGGCAGCTTTTGCTGATCGATGGGGCCGGGTGTGGCGTGGTTGAGGATGGCCAGCTTGCCCGACACCGTTTGCGCGTTGGGGCGCGTGTCGATGGCGGCATCGAGTTCCAGGCTCAGGTCCGCCTGCGGCAAGGTGGCGTCGAACTTGCCCGGATTGATGTTGCGCCCGCGAATGCTGGCCGAGCGCAGGATGATGACGGGGTCGAACGGCGCCAGCGCCAACTGGGCGTCGGCCGTGGCTGCGCCCGCGTTGCCCTTGGCCGTCACGTTCAGTACATTCAGGTCGCCGCCCAGCTGTAGCGCCAGGGCGGCCGGTTTTTCACCGGCGGCGGCATGGAGCTGCGTCAAGCCCGCCTTGCCGCTGAGTTTGAACGGCTGCGTGGCGGCAATCGTCGCGCTGGCCGTGGCCTGGCCGAACGGCGTCAGCGCCGAGGCGTCTTCCAGCTGCCATTGCGACTTGTCGCCCGACAGGCTGAAATGGATTTTTTCAAACACCGTGTTGCCGCCTGCGCTGACCAATGTCACCTTGTCCAGGCGCGCGTCGCTGATGCCGATTTTAAAAGGCGGGGCCAGGCTGGCAGGCATGATCGACGGCTCCTCGGAGGGTGCCGTGCTTTCCACGGACAGGCTGGCCACATGCAGTTCGCTGATGGCGATGCCTTCCGAGAAAAACTGGAACGGCGACCAGTTGATGTCGATATTGTCGGCCGTGATGTGCTGCGTCTTGCTGCGGTAGCTGACATGGCCCAGGTGCATGCGCTTGTACAGCGAGCCGGACACGCCCGTGACGGCGATCTCGCCGCCGCTGGCGCTGGCCACTTTTTGCACCAGCATCTGCAAGGTCGATTCGCGGCCCAGGAACCAGAAGGCGGCGCCCAGCAGCACGGCCAGGCTGGTGACGGCGATCAGCACATAGCGGTGCCAGCGGCGCGGTTTTTTCGCCGGAGGTGGAGGGGCGGCGTTATGGGACTCGGTAGTCATATCGGACATCAGAAAGTGAATCCCAGAGAGAAGTGCAAACGGTATTTGTGGACGGCGTGGCCATACGCCACGTCGACATTGATGGGGCCGACGGGGCTCTTGTAGCGCCCGCCCAGGCCATAGCCCGATTTCGGCGTCATGGCCGCTTTTACCGTGTCGGCCGCGTTACCGGCGTCATAGAAGGCGGCGATCGCCCATTTCGGCTTGAACCAGTACTGGTATTCGGCGCTGCCGGTGAGCATGTAGCGCCCGCCGGTGGTGGCATCGCCTTCCTTCACGCCCAGTTCCTGGTAGCCATAGCCGCGCACCGACTGGTCGCCGCCCGCGCGGAACAGGTAGACGGCCGGCACGCCGCGTTTTTCCTTCGAACCGAGCGCGCCCATTTCACCGCGCACGATCAGTTCGCCTTTTTCGCCCAGCGGTCGGTAATACACGGCCTTGCTGGCCACGCGCACGAAGCGCTCGTCCGTCAGCACGGGCAGCAGGGCGCCGCCCACCTGGGCATTGATGACATAGCCCTTGGTGGGGAACAGCAGGCTGTCGAGGCTGCGCTTGGTGATGGCATAGGTCAGGGGCAAGCTCTTGCTGCGTGTCTGTTCCATGCCCACGATGGTCTTGTCTTCGCTGAGAAACTCGAACGTCAGGCTGCGCTCGAGGTTGGTACCGCCCCAGTTGCGCTTGGCCGAGATGGTGGTGACGGCCGTGATTTCGTTGGAAATGTCGCTGCGCTCGAACGAGGCGCCCGCGCTGTCGTTGTAGCCGCGCTCGGTGGTGGGGAAATAGAAGTTGGCGTGCGCCGCCTGTTTCTTCGTTTCCATGGTGAGGGCGCTCTTGAAGCGCGTGCCCCACACATTCAGGTTGTCATAGTTGAGCTGGGCGCGATTCCCCGTATTCGTACTGAAACCGAGACCGGCGCTGACGTTCTGCTGCTTGTTTTCCGTCACGCGCACGACCAGCGGCAGCAGCGGCGCGGGGCCGCGATTGGCCGGCTTGGCTTCGGCGCCGGCGGCATCGGCTTGCTGGCTTTCCTGGCCTGCCTCGATCTGCTCGCCCAAGATGCTGCTCATGTCGGCGCTCACTTCCACGCTGGCAAAGTAGCCCGTGTCCTGCAGGCGCGCCTGCAGCGATTGCAGCGCCGATTCGCTGTAATAGTCGCCCGGGTGTATCTTGTCGAGGTTGCGGATGATGCTGGCATCGTAGCGTTTCAAGCCTTCGATGCGCAGTTCGCCGAAGCGCAGCTCGGGGCCGCTGTCGAGCACCACCAGCAAGGACACCTTGTGCGTTTCCGGGTCGACCACGGCTTGCGTATCGACCAGCTGGGCGCGCGGATAGCGCGTCTGCACCACTTCGCGCAGCAGCGCGCGCTTGGCTGATTCCCAGTCGGACTGGCGAAACACGCTGCCCGTCTTCAGCGGCCAGCTGCGCTTGAGCGCTTCCGTATCATACTGTTCGGAAGCGGCCAAGGGTGGCGTGGGATCGAAGCCGCGCAATTCCAGCTCGACCTTGTCGATGGTCACCGGTGCGCCCGGATCGACGTCGACGATGACGACGGGTTTGGCGCCCGTCGTATCGACGCGCACCGTGACGACGGGCGTATAGTAGCCGGCCGTCGCGACGAGGTTTTTGGCTTGCTCAGGCGTATCACGCACGAGGCGCTGCAATTGCTCGCGGTCCATGCGCGGGTTGCCGCGGAAGCGTTCCAGGTCCAGGTTTTTTTCGAGCAACTCATCGAGGTCGCCGGGCGCGTTGACCTTGACCTCGTACTGCAGCGGCGCGGGCGCCGCCTCCACCTCCGTGGCGGGGTTGTCGCCGGGCGAGTTTTGCGTGTTCTCTTGCGTGCTCACTTGCGTGCCCTCTTGCGCGCGGGCTTGGGCGAGCGGGCATATCAAGATGACACTGCCGGCGGCCGCCAGTGTCAGTTGACCCATTGCTTTTGTCACTACTTGTGCCAAAATTCGTGGTCGTATCGCCTTGCCGGCAACTGTATGCCGTATGGGTCGTGCAGAAAACATGGTGCTCCAGATGAGTAAATGCTGACTGCATGTTACCGGAATAGGTAAACTGATGGCGGACGAATAAGTATTTTTTGCATGGGGAATCTCGTTTCCCCGCGCACTATTGCAACAGATAAAAACATGGAAAGAAAATTTATGCTAGCAACGGACTCCGCACTGGTGCTCTTTAGCGGTGGACAAGATTCCACCACCTGCCTGGCCTGGGCCCTCAAGCACTATAGCCGCGTGGAAACCATCGGCTTTGACTATGGACAGCGCCATGCCATCGAATTGACTGTGCGTCCCGGCGTGCTCGAGCAGATACGCCAGCAGTCGCCCGAGTGGGACAGCCGCCTGGGCCAGGATCACATGATAGACCTGTCTGTGATTTCCGCCATTTCCGATACGGCCATGACACAGAATGTCGAGATCGTCATGCAGGAAAACGGCTTGCCGAACACCTTCGTGCCTGGGCGCAACTTGCTGTTCATGACAGTGGCCGCCACCGTGGCGTACCGCCGCGGCCTGACGGTGCTGGTCGGCGGCATGTGCGAGACGGATTTTTCCGGCTACCCGGATTGCCGCGACGACACGATGAAGGCCCTGCAAGTGGCCCTGAACCTGGGCATGAACACGCGGTTGAAACTGGAAACGCCGCTGATGTGGCTGGACAAGGCGCAAAGCTGGGACCTGGCGGAAGACCTGGGCGGCCAGCCGCTGGTCGACCTGATCCGCAGCGGCACCCACACCTGTTATCTGGGCGAGCGGGGCGAGCTGCACGACTGGGGCTATGGCTGCGGCACCTGCCCCGCCTGTGCCCTGCGCGCGAACGGCTACCAGCAATACGCGGCGCGCAAGGCGGCCAAGTAAGCCGGGCTGCCAAATAAAGGTTGCGCCGTTTCTTCAAGCGGCGCCGCAGGGTTGCGGGCCATGCTGTGGTTTTTGCCACAGGAGCGCCTTGCCATGAAATCCCTCTTTGCCGCGTTGTACGGCCCCGTCTTCTGGGCTGGCTTCATCGGCGCCGCCAGCTCGCTGGTGGCGCTTCGCCAGCATTCCCTCTGGGTCTTGCCGCCGCTGTTGCTGCTGGCCCTGTTCACGTCCTTTCTTGCCGAACGTTATCTGCCGTATGACGCTGCCTGGAACCATGGACACGGCGATGGCTGGCGCGACAGCCTGCACGCGCTCGTCAACGAGGCGCTGTACTTGCTGGGTCTGGCTGCATTTCCCCTGCTGGCTGGCCATCTGGCGCTGGGGCCGTTGTGGCCAGTCCAGTTGCCGTTCTGGGGGCAGTTGCTGTTGGCGATCCTCATCGCCGACTGCGGCATCACGCTCGTGCATTACCTGAGCCATCGTGCTTACTTTCTGTGGAAGCTGCACGCCGTGCACCACAGCGTGCAGCGCCTGTACGGTTTTAATGGCTGGATGAAACATCCCTTGCACTTGCTGCTGGAAGCGGCGGGCGGCATGCTGCCCTTGTTGCTGCTGGGTATCCCGGAGCCTGTCATGGCCGTGCTGGCGTTTGCCGTGGCGATCCAGCTATTGCTGCAGCACGCGAATGTCGACATGCGCATGGGGCCGCTGCGCCACGTGTTTGCCTGGGCGCCTCTGCACCGTTTCCACCACATGAAATACGGCACGGCCGGCGACGTGAATTTCGGCCTGTTTTTTACCTGCTGGGACCGCTTGCTGGGCACGCGTTTCGATGCCCCCGGTTACCGCATGCGGGGCGAGGACCTGGGCATCGGCAGCCGTCCCAACTATCCGGTGGCCTACCTGCCGCAGTTGATCGAGCCGTTCCGCGCGGAAGAGGGCGTGCGCGCGCCCGAGCTGCCGGCAGGCTTGCGCCACGGGTCTTAGGCGACAAGTCAACCGATCAGTTTGACGTTGAGCTGGCGCAAGCTGCGGTCGGCGCGCACGCCGAACAGGCTGCGCATGGTGCGCGAAAAATGCGCGGCATCGGCAAAGCCGGCGCCGTGGGCCGCCTCTGTCAGGGTGCTGCCGAGCAAAATACAACGGATGGCCAGGCGCAAGCGGCGCCACAGCACGAGGCGCCGCACGGGCAAACCCAGCTGGGCGTTGAACAGGCGTTCCAGCTGGCTCAGCGACAAATGCGCCGCCTCGGCCACGGCGGCCGCGCTGACCTTGCCGGACAGCAGCGCATCGACCTGGTCCAGCGCGCGCTGCACGCGTGCGTCGGCCAGGATTTCGCGCGGCTGTGCCTGCAGCGCGGCGGCCAGGCTGTCCAGGCTGGCCGCGCCTGCGCTGCCGGCGGCTGCCAGCAAGGCCCGCCCGCCCAGGCGCTGCGGTTCCGCATAGATGGTCAGCATGGGGGCCGGTGCCGCCAGGATGGCGTGCGGGCGCAGGCTCTCGACCAGCAAGTGCTGCGCGGTGTGGACGATGCCGTCGAGCTCTGCCGTGAAGGGCCCGCCCGTGCTCAGCATCAGTTGGTGCGCATAATGGGCGTGGCTGTCCGTGGCGCCCACTGCGCCATGCAGGATGGCAAAGTCCGGCGCCAGCCATAGTGTTCCCTGCCAGCTATTCTGCTGCAAACGCGACTCCTTGATGATGGATTGCGCGGCGATCATACCAGCCGGTGGAGATGGTTTTCACGGCATCGAATTTTCCTGGAGTACGCATCATTGCATTGACGAAATATGTGATTTTTTTAATACAATATTCAGCATTGCAAGGGCGCCCGCTGTAACGTACTATCGTTTTCATCGACTACCGATGGTAATCGTGCAGTCCGCTGCCAGCCATGTTGCTGGTCGTGTAGCGGTTTGATGTCCATCCTGCTTATTAGCCTGTCATGCCTACACGCACGTCCTCGTCGTGGTTTGCTCGGTCAGTGTCGCACTGGGTGGGGCCGCGCGTGCTGGCCGCGCTGGTGTTGGCGTTGTGCCTGGGACTGACGTATGGCGCCTGGCGCAATGCCCACGACGCCAGCGAACAGCAGGTGCAGGCCGATTTTGACTTCCGCGTGCGCCAACTGGTCAACAACATCGTCGTTCGCATGCAGACTTACATCCAGGTGCTGCACGGCGTGCAGGGACTGTATGCCAGTTCGCAGGGCGTCACGCGCAGCGAATTCCATGCCTATCTGGCGGTGCAGCAGGTGGATCGGCACTTCCCCGGCATCCACGGCATCGGTTACCTGCCGCTGTTGCCCGGTGCCGCCCTGGCGCGCCACGAAGCGAGCGTGCGCGCGGAAGGCTATCCCGGCTATGCCGTGCGTCCGCCGGGCCAGCGCGCCTGGCATGCGCCCATCACTTATCTGGAACCTTTAAGCGAAAGCAACCTGCTGGCGTTCGGCTATGACATCGGGTCCGAACCCGTGCGCCGCGCCGCGCTCGAACAGGCGCGCGATACGGGCCAGGCCGCCATGACGGGCAAGATCCACCTGGTGCAAGATGGTGGCAGCGCCCAGACGCATGGCTTTCTGGTCGTGCTGCCCGTATATGACAGTGGCTTGCCGCATGCCAGCGTGGAGCAGCGGCGCGCCGCCTTGCGCGCCTGGGTGTTTGCGCCATTCCGCATGGGTGACCTGATGGCGGGCGTGGGCGGCGAGGGGGCGCGCCAGTTGGACTTGAAAATCTATGATGGCGCACAACTGTCCGAGGCGGCCCTGATGTATGACCGCTTGCCGGGCGCGCAGTCGTCTGCCGCCTCGGACAGTCTGCTGTCGCAGCAGGCGATCAGCATCGCCGGCCATGCCTGGACCTTGCGCGTGCGCACCATGCCCGGTTTCGATGGCGAACTGCTGGCGCGGCCCCGCCTGGTGGCCTTGACCGGCTTGTTGGCCAGCATCGTGCTGGCGCTGGCGGCCTGGCTGCTGGCTGCGGGTCGCGCCCGCGCCCAGGCGGCGCTGGCGCGCTCGAGCGAGCTGACCGGCCAGCTGGAGCGGGGCCAGGCGAGCGTGCTGGCGATGGCCGAGGCAGCGCAGCGCAGCCAGGCCATGCTGCGCAGCATCCTCGATTCGACCATTGACGGCATTTTGGTCGATAACATCAATGGCCGCATCTTCACCTCGAACCGGCGCTTCCGCGACCTGTGGCAAGTGCCCGATGCGCTCGACTGGCAAGCCGATGGCGCGGTGTTGGTGCGCCATGTGGAAAGCCAGCTGTGGCAGGCGGCGCCTTTCCTTGGAGCACGCGCTCACGCGCCGCACGGCCACCGCGAACGGCGCGATGTGCTGCACCTGCGCGATGGACGGGTGGTCGAACAATATGTGCGCAGCATGCAGCTAGGCAACGAACAGGCGCGCTTGTGGACCTTCCGCGATATCAGCGAGCGTAGCCAGATGGAACGGCGCGAGCACACGCGGCGCCAGGTGCTGGAAATGCTGGCCACGGGCGCGCCGCTGGAACGCGTGCTGGAAAGCGTGGTGCTGAGCGTGCAAGCCGACCATCCCGCCATGCTGTGCAGCATCTTGCTGCTCGATGAAAACCGCCATCGCCTGGTGCTGGGCGCGGCGCCGAGCTTGCCCGCGTTCTTTAACCTGTCCAGCCATGGCCATGACCTCGACACCCTGCAGGGAGTGCATGGCATCGCCGCGCAAGCCCTGCGCGACGGCCAGCGCGTGATTGTGGGCGACTTGCATGCCGCCGCCAATGTGCAAGAGACGATGGAGCTGGCGTGGCGAGCCCAGCTGCAATCGTGCTGGGCCGAGCCCGTGCGTGGCGGCTCGGGCAAGCTGCTTGGCGTCCTGACGGCGTATCACCGCCAGCCCACCTTGCCGGGCGCGGCGCATCTGGCGCGGCTGAGCGAGGCGGCGCACCTGGCCGGCATGGCCATCGAACAGGCGCAGGTGGCATTGGCCCTGCGCGCCGGCGAAGCGCGTTTCCGCAGCCTGTACGACCATGCGCCGGTGGCCCTGTGGGAGCAGGATTGGTCGGCCGTGCGCGCCGCGCTCGACGCACTCGGGCAAGCGGGCGTGCGCGACCTGGGCGCCTACTTTCATGCCAATCCGAACGCGCTGCGGCGGCTGGCGGAGCTGGTGCGCATCATCGATGCGAACGGTGCCGCACTGGCGCAGGTGCGTGCCAACGAGGACGACCAGCGCCGCGGCGCGCTGAGCCTGGCACAGAATTTTGATGACAGCGCCTTGCCCCGTTTCGGCGATGCGCTGCTGGCGCTGGCTGGCGGCGCCCACCTGTACGAGTGCGAGAGCAGCTTCGTGCGTCTCGATGGTGCGGCGCGCCAAAATGAATTGAGCTTGCTGGTGATGCCCGGCCATGCGGACAGCCTGGACTTTGTCATGGTGTCTTCGCTCGATATCACCGAGCGCAAGCGCATGAATGCGGAATTGCTGCAGCTGGCCACCACCGATTTTTTGACTGGCTTGCCGAACCGGCGCCACTTCATGGCGGCGCTGGAAAACGAGCATGCACGGCTGCAGCGCGAACTGGCCAGCTGCGCCAGCGTGCTGATGCTCGACATCGATCACTTCAAGCGCGTCAACGACGAGTATGGCCACGCGGTGGGTGATACCGTGCTGCGCCACCTGGGCGCGCTGATGTGCCAGGCGCTGCGCAAGGTCGACGTGCCGGGCCGCGTGGGCGGCGAAGAATTTGCCATCTTGCTGCCCGGCACCGACCTGGCGGCGGCGGCCGTGTTTGCCGAACGGCTGCGCCGGCGTGTGGCGGAAAGTTCGCTGACCACCGATGGCGGCATCTTGATCACCATCACGGTGAGCATCGGCATGGCCGCCATGGCCGGTACCGATGCCGATTCCGACGCCGTGTTGGCACGCGCCGACGAGGCGCTGTACCGGGCCAAGCGGGGTGGGCGCAACCGTATCGAACAGAATGACGGCGGCAGCGACGGCGTGCTCAGCAAGTTCATGGCGCAGTGATTACAGGCTGTGCTGACGCGTTTGCGCCTGCTTGCGATTGCGGCTGACGATCAGCCAGACGATGGCGACGGGAATCAGCAGCGGCAGCAGCACGGGCGTGCTCAGCGCCAGCGCCAACACCACGCACAAGGCCACCACGGCGATCAGCACCACGCCCACGCCGGCCAGTACGACGCCTGTGACGACGGCGGCGCACACCAGCGCAATGGCCGCGATCAGCAAGCCGCCGCCGGCAAACACCAGGCCGAACAGCCACTCCAGCGGCCCATCGATATCGTCGCCGTGGAACTGCATGTGCATGTCGCTGCCGCCGATCTTGTCGAGGAACAGGCCGGCAAGCATGACGATGAGGACGAAGGTGAGTAATTTTTTCATGATGGGCCTCTGAGGATGGGTGACTGGGTATTGCATGGTCACACTGTAGCGGCGCGCGGCTGGCGCTGCCAGCGGCGTGCGACAGGCGGTCAATATCACGGTATGGAAGGCGCTGGCGGGCAGAAAACGCTGATGTAGAACAAGATTTCTTTTCTTGTAATGTACGCAAGCCGTCCTATACTGAACACCTCAGTCTCGCAAGGAGGGCAACATGCTTTTGTTTGCAGATACAGGGGATCAATCGCTATCCCCTTCTGGTCATCACATCACGCGCCAGCGTAGCGCCCCGCAGTCCTGCGCCGAACCCGTCGGCGCGCCATCGGCGATACCGCCGATCATCATCAATCCCTTTAATTACCATGCGCCACTGCCAGCCATCGACCCGCGCTGGGTACCGCCCGGTCCTCCGCTGACCTGGCCCAACCGGCCTGCCATGTCCATGTGCTGAAGCGCTTGCCTGCGTCATCGCCGTCCATGCAATGGCTGCCGTAACAAAAGCCCGCGCGCGGGCTTTTGTTGGTGCATGCATTGGCATCAGGATTGTTTGCGGCGTAGCATGAAGCCCAGCAAGCCCAGGCCGGCAAGCAGCATGGCATAGGTTTCCGGTTCGGGGACGGCGGTGATGAAGGCGTGGTTATCGCTTTCAAATGCATCCTGGCCTGTTGAGTGGAAGGCGATCGAGGTAAATTTTTCCCCTTCGCCCGCCCACGCATTCACATACAGACCGACCGATTGATCGCCATTGGCGCTGATATTGCCCAGCGTGCTGATTTGCGATCCCGTTAGCGTGACCGTGCTCTGATTTGCCATGGTGAAGACGACGCTGTTATACGTATCTGGCGAACCCATGTAGAAACCAAAATAGCTCAGTCCGCCACCGAAGGTGGCGACGCCAGGGGTGATCTGGCCATTCGTCACGCCGACGGAATAGAAGGCCGTCAGATCGTTCGGTGGCTGCGCGGCGTAGCTTGGGTGATCGCTGCTAAAGACGCTACCCGTGTAATTGCTGGGCACTAGTCCATCATTGAAATTGATGGTGGTGGCGCCCGCGACCGACGTGACTAGCCCCTCACCTGCCAGTACCGTACCGCCGGTAGTGAAGGTGGGAACTGCGCTGGCGCTTCCTGCGACGGCGGCGAGCGTCACGAAGGCCATAGTGGACAAGATTTTCATGTTGATACCCTCGAATATAGATAGGTGTACACGGCTATTTTTATCAGAACGACGAAAGTGCCTGGCGTGGCGTGGCGTGGCAGTGCGGCGTGCAGGGGTGAGGGGCGTCGCATGATGAAAAGAATTTCTTGTGGCCAAGCATTACTACATGCAATATTTGAAATATAAAAAACACAATTCAGATTGCAAAATAATAATAGTATTACTTGAGGAATATCAAAGCTCGATTGCTAGAATAAAGCCACTACATTGATAGCTTGTCTTATTGCCGAGATCGACTATGGCGGGCCGCGCCTTACCTTGCGGCAAGGCGGCACGGGTGGGCGTTTTCGACTATCATGCTAGCCCCGACCTTCCATCACGAGCACCGCCATGAGTACCGATTTCCCCGACTTTTCCGACGCAGCAGCCGAGCAAGACAATGACGCCCCGATCCAGGAGCCGCGCCTGTGGGTAGGCAATGGCTGGACGGCGCGCGTGATCAAGAACGAGGAAGATGAAGGCTGGGCCGTGGCCATGATCAAGGATGGCGAACCGGAGCCGGCGCTGGTGGGTCCGTGGACCATGGGCCGCGACAAGAAAAACCCGAAGCCGCTCGACGTCAACGCGTTTAACACGCTGGTGAAGACGGCCTCGGAAGTGCTGCGCCGCCACGAGCAGCAACTGCATGCGCAGTTGCACAAGAACTTGTTTGTGGCCACCGACGAGGGGCAAGTCAAGGTGATGTTCGACATCGTGCCCGACGAAGACCACCCGTACGCGGAACTGAGCGCCTATGACCCGGATGGCGAGCAGATCGCCAAGGTGCGCACCTCGGCCGCCTTCAAATTCAACGCCACGTCCGCGGCGAATTGGATCGAAGGCGGCTACCGCAAGCCTGGTTAAGCCCATGCGGTAGCGCGCGTCTCTAGCGTCTTTATTTACTCAGTTGTACCGCCGCGCCTTTGGGCGCGGCCTGCATTTCCACCTCCTCTTCCTTGCGGTACGCGAGCCGGTACAGCAGCGGCAGCACCAGCAAGGTCAAGGCTGTCGATGACAGGATGCCGCCGATCACCACGGTAGCGAGCGGGCGCTGCACTTCGGCGCCGGTGCCCGTGGCAATGGCCATCGGCACGAAGCCCAGCGAGGCCACCAGCGCCGTCATCAGCACGGGACGCAGGCGGGTAATGGCGCCTACACGTATCGCCTCCTGCAAGGGCATGCCCTGTTCACGCAGCTGGCGGATGTAGGCGATCATCACCAGGCCGTTCAGTACAGCCACGCCGGACAGGGCGATGAAGCCCACCGCTGCCGAGATCGACATGGGAATGTCGCGCAGCCACAGGGCGACGATGCCGCCCGTCAAGGCGAATGGGATGCCGCTGAACACCAACAAACCATCTTTCACGTTGCCGAACATGGCAAACAGCAAGACGAAGACGAGGGCCAGCGCCACGGGCACCACCAGCTCCAGGCGTTTCGTGGCCGACTGCAATTGCTCGAACTGGCCGCCCCAGCTGGTCCAGTAACCGGGGGGAATGGCCACTTGCGATTGCAACTGCTGCGTGGCGTCGGCCACGAAGGAGCCGATATCGCGCCCACGCACGTTGGCGCTGACGACGATGCGGCGCTTGCCGTCTTCGCGGCTGATCTGGTTCGGCCCCGGCGCCAGGTGCAGGCTGGCCACTTCACCGAGCGGGATGAAGCGGGCGCGGCCTTCCGCCGCCGCCCCCAGGGGCAGGGCGATGGGCAGGCGTTTCAACTGCTCCAGGTCGCTGCGCAGGCTGTCGGGCAGGCGCACGACGATGTCGAAGCGGCGGTCGCCCTGGAACAGGGTGCCTGCCTCTTGCCCGCCGATGGCCGTGGCGATTGCCGCCTGCACGTCAGCAATGTTGAGGCCGTAGCGGGCCGTCTGCTCGCGATCGATCTGCACCGTCAGCATGGGCAAGCCCGTCGTCTGTTCCACTTTCACTTCCGTCGCGCCCGGGATTTTTCCCAGCACGCCGGCGATCTTCGCCGCCGTGCTGTCGAGCACGCTCATGTCGTCGCCGAACAGCTTCACGGCCACGTCGCTGCGCACGCCGGAAATCAGTTCATTGAAGCGCAGCTGGATCGGTTGCGAAAACTCGTAGTTGTTGCCCGGCAAGCTGGTGGCCGTCGCCTCGATTTCCGCCAGCAATTGCTCGCGCGATTTTGTCGGTTGCGGCCACTGATCGCGGGGCTTGAGCATGATGTAGCCGTCAGAAATATTCGGCGGCATGGGATCCGACGCGATCTCGGCGGTTCCCGTGCGGGCGAACACGCGCGCGATTTCCTTGTGGTTTGCCATGAGCTTGCTTTCCAGCTGCTGCTGCATGGCCAGCGATTGGCTCAAGCTGGTGCCGGGGATGCGCAGGGCCTGGATGGCGATGTCGCCCTCGTTCAGGCTGGGCACGAATTCGCTGCCCATGCGCGTGGCCAGCAAGCCCGACAGCACTACAGCCACCGCCGCGCCCGTCAAGACGACGGGCGTGTTGCGCATCACCTTGTCCAACAGCGGCGCATACCAGCGCTTGGCCGCGCGCATGATGGCGTTTTCTTTCTCCGCCACCTTGTCGCCGATAAACAGCGCCACGGCGGCCGGAATGAAAGTGATCGACAGCAGCATGGCGCCCAGCAAGGCGATCACCACCGTCAGGGCCATCGGCGTAAACATGCGCCCTTCCACGCCCGTCAGCGCGAAGATGGGCAGGTACACGACCATGATGATCAGCTGACCGTACAGCAGGGGGCGGCGCGCCTCTTGCGATGCCGCAAACACTTCATGAAAACGTTCCTGCAAGGTCAGGGGCCGCCCGAGTTTCTGCTGCGCATGGGCCAGGCGTCGCACGCAGTTTTCCACGATCACCACGGCGCCATCGATGATGATGCCGAAGTCGAGCGCGCCCAGACTCATCAAGTTCGCGCTCACATGGTATTGCAGCATGCCCGTAAACGTGAACAGCATGGCCAGCGGAATCACCATGGCCGTGATGACGGCCGCGCGGATATTGCCGAGAAACAGGAACAGGATGGCGATCACCAGCACGGCGCCTTCCAGCAGGTTTTTCTTCACCGTATTGATGGCCTTGTCGACCAGTACCGTGCGGTCATACACGGTGACGGCGTGCACGCCTTTTGGCAGGCTGCGGTTGATTTCCAGCATCTTCTTGTCGACGGCTTGCGAGACGGCGCGGCTGTTTTGTCCGATCAGCATGAAGACCGTGCCCAGCACCACTTCACGGCCGTTTTCCGTGGCAGCGCCCGTGCGCAACTCGCGCCCCAGCACCACGTCGGCCACGTCGCGGATGCGAATCGCCACGCCCTGCACATTGGCGACGACGATGTTGGCGATGTCGTCTTTCGATGCCACCTGACCCGGCGCGCGTATCAGTAATTGTTCGCCCTGCCTTTCGATGTAGCCGGCGCCCACGTTGCTGTTGTTGCGTTCGAGCGCCGTCACCACGTCTTGCAGGCTGATGCCGTAGGCGGCCAGTTTTTCCGGATACGGTGCCACCTGGTACTGCTTGGCGTAGCCGCCGATGGCATTGATTTCCGTGACGCCCGTGACATTGCGCAATTGCGGCTTGATGATCCAGTCCTGGATTTCGCGCAAGTCCGTCGGCGTGTAGGGCGTGCCGTCCGGCCTTTTCGCGCCGTCTTGCGTTTCCACCGTCCACAGATAGATTTCGCCGAGGCCCGTGGAGACGGGCCCCATCTTTGGCGTGATGCCTGCCGGCAAGCTTTCCTTGGCTTCCTGCAAGCGCTCGTTGATCATCTGGCGGGCAAAATAGATGTCCGTGCCATCCTTGAAGATCACCGTCACTTGCGACAGGCCATAGCGCGACAGCGAGCGCGTCTGTTCCAGGTTTGGCAAGCCGGCCATGGCCGTCTCGATGGGGAAGGTGACGCGCTGCTCGGTTTCCAGCGGCGAATAGCCGGCGGACTGGGTATTGATTTGCACCTGCACATTGGTGATGTCGGGCACGGCGTCGATGGGCAGCTTTTGATAGCTGTAGATGCCCAGGCCAGCCATGGCCGCGACGGCCAGCATCACCAGCCAGCGCTGCTCGATGGCAAAGCGGATCAAGCGTTCAAACATGATGGTTTCCTTTGTTTAACGTGATCAATGTTCATGGCCGGCAGCATCTTTGCCCAGCTCGGACTTCAGCACGAAGCTGCCTTGCGCCGCGTACGGCGTGCCGGCGGCCAGGCCCTGCTTGATCTGCGTCAACTTGCCATCGCTGCGCCCCAGCACCACGGGCGTGGCCTGATAGCCATCCTTGACTTGCACGAAGACGACGGGCTTGTCTTCCACCGTCTGGATGGCCGTGCTTTGCACGGTGACGGGTGCGTCCGCTTCGCCGGACACCACTTCCACGCTGACGAACAGGCCCGGACGCCAGGCCATGTCCGGGTTCAGCAAGCTGATGCGTGCCTTGGCCGTGCGCGTCTGCTCGCCCAGCAGCGCGCCCACATAGGTGATCGTACCTTGCGCGCTGGCGTCGAAGGCACTGGCTTTCACCTCTGCCTTGCCTCCCATGCGCACGGTGGCCAGGTCTTTCGCCGGCACGGCGATTTCCGCCCACACGGTCGACAGGTCGGAAATGACGAAGATGTTCGCGTCTTCCTTGACGGCTTCGCCCAGGGTGATATGTTTTTCCAGCACCATGCCGTCGAACGGCGCGCGGATGTCGTAGCGGTTCAGCGGCCCCTTGCTGACGCCACTGGCACCCAGCGCGCTGAGCTTTTGCTGCGCGTTCTGCACGGCGATTTCCGCCTCGCGCCACGTTTGCTGCGCCTGCAGATAATCTTGCTCGGCCGAGATTTTTTCGCGCCACAGTTTTTCTTCGCGCTCATACGTGGAGCGGGCCAGCGACAAGCGCCGCTGCGCCGACAGCAGTGCGCTGCGCTGTTCCGACAGTTCCGTGCTGGCGATGACGGCCAATACTTGTCCCTTTTTTACCAGCTGGCCCAGGTCCGCTTGCACGGCCTCGACTACGCCGGCCAGGCGCGGCACGACGTGCGCCGTGCGGTCTTCGTTAAAACGGATTTCACCGGGTAGGGCCACCGTGGTTTGGATGCGGCCAGGCGCGGTCGTGGCGATGACGACGCCGGCCGCGCGGCTTTGCGCGGCGCTCAATTCCAGCTTGCCTTCCACTGCCTCGTGGCCGTGTTCGTCTTTCTTTTCAGCATGTGCTTCCGTCTTGACGGCGGCGGGCGGCGCAGTCATGGACTTGCCCGTGCCGAGGATGAGGGTAGCGAGCAGGATGCCGGCGGCCGCGATGGCGCCGATGGCGATCGCCTGTTTCTTGTCGAGTTTGATATGCATGTCGGGTCTTCCTTACAGGGGAGCGGGGGCGCCGAGCAGGCGCTCGATCTCGGCGGCGGCGTGCTGCGCTTCGGTCAGCGCGCGCAGGTATTGGTTTTTGGCTTGCAGCAAGGTACGCTGGGCATCGAGCACGTCGAGGAAGGCGAACTTGCCAAACTCGAAACCCTTGCTGGCCGCGTCGTAGGCGCTTTGGGCGCCGGGCAAGATGTCCTGGCGCAAGCTTTCCACATCGAGCCGGGCCGTGGCCAGCCGTTCGCTGGCGGCAGCCACGGCCGTCTGCACGGCGATGCGGGCGGCGGCCAGCTCGTCGCTGGCCTTGTCGCTGCGGCGCAGGGCATCGAGTTTGTTGCCGGCATTGCGGTCGAACAGCGGCAGCGGCAAGGCCAGGCCGATGATGGCCTGGTTGCGGCCCAGCTCTTCCGAGCGCTTCATGCCGATGCTCAGCGTGACGTCGGGAGTGGCGCGCCGCTGTTCCACGTCCAGCATGGCTTGCCGTTGCGCCAGCGTACTGCGCGCCTGGCGCACGGCCGGCGCCTGGGCCAGGCGCGCCGCCAGTTCGCTGGCCGGTGGCAGTTCCGGCAAGGTTTCCAGGCGGCCCTCGGCCAGGGAAAAACGGGGCGTGGCATTGCCCCACAGGGCGGCCAGGCGCTTGCGGGCGCTGGCCAGGGTGCTGCGAGCCAGGTTCAGCTCCAGCCGCACGCTCGCTTCGGCGACCTTGGCGCGGGTTTCCTCGACGGGCGAGGCCTTGCCGGCCGTGACCCGGCGCGCCGTGATATCGCTGGCGCGCGCGGCCAGCGCCTGCGCGCTGTCGGCCAGGCGCAAGCCTTCCTGCGCCGCCAGCACGTCGACAAAGGCGGTGGTCACTAGCGCGCGCGTGTCCGCTTGCTGCAGTGACAGGCCCGCTTGCGCCAGCTCTTCGCCGCGCTGGGCGACAGCCGCGCGGGCACCGCGCTTGCCGCCCAGCTCGATCAACTGATTGAGCTGCACGGTGGTGCTGCGCGTGGCGCGCCGCGTGTCTTCCAGCACCGTTTGCAGTTCCGGGTTGGGCAGGGCGCGCGCCTGTTGCAGGACGCCGCCCTGCGCCGCCAGTTCATGGCGGGCGGCCGACAGGGTGGCGTTGCCGCCTTCGGCCAAGGCCAGCGCGGCGGGCAGAGTCAGGGAGCCGGCAGGTTCCCCAGGTGCTTGTGCATGGGCAAGATTGCCAGCCAGCAGGCCGGCGGAAAGTAACAAGATGGTTCGGTACATCGAATTCTCCAAAAGCATGGAAAAGAATTCGACGGGACGCGCAGGCTGGCGCCCAAGTCAATCAGGCGCGTGTATTGCGATCAGTGGAATGAAACGTCCCGTCGGCCTAGGCGGCCGACGACCAGTCAGGGCGCTTGGGAGCGTCCGGGATGTGGGAAGCGTAAAAGAAGGGGGCGGTGTCCGCGTTCACGGACGCCGTGTCGCCGATGGGCAGGCTGGAGCCGGCCGGCAGCCACGCATGGCCGATGCCATGGCAGACGTTGCAATCGCTGTGCGGCTGGCCCTTGGATTGCTTGTCAGCCTTGTCGGCCACGGGTTTCTTGTCCGCATCAGCCTTGTGCTGGTGGCTGTGGTGGCCCAGGTGCTGCGCCGCCTTGCCTTCCTCGTGCAGACAATACGCGCTCGCCGCTGCCCAGGACATCTGGAGCGGAAGCACGAACAGCAGCAAAATGAGGAAAAATCGTCGCATGGTGACAGCTATTGTACAGAAAGAAGGAAGTCCGCGCCGCGCTTAGCGCGGCTGGGTGCGCCATGCTTTCAACTGCGCGGCGATGGCCTTACCCTGGAATAGCTGCGGCTCGGAATGCTCTTCCGTTTCCATGCCTCCCTCGCGGAAATCGGCCGCCTCGCGCGCCTGCACCAGCACTTTGGCCTGGTCGAACGCTTCCGTGAAGCTGCTGCTCTTCGGCAAGGCTTCCTTGAAATACGCTTCGCTGAAATACGTGAAATCGTTCTGGTCGTCGCAGCCGAACGAGGTGCGGTCGCTGCGCGCGGCCGTGATGATGAGGGTGTTGTCATCTTTTAAGGGCGCAATGAAGCCGCCCGCATAGCAGGCCGAGATCACGATGACTTTCCAGCGGATGCCGCTGTGCTTGAGCATGCCGGCCAGCTCCTGCGCGGGCAGGCTGTGCAAGTCCATGCCGTTTTGCGCCAGCGCCAGTTCGTGCTCGGGTGAGCCGTGGCTGGTGAGGAATAAAAACAGGATGTCGTTCTGCTTGTCCATCTTTGCGCCCAGCGCATCGAGGCTGGCGGCTATGCTGGTGCGCGTGGCCATCGGCTGCTGCGCCACCGTGTTGCGGCTGTTGACGAGCATCAAGGAGCGCCCCACGGTACCGAAATCGCGGTCGAACTGGCGCTGCACGAAGGCCGTTTCGCGGTGAAACACTTCCTGCGCGCCATCGCCCGCCACGCCCAGCAGGTAGAGATTGATTTTTTTTGCCGCATCGCGCGGCGCGATGCGCGCCAGGGCGCCATCGAGCACGGTGCGCTGGTTATACAGGGCCAGTTCGATATTGTCGCGCGTGAGTTTGTCGGCGACCGGGTCGTCCAGCTGGCCTTCCGTCCAGTGGCCGCTGTCTTCGCGCCGGCCATCCGCCTGCGCGACGGCGTAGCGCAGCACGCCCTTGCCGTCGAACTGGCCATTCTTGAAGCCGCCCCGGTATTCGTCACCCTCGGCCGTGCGCAGCACGCCTACACCCTCGAATTTCCAGTCTTTCAGCTCGCCTTCGTAGTGGATGCCGTCGCTGGTGCTGACTGTGGCCTTACCCTGTACCTGTCCCTGGACGAATTCGCCTTCAAAGACGGTGCCGTCCGTGTCGGTCAGCTTGCCGGCGCCATGCGGGCGCCAGTGTTTAAAATGGCCTTCGAAGGTGGCGCCGTCGGCACCCTGGAAGCGGCCTTGCCCCTCGAAGCTGCCCTTGATGAAGCTGCCCGCATAGATCTCGCCCTTGGGCGAGGTGTAGCGGCCGATGCCATCGAAGGCGCCCTGGCGAAAGGCGCCTGTGTATTCGACGCCGGAAGCCTGGCGCAGCGTGCCCTGGCCGGAAAACACGCCGCGCGCGAAGCCCCCTTCATAAAACGCGCCACTCGCGTACTCGAGCCGGCCCTGGCCATGCATCTTGCCCGCGACGAGAGGGCCGAAATAGCGTCCGCCATCGGCCGTTTCCGCCGCCGGCGCCTTGGCTGGCGCGGCGCACAGCGGCGGCATGCCCAGCGCGGCAAAGGCCAGCAGGCCGGCGAGGGTGTAGGGGCGAAGCGAGGCGCGTAGCGTGGCAGTCATGAGGACGGTCTGGTCTGTAGGAAGGGGCCTAGTCTGCCACTGTATTGCCAGCGTGGCAAATGCGCACGTGGCGTGTGTCGCGCTGTCTCAAGGCAAGATTCTGCGTTTTATGCCGTGCCAAGGCTGGGCTGAACTGATAATATTGATTTTCAGAACATATACTTGCGCAAGGTACATAGTCACCCATGGAAAGCCGTCTCAGCCGCCTGGAAGCCGTTCAAACCGTGTTGCTGGAAATCGGGCAGCGCTCGAGCACCTGCAGCGATATCAGCGAATTCCTGCAGGCGGTGCATGCGGCGCTGGGGCGCATCATGTATGCGGCCAATTTTTATGTGGCGCTGAGCGACCGCGACGACGGCCTGGTCCACTTTCCCTATTTTGTCGATGAATTCGACGCCGCGCCCGACCCGGACGTGGGCGTGCGCCTGGCCAGCGCCGCGCAGTCGCCCACGGCGTGGGTCATCGTCAACCGCAAGCAACTGGTGATGACGGCCGACGACGACGCCATGCGCGCCATCGGTGGTGGGGCCTGGGGCGGCGGCACGGCGGCCGAGCACTGGATCGGCTGCCCGCTGCTGGATCAGCAGCACCAGGTGCTGGGCGCCATCGTCATCCAGAGCTATGACGCGCAGCACCGCTTCAGCCTGGAAGACCAGGCCCTGTTCGCGCTGATCGCCACGCACGTGTCGAGCGCGCTGCAAGGCATGCAAAGCATGGACCGCCTGGAAAAGGCGGTGCAGGAGCGCACGGCCCTGCTGGCGCACGAGGTGGCCGAGCGGCGCCGCGCGGAAAACCTGCAGCATGCGCTGTATGAAATCGCCAACCTGTCGGCGCAAGCGGCCGATGCCACCACCCTGTATGTGCGCCTGCATGCCATCATCAGCGAGCTGGTGACGGCAAAGAACTTCCTCATCGCCCTGTACCATCCGGACAACAAGGACATCACGATCCCGTATTTTGTCGATGAAAAGGATGCGCAAGCGCCCGTGAAGCGCTTTCATTACGGCATCGGCATGAGTTCCTACGTGCTGGCGCGGCGCCAGGCTTGCCTGCTGGATGCGGACAGCTACGCGGCACTGGTGGCCAGTGGCGAGATGGACGAGCCGCTGGGCAATGTGGGCATCGCCAGCTGGATGGGCGCGCCCATGCTGCTGGGTGAGCGCAAATATGGCGTGATCATCGTGCAAAGCTACGACACTTCCGTCGTGTATGGCCAAGCGGAACTGGACGTGCTGGCCTTCATGGCCAGCCATGTGGCCGTGGCGATGGCCCGCATCCAGGCCGACAGCGCCATGCGCCAGGCCAAGGAAGCGCTGGAAGAGCAGAACGCGGCCCTGAACAGCGCCCTCAGCGCCTTGCAGGAAGCGCAGTCGGAACTGGTGCGCCAGGAAAAGCTGGCGTCCTTGGGGCGCCTGGTGGCGGGCGTGGCGCATGAAATCAATACGCCGCTGGGCATTTGCGTGACGGCCACCAGCCACCTGGTGCAGGAATTGAAACTCACGCGCGAAGACCTGGAAGGCGGCCAGCTCGATGAAGATGGTTTGCGGCAGTTTTTCGACATCATCGACCAGACCCTGCGCATCATGACGACGAATACGCAGCGTGCGGCGGCGTTGGTGCGCAGCTTCAAGCAGGTGGCCGTGGACCAGTCTTCGGACGAGCTGCGCAGCTTTAACTTGCGCAAATACCTCGATGAAATCCTGCTCTCCCTGCAGCCCAAGCTGAAGGGCAAGCCGATCAAGGTGGAGATCGATTGCGCGCCTGAGGTGCAACTGCGCAGCTATCCGGGCGCCGTATCGCAGATCGTCACGAACATGGTGGTCAATTCACTGGTGCACGGCTTTGTCGAAGGCGAGCCGGGCAAGATCAGAATCAGCGTGCGGACGGCCGGCGAGATGCTGGAACTCGACTACAGTGACGATGGCATGGGCATGGACAGCGCCACCCTGGGCCAGCTGTTCGACCCCTTCTTCACGACCAAACGGGGTTCCGGCGGCAGCGGCCTGGGCGCGCACATCCTGTACAACCTGGTGACGGGGCCGCTGGGCGGCACGGTGAAGGTGGTCAGCGCGCCGGGCATGGGATTGCATTACAAGATACGCTTCCCGCTAGAGCCGAAAAGCGCTTGAAAGCTTGAAAACGGCGGGCCGGAGACGCGGGCCTGAGAAAATGCCGATGGCGGCGTTGCAGCTCCTTGCCGTACATGCGTACTGTCTGCGTCGCTGCGCCTTGCCCTCGACATTTTTCAGGTCCGCTTGGCCCGGGACGCCCGTGTTGGGGGCTGGGGCCGAAGCGTGTTTTGCCGGTGTGCGGGGGGGGGGCAGACCCTCAGGGTCTGACCCCGGTATTTGTACTTGGGTTAAATGTGGCGCCTAATCAGGGAAACGTTGATTCAACGCAAGCGCATCATCCAGATTCGCAATCAGCAACTCCACATACTGCGGGTCCAGGTGGCTGCCGCTCACTTCGCGCAAATAACTGACCACGCGCTCCAGGGGCCAGGCGTCCTTGTAGCAGCGTTTGTGCATGAGGGCGTCGAAAACGTCGGCGACGGCGGCGATGCGCGCGTATTTGTGGATGTTTTCGCCTGCCAGCCCTTGCGGGTAGCCGCTGCCATCGTACTTTTCATGATGCTGGTGGGCGATCACGGCGGCCGCCTTTAGCAGCGGGCGCTGCGAGCCGTCGAGGATGGACATGCCCACCGTCGGATGCTGCTTCATGATTTCCCACTCGGCCGCGTCGAGCTTGCCTGGTTTCAGCAGCACGGCGTCAGGCGTGGAAATCTTGCCGATGTCATGCATGGGTGCCGCGTGGCGCAGCACCATGGTTTCTTCTTCCGACATGCCGGAGGCCTGCGCCAGCAGCTGGCACACTTCGGCCATGCGCCGCACGTGGTTGCCGCCCTCGTGCGAGCGCGATTCGACCACGTCGCCCAGGCGCAGGATCAGTTCGGCCTGGGTATCGGTGATTTCCTGCGTCAGCAGGATATTGTCAAAGGCAATCGCCACGCCGGAGCAGAATACTTCCAGCAATTGCGCATCGAGGTCGGAAATCTCTTCCACCCCTTTGAGTACCAGCAAGGACGCCTTGCCGCTGCTGTTGGGAAAGTAGCCGACATAGGTGTCGCCGTGCAGGCGCGAGATCTTGTTGCTCTTGGCATCGTCCAGCTGCGACAGCAGGGATGGGCTGAGGATGCCGCCATCGGCTTCATGGTCGCCGATTTGCGCGAGGATTTCATAATCCTGTTCGCCTGAGATGGCGCTGGCGCCGCGCAGGCGCAGCAGCATGCTCGTTTCCAGGCGCAGCAGGGCGACGACTTGCTGCAGCAGGCCACTGGCGAAGTCGCGCAGGTTGCGCTGCTTGAAGATATGCGCCGAGGCGGCGATGACCCGTTCCAGGCCTTCGCGGTAGTGCAGTTGGGCCAGGCGCGCGTCCTCGACCTTCATGATGTCGCGGTAGGCGCGCAGGGCGGCAAAGGTCGTGGTAAACAGCTTGGTACGGTCGAGTTCCGTCTTTTCCTTGTAGTCGTTGATGTCGTAGTTGACGATCACCCGCTCTTCCGGCGCCTGTCCAGGCTGGCCCGTGCGCAGCACGATGCGCGTAAACTGGTTGCCCAGGTCTTCGCGCATCCAGCGCGCCACTTCCAGGCCGCTGTCTTCGCGTTCCATCACCACGTCCAGGAAGACCAGCGCGATGCCTTCTTCGCGCGCCAGCACCTGCTTGGCCTCGGCGCCGCTGTAGGCGTGTACGAAGCTCAGGGCGCGGCCCTCGAGGCGAAAACGGTTCAGTGTCAGTTTGGTGATGTCGTGAATGTCGGGTTCATCATCGACGAGCAGGACTTTCCAGGGAGGTAACTTGGGCGAAGCTGAAGACAAAAATGACATAGGGGCGAGTTCCGCTAAAAGGCATAACTGACGCAATGCTGAGACGCCTGCGCCAGGAATTCCTGTGCGCCATTACCGGCGTTGCGCGTTTTTCGGGCGCATTTTATCGATTGTAGACTGACAGCTAAGTATTAACAATGAGCAAGAACAATTGACTAAAGTCATGCAACACACGTGCTAAAAAGGCACTTTAAATCCATGCCGCTCACACTATCTACACTTTATCGCTTAGGCAACTATATTTTCAAGACAATACTTTGTTTTAATTAATATTGCCAATAAATCTGTAAAAAAAAGTCGGCGCCTTGCCTTCCTGGCGGAAATCAGAAAAGTAACAAGGTATGAATTGCGCGCCAGAATGGGATGCAGCGCGCTATATTGAGTAGGCATAAGAAGTGGCCCCATGCCATTCACATTTCCTGAAAGGGTAGATCATGCAAAAACAAACGACGCGCGCCCTGGTCGCCGCCCTGGCCTTGCTGGCCAGCAGCGCGGCCTGGGCAGGAACGGAAGTGCAGTTCAGCAAACCGGATCAATACACGGATGTCCCGTTCAACCCGCAGGAACGGGAAGAGGTATTGAAGGAACTGAGCCGGCATTTCGAGAAACTGGGCGCATCGCTGCCGCCCGGGCAGACCTTGAAAATCGACGTCACGGATGTGGACCTGGCGGGCCGTGAAAATCCCGCGCTGCGTGCCGGCCAGGATATCCGCGTCATGAATGGCCGGGTCGATTGGCCGCGCATGCGCTTGCACTATGTGCTGGAACAGGATGGCAAAGTCATTCGCAGTGGCGATGCTGCTCTGTCCGACATGTCTTACCTGAGCCGCATCAATCATTACTTCAGCAATGAAAAGCTGCGCTATGAAAAGCTGATGATCGATGACTGGTTTGCCGATACTTTCGGCATCAAGGTGAAGCGCCAGACGCGCAAGTAAGTGAGCATGCGTCGCTATTTCAGCGCAGGTAGGCTCCTTCGATGCGTGCCAGCTGGCCGTTCTGCCGCATGGCAAGCAAGGCCGCATTCATCTTTTCGATGAAATCGGCCTTGTAGGCCGGCGTATTGCGTGCGCTGTAGGCGATATACGTGGCTTCGGACGACAGTTCCAGCACCTCGTGCAATTGCAAGCCGTAACTGGTCAGTTCGCCTTGCAGCCGGCGCGCCGTGTGGCGGGCTGCGGCGCGGTCGCTGGCGTAGCAATCGATGCGCCGCAGGGCCAGTTTTCTCAGATTGGCTTCATTGCCCTTGGCCGCTTCCAGGTGCAGCAATCCCTGGCGGGCCGGCGCCATCAATTTTTCCGACAGTAAAAACCCCGTGTTGACGCCGATGCTCAGGCCGGCAAAGTCGGTCGGGAAGTGCGTGCGCGGCGTGCGCATGACGGCGTCATGGCAGAACAACACCACCGATTCGCGGTACAGCATGGCCGAATACGCTTGCACGTACGACCGTTCCGTCTTGCGTCCGGGCGGGAACAGGCCGAATACCTGGCCTTTTTCCAGCGCATCGAGTCCCCGTTTCCAGGGGCGCGGCTGCAGGTCCAGCCGATACTCCGGCATTCTTGTGGCGGCGGCGCGCAGCATATCGACGTACATGCCCTTGAACACGCCATTTTCCACGTAGCTGTATGGCGCATAGTCGTCGTCGCCGTACAGGATGACGGTGTGCGGCGCGGCCAGGGCGGTTGGCCACACGCCCGGCAACGCCAGGGCCAGGCACAGTCTTGCCGTTATCGCTGCTTGCATGCCGCTCCAGTTTTAATGTCTTCCTAGCAAGCATACAGCATGGCGGCATGACGACCCGCGTAATCTATCGCTTAATTGATCCAGTTTACCTGTGGGAACTTGCTGCCGAACTCTTCCGGCATGGGCACGACCTGGCTGCGCTTGTAGTTGAAAAACACAAAGCCCGACTTGGCCATCGCGATCAGGGCGTTGTCGCGCGGACGCGTGATGCGGAAAGTGATGTCGCCGCCATATTTATTGAAATCCATGACGCCCACTTCGAACAGCAGCTGGTCGCGCGCATGGGCTTCGGCGCGATAGGTGGTGGCCAGGTCGGTGACGATGATGCCGGTGCCGTCCGCTTCAATGTCGCGCACGCCGAATTCGAACAGGAAGCGCGCGCGGGCCTCGGAAATCATGGAAATCATGGAATCGTTGCCGAGATGGTTGCCGGCATTGATGTCCGTGGTGCGTACCGTCAGTTGCGAGGAATAGCAGTACTGGTCTTCGGGAAATTCAAGTTTCAAACGGGCCATGGTGTTCTCTTGGGCTGGTGCGCAGGGCGCGGCGGAAAAAAACCATTCTAGCCGGTTCCCCGCGCCCCGTCGAAAAATGCCCTCTGCCACGCGCGCTCCGCTTCACTGACGCACGCTCATTTGCGTACGCCTATTTGTGTACGATGCGGTAGACCTTGCCCGTGCCGCTCAGCATGTACAGCTCGTTTTGCGCATCCTGGCCAAAAGACAGGATGTTGCCCACGTTGGTGATGCCCCAGTCTGTCACGGTGGAGGCCGTGCCATTGCTGTAGCTGAAGCTTTTCAGCCAGCCGCTGCAGTAGTCCGAATACAGGTACTGCCCCGCCAGTTCCGGCAAGGCCGTGCCCCGGTACACATAGCCGCCCGTGATCGAGCAACCGCCGGCCGTATCGTGGCCGTATTCGACGGCAGGCAGTACCAGCCCCGCCTGGTTGCAGCTGCCGCTGCTGCTGTAGCAGCGCGCGCCTTCCATGATATTCCAGCCATAGTTGTTGCCCGCTTGGCCCACGGGGCGCACATCGACTTCTTCCCAATTGGCCTGGCCCACGTCGGCGAGGTACAGCAGTTGTGCCGGCACGTCGAAGGCGTAGCGCCATGGGTTGCGCAAGCCGTAGGCCCAGATTTCAGCGCGTCCGCCTGCCGTGGCAAATGGATTGCCTGGTGGAATGGCGTATGGCTGGGCCACCGTGCTGGCGTTGACGTCCAGGCGCAGCAGTTTTCCCAGCAGCACATTCGTGTTTTGCGCATTGCCGGACGGGTCGCCCGCGCTGCCGCCGTCGCCCGTGCCTGCGTACAGATAGCCATCCGGGCCAAAGCTGAGCAAGCCGCCATAGTGGTTGCTGAACGTGGGGTGGGGAATCGTGAGGATGGCCAGCGCAGACAGGGGATCGGCCACATTGGCGTTGCCAGCCGACACTTGCCGCCGCTCGATGACGATATCGCCGGCCAGGTTGGTGTAATACAGGAAGAAATAGCCATTGCTGGCGTACTGCGGATGGAAGGCCAGCGACAGTAAGCCCCGTTCGCCGCTGGTAGTGGTCAGGGTGCTGATGTCGAGGAAGGGCGTGGCCAGCAGATTGCCGTTTTGCACCACGCGGATGCGTCCGGGGCGCTCGAGGATGAACAAACGGCTGTCGCCGGGTGGCGCCGTGAGGAAGATGGGCGCGCTCAAGCCGCTGGCCACCTCTTGCAGGGCCAGGGCCAGCGGCGCGGTGGCCGCATAGGCGACGCTGGCGCTGGCCGTCGCGCCCGCATAGACTTGCACCTGCTGCGTGACGGGCGTGGGCGCCAGCGTTCCCGTGCCTTGCGCCACGCTGGCGGCGCTGAGCGTATAGGCGCCGGGCGCCAGGTCGGTGAGCGTGGTGCTCGCCGTCAGCAGCTTGCTGTAGGACGCGGGTCCGCTGAGCGTGACGGCGCCCGCCACGCCGGCCGGCAAGCCGCCGATGGTGACGGCCAGGCTGCCGGTGGTGGCGGCGGGCGGGTGGTGGCCGCCCCCGCCGCCGCAGGCGGCCAGCAGGGCTAGGCAGCATGCCAGCAGCAGGGCCAGCCAGGCGGGGAACAGTCGGGATAGCGAGGTGCGCATGTCAGTCTCCTGCGGGAACGATGAAATGGCGAGTTGGTGAGGACGAGTCAGTGCGATGCATCAAGGGAATGCTGTTGCGTCAAGAATGCGCGTTTTTGTGCCCGCAAGATTGAGCTTACGCAAGCATACGCCTGACACACGCCGCGCTTCCGTGCGCTGCTGCACCGTGCGGCGGCATCGGACAAATGCGCCGCGTTTTCAGACAAGCGCGCCGCCACTGGCCCCGCCACGCCCGCAAGCGTCCGATAATGGCGCATCTGAAACCGAGCAGGAAGTATCCCCATGAAAACCAAAGCCGCGATTGCCTGGAAAGCGGGCGCCCCGTTGACCATCGAAGAAGTCGACCTGGCCGGCCCGCGCGCCGGCGAAGTGCTGGTCGAGCTGAAAGCCACCGGCATTTGCCATACCGATTACTACACCCTGTCGGGCGCCGACCCGGAAGGCATCTTCCCCGCCATCCTGGGCCATGAGGGCGCTGGCGTCGTCGTCGACGTGGGCCCGGGCGTGACAAGCCTGAAAAAGGATGATCACGTCATTCCCCTGTACACACCGGAATGCCGCCAGTGCAAGTTCTGCCTGTCGCAAAAGACGAATTTGTGCCAGGCCATCCGCTCCACGCAGGGCCGCGGCCTGATGCCGGACGCCACCAGCCGCTTTTCCCTGAACGGCCAGCCCTTGTTCCACTACATGGGCACCTCGACTTTTTCCAACTATATCGTGGTGCCGGAAATCGCTCTTGCCAAGATCCGCAAAGATGCGCCGTTCGACAAGGTTTGCTACATCGGCTGCGGCGTGACGACGGGCGTGGGTGCGGTGCTGTTCTCGGCCAAGGTGGAAGCGGGCGCGAATGTGGCCGTATTTGGCCTGGGCGGCATCGGCCTGAACGTGATCCAGGCGGCGAAAATGGTCGGCGCCGATAAAATCATCGGCATCGACATCAATCCGGCGCGCCAGGCCATCGCGCGCAAGTTCGGCATGACGCATTTCATCAACCCGAACGAAGTGGAAAACGTCGTCGATGCCATCGTGCAACTGACCGATGGCGGCGCCGATTACAGTTTTGAATGCGTCGGCAACACGACCCTGATGCGCCAGGCGCTCGAATGCACGCACAAGGGCTGGGGCAAATCGTTCATCATCGGTGTGGCGGCAGCGGGCCAGGAAATTTCCACACGCCCGTTCCAATTGGTGACGGGGCGCGAATGGCGCGGTTCGGCCTTTGGCGGCGCGCGCGGGCGCACGGACGTGCCGAAGATCGTCGACTGGTATATGGAAGGCAAGCTCAACATTGACGATTTGATCACGCACAGGCTGAAGCTCGAAGACATCAATCAAGGTTTTGAGTTGATGAAAAGCGGCGAGTCGATTCGTTCCGTCGTCCTGTACTAATATCGGCTTGTCATCTTGATGTGCTGGAAAAGCGTTCGCGGTAGTCGCGCGGCGTGATGGCAAGTTTCTTTTGAAACAGACGGCGCAGCCTTTCCTCGCTGTGCAAGCCCGCTTGCACAGCCACCTGTTTTAAGGAAGACACATTGTCTTCCAGCAAGCGGCGCGCCACCTCAAAGCGGGCCGTCTCGATGAATTCCGTGGGGCTGCTGCCCGTTTCACGCTGGAATACGCGCGTAAAATTGCGTTCGCTCATGGCCAGCCTGGCCGCCAGCAGTGGCACCGTGAGTTCTTCGGCCAGGTGTTCCATGATCCAGCCCTGCAACTGGCGGATGGTCGGATGCGTGGTCATCTGGCTCGACAGGTGTACGGAAAACTGCGACTGACCACCGGGCCGCTTCAAATACACCACCAGGTCGCGCGCCACTTCCAGCGCGATATCGCGGCTGAAATCGTCTTCCACCAGGGCCAGCGCCAAATCGATGCCGGCCGTCACGCCGGCCGACGTCCAGAATTTTCCTTCCCGCACGAAAATCGCATCGGCATTGACCTGTATCAATGGATAGCGCTGGCGCAGGCTATCCACGGCGCTCCAGTGCGTGGCGGCGCTCTTGCCGTCGAGCACGCCCGCTTCGGCCAGGAAGAAGCAGCCCGTGCACAGCGCCGCCAGGGTAGCGATGCGCGGCGCCGCTGCTGCCACCCAGGCGGCCAGGGCGGGGATGTCTTGCAATACTTGCTCGACGTGGTGGCAGCCGACGATGACGGCCAAATCGGGCAGGCGGTTGGCATCGAGCGCCTTGCTCGCGTGCAGCGACATCAGGGTGTCCGACTCGACGGGGCCGATGGCCGTCGACACGATGCGCACGTCGTAGCCGCCAGGCAAATTGCGCAGGCGCAAATGGGTGTTGGCGTAGTCAAACACTTTCATGGCGCCGATGGCTTCGAGTGCCTTGAAGCCGGGGTAGACGATGATGTCGACGGTCCGCAGGGGAAATTCTTTGGGGCTTTGCTTGATCATGCGATATGCGTGAGGGTGGAAAACACTGCCATAATGCAAGAGCGGCGACGGTGTAGCTTAGCATGAGATAGTTAATATGCCGCCGGCCACCTCCCATTTATCCGATTTCTGAACATCGTGCGCATACACATTTTTTTCCTTGGTTTGTTTTTCTTGTTATCGACCGGCATGGCCCAGGCGGTCACTTTTAATTTCAACGGCGGCGACGTCAGCAATTGCACCCGGTCGGGCGCACAATATACCTGCGGTAACCTCCAGTTTGTGGGTAGTAGCGACGCTATCGTGATCGCCAGCGGCTACGGCGTCACGGTCAACAGCGACGTGACCATGGGCTATAACCAGGGACTGAGCATGAGCGGCACGGCGGCCCTGACCGTCAACAGGAATCTCGACTTGAGCAACGTCAATACGCCCAACCTGAAGATCTCGGGCGGCAGCCTGACGGCCAAGGGCGGCAGTTTCAAACTGGGCTCGCAGAACGGCCAGGCCATCGTGGCCGATATTTCGGCTGCCTCCGTGATCCTCGGTGGTTCTGCCGTCAAAGTCACGGGCAACATTACGGCCACGGGCATGATCGATATTTCAGCCAGCTCGACTTTGGTTGGCGCTATCGATGGCGGCAAGGTCGTCACCAACGCGAATGTGGCTATCAGCGGCAGCGTGACGGCTAGCGGCGAGATCAATATCGCGTCAAATTCTTCCATTGCCGGTCCCCTCAAGGGCAACACCATCATCACCAACTCCAAGGTCACGATCACGGGTGACGTGACGGCTGCCATGTCGTTCAGCCTGGGCTCGGGCAGCACCTTGAAAGGCCAGACCAAGGCGCCCGTGGTCAGCATCGAGGCCGCACAAAGTCAAGTGCAAGGCGACATCAACGCCAGCACCTCGTTGACCGTCGGTACCGGTAGCCAAGTCACGGGCAACCTGGTCTCGCCGACCATCGACCTGCAGGCGTCCGGTGTGCTCGTCACGGGCGATGTGGCAGCGTCGAATACGCTGACCATTGCTTCTGGCAATGGCATCAAAGGTAATGTGGATGGCGGCGACGTGACCTTGAAATCGGCGAATGCGTATATCACGGGCAATGCCAAGGTCGATCACATTACCCTGGGCTCGCGCGGCCGGGTGCATCAGACGATCACCTGCAAGGCCTATACCCCGGCCAACCCCTGCAGCTGCGTGACGAATAACAGCGGCTATGCCTTCAACGAGCCGCTGGGTCCGAAGTGCGTCCCCGGCACCCCGACCGGACCCCACCATTTCCAGATCGACCATCCAGGCACTGCCCTGACGTGCGCGCCGCAAACGGTGACGGTGACGGCTTGCGCGGATGCCGCCTGCGGCAGCACGTACGCGGGTGGCGCCACTGTCACGTTGAGTCCGGGGGGCGACGCGACGCAGATAAGCAGCAGTGGCATGGTCACGGCCACCGTGCGCCAGTACGCCGTCGGCAGTGCCACGCTGAGCCTGACGAGCGTGCCCGGCGCTACGGACGCGCTGGTGTGCAAACGCAGCTCGGACAAGAGCGCCAGTTGCGTTATGGATTTCGCGGAAACAGGCTTGATTGTCACCCCCGTCAACCATGTCTCGGCCACGCAGCCGTCGTTTGGCATCAGCGCGGTGCAGGCCCGCCCCAATCAGCAAGCTTGCGTGCCCCTGTTTGCCAACAAGAGCAAGGACTTGACGCTCGCTTGCAGCTACAGCAATCCCGCCAGCGGCACTTTGCCGGTCTTTATCAAAGGCACGGGTGGCTTCATCGCCCTGGCCCCGGATAACAGCAGTGCTTGCAGTATCTTGGGGAAGACGGTCAACCTGGCGTTCGATAACCAGGGCGTCGCCAAGGCCACCATGTCCTACGCGGATGTGGGGAAGGTGAATTTGAAGGCCACTTATACGGGGTCGGCCACTTCCGGCGACGCCGGCTTGAGCATGACGGGCAACGGCGATGTCATTGTCGTGCCGGCCGCGTTCAGCATCCCTATCATTGCCAGCCCTCAGCGCGCGGGTGCGCCAGTGGCTGTCAGCATGAGCGCGCTCAATAACGAGGGTGCCGTGACGCCGAACTTTGGCAATGAAAAATTGCCAGAGACGGTGCTGCCTACGCTGGCCAGCCTGGTCAGGCCGACGAAGGACGAGATTGCCGAGCCAAACAAGCCAGCCATGCAGGGTGGCGTGGTCTTCAAGAATGGCAGCGTTGCCAGCAGCGACATGAACTGGCCAGAGGTGGGAACGATCACCATCGCCTTCAAATTGGCCAATCGCAACGGCTACCTGGATGCCAATACTCCGGTGCTGGACTTGCCCAAGCCCTCACGCGTGAGCGGGGAGGTGCAGTTCATCCCGCACCACTTCATCACGGAGTTGATCAAGGACAACGAAGCTGACCAGCCCAAGGCTAGCAACGGGATCGCCGTGCCGTGCGCGCCGCCGCTTACCTGCGCCAACGATGGGGCGACAGGCCGCTACGCATACTCGGGGCAGGCCATAGGCGTGCGCGTGACGGCGCGCGCCCAGGGGGTGGCGACGACCCAAAATTATGACGACCGCGTCCCGAGCGTCCTGGCGCCCGTGTTGCTCGAAGGCCTGGATGCGGCCAAGGGCACGATTTCCTTTCCGCCGAGCACTTCCGATGGCCGCAGCCGGCTCACCGATGGCAGCAGGGCGCAAACCACCGTCACCGGCGTGGCGCCCGTGATATTTATACTGGGCGTTGCCTCGCCCATGGTCGCCTACCGTTTTCCGGGCAAGGCGGGCGTGCCGGTAAAGGTGGCGCCCACCGACGTGCGGCTGCGCGCCAGCAGCACGTATCCCGGCGGCGCCGTCGTCAGTTCAACTTCCGCCTTGATACACAACGAGGCAAGGCTGACCGTGCTGTCGGGGCAATGGCAAGTAGCCCACGGCTATGGCTCCGAGTTGCTGCCCGTCCGGCTGGCCGTGCAAGTGCAGTACTGGAATGGGACGAAATGGACGACGAATTTGCTTGACAGCATCAGTGCGTTCAACAAGTCGGAAGTGGTGCTGGCCAATTGCAAGAAAACGCTGGACTGCAGCAAACTGGCAGCTGATGATCGGACCTATACCGTCGTGCAAGGCGCACTACCGCAGGCCAATCGCCTGACTTTGCTGGCGCCCGGCGCCGGCAAGGCCGGCAGCGTGGACGTATCCGTGGGCAACCATCCCTACCTGGGCAGCACGGTCGGTACCGTCGTCTTTGGCATCCTCAAGTCCGGCCCCGTGATTTACCTGCGCGAGCTGTATTGAGCCTGGGCAAAGGGGGCGGACGCAGGCAGAGCGAAAAACCAGTAACATGCCTGGCTGTGGCATTCCCCCAACCTCAGACTGGAGTTTCTATGAGCACAACTTCGCAGTGGATCGATATCGCCGGCCCGGACGGCAGCTTTCAGGCTTACCTGGCCGTGCCGCACGTAGGCAAGGGCCCCGCCATCCTCTTGTTGCAGGAAATTTTCGGCGTCAACGAGCACATCCGCGCCGTGGCCGACCAGTATGCGGCCGATGGCTACGTGGTGCTGGTGCCTGACCTGTTCTGGCGCGCGGGCGCGCACATTGAACTGGGCTATGACGCTGACGGCTGGACGCGCGCCGTGGAGCTGATGCAAGCCACCGATAACGCCCACGCCGACAGCGATATCGCCGCCACCGTCGCCGTCTTGCGCGCGCGCCCGGAAGTGACGGGCAAGCTGGCCTCGGTCGGCTACTGCTTCGGTGGCCGTCTGTCGTTTCAAACGGCTGCGGCCGGTCTGGTCGACGCCGCCATCGCCTATTACGGCGGCGGCATCCAGAACAAGCTGGACCTGGCCGACCAAATCACGGTGCCGCTGCTCATGCATTTCGGCGGCCAGGACAGCCATATCCCGCCGGACGCCGTGCAAAAGATCGCCGAGCGCTTCGAAGACCGGCAAGACGTGGAAATCCATATCTACCCGGGCGCCGAACACGGTTTCAATTGCACCCACCGCGACAGCTACCAGCAGCGCGCCGCAGCCCACGCGCATGGCAATTCTTTAATTTTCCTGGCAGAAAATCTGTAAAACCTCATCGCCAGGCTGACCAGCCGCGATTGTCCAGGCCGATATGCGCCCAGCAGCAAAGCCGCATGGGCGCTAAAATAGCGGCTGTGCCGGGCAACTCCGGCCGGCCGGGCGCCGCGCCCGGCAAACCTGGATGAGGAACCGAATTAAAGATGGCCCAAGTAATTGTTTCTGTAACATTGGCGGCAAGCGCCGAACGCGTGTGGGATTTTATCGGCGGCTTCCAGTCGCTGGCTGAATGGTCGAGCGCCATCAAGACCAGCCTGTCCGAGCATGGCGGTCGCGTGCGCCGCCTGAAAACCACGGACGGCGCCGTCATCGCCGAACGCCTGCAAAGCTACAGCGAAGCGGACAAGAGCTACAGCTACACCATCGTCTCTGGCCCGATCCCCGTCAAGAACTACCGTTCCACCCTGCGCGTCACGGGCGAACCGGGCGTCGCTTCCTGCGTGGCAGAATGGTCGAGCGAGTTCGACGCGGCCGAAGGCGTGGAAGAGGTCATGATCGGCGCGTTTCAGCATTTGTACGAAACCGCGTTTGTGGATCTGAAACGCATCATGGCGATTTAAATGAAAACACCGCCGGCCAAGGCCGGTGTTTTTCATGGCGCTTAGCGTTTTACCTTGCCAAACGCTTCGCCCTTGTTCCAAGTAGGCAAGTGCTTGTCGTTCGCCACTGCATAGCCGAGGTTCAGGGTGAACTGCGCCTGCTGCACCATGCCCGACAGATCCCACGACGGCTTGTATTCGTCGGTGACTTGATGGTAATCCTTCTTGAAGGCCACCAGGCGCTCGCTGGACGCTGTCGGCTCCTTGACGAAGTCGAACGCGCCGTCGCCGGAGAATACTGCCGAGCCCACGTTGAAGGCGGGCACGCCGGCCTTGGCGAAGGCAAAATGGTCAGCCCGGTAAAAGGCGCCGGATAGGTCGGGAATGGTGGGCGCCAGGCGCAGGCCCATGCGCTTGGCCACCTTGGCGGCGCTTGCGTACAGGCTGCTGCGCTCGGCGCCGGCCACGCCGATGTCGTGCGTCTTGCCGACAAAGTTCATGCTGTCGAGGTTCAGGTCGGCGGCCGTTTTCGCCAGCGGCCACAGGGGAGCGCGCGTGTAGGCCGTGCTGCCCAGCATGCCCGTTTCCTCGCCGGCCGGCCACAGGAAGATCTGTGTGCGGCGCGCCGGTTTTTTCACGGCAACCTGCGCCATGGCCAGCAGTGCTGCCGCACCCGAGGCGTTGTCGATGGCGCCGTTGTAGATAGGGTCGCTCCGGCCCTGTTTGACACCTTGGCTGCTGCCTTCCTCATCCTTGCCCAGGTGGTCCCAGTGGGCCGAGTAAATGACAGCCTCGTCCTTCAGTTTCGGGTCCGTGCCCGGCACGATGCCGGCCACGTTGAATTGCTCGATGCTGCGGATCTGGCTATCCAGTGCCACCTTGACCGTGGCGTTCAAGGCGACGGGGCGGAAATCGCGCGTTTCGGCCTGCGCGCGCAAGGCGTCCAGGTCCTGTCCTGCTTGCTGGAACAGGGCGCGCGCCATGTCTTCCTGCAGCCAGCCTTCCATGGCGTTGCCCGCGCCAGCCAGGCTGAAGCGCTCGTGGCCGAAGCCGTTGGCGGGCACCGACCACGGATACGACGCCGATGCTGTCGTGTGGATCAGCAAGACGCCGGCGGCGCCCTGGCGCAGCGCTTCCTCGTACTTGTAGACCCAGCGGCCGTAATAGGTGAGGGACTTGCCGGCAAAACGGCTCGGCTCGGCAGCTGTCGGCTGCGGGTCGTTGACCATCATGATGAGCAATTTCCCTTTTAAATCAATACCCTTGAAATCGTCCCAATTTTCCTCGGGGGCGCGGATGCCGTAGCCGGCAAACACGACGGGCGCGTCAAACGCCACTGTCTGCTGGCCATTGGAAGCGCCGAAGACGATGTCCTTGCCGAAGGCGGGCGCGAGCGTCTTGCCGCCCGCGCTGAACGTGACCTTGCTCGATGGCAAGGCCTTGCTGCCGACGATGGTCAGCGCCTGGCGGTACGTGCCATCTTTTAAAGGCTGCAAGCCGGCCACGGCCGCCTGCGTTTCCAGGTAGCGCACGGCCAGGTCGCCGCCGCGCTGGCCCGTGCCACGTCCTTCCAGCAAATCGTCGGCCAGGAAGGACAGATGGGCGCGCAGGGGCGCTTCGGCAACGAGCGGTTGGGCGAGGGCGGCCGTGCTGAACAGGCTGGCGGCGAGGACGATGGGAAAACGCATGACAACTCCAAAAGTGAATACGGGAAAGCAAAGCAGCGGCAATCTTACTCTACCGCAATGCTCCAGCGTAGCGCGCGGCGTGCGCGCGCCATTGCGGCCACAATGGCCGCTGGCCCACCGACAAGGAGCGTCCCATGACTGCCACCGACTTGCAATCGAGCAATACCCTGCGTACCGCCGACGGCACCCTGATCTACTACAAGGACTGGGGCAGCGGCCCGCCCGTCGTCTTCAGCCACGGCTGGCCGCTGTCGTCCGACGCCTGGGAAGACCAGATGTTTTATCTGGCCTCGCACGGCTACCGCGTCATCGCGCACGACCGGCGCGGCCATGGCCGCTCCAGCCAGCCTTTCGACGGCAACGACATGGATACCTATGCCAATGACCTGGCCGCGTTGATCGCGGCGCTGGACTTGACGGGCGCCACCCTGGTGGGCCATTCGACGGGCGGCGGCGAGGTGGCGCGCTACATCGGCCGCCATGGCACGCAGCGCCTGGCCGGCGCCGTGCTGGTGGGCGCCGTGCCGCCGCTGATGCTGCAAACGGCCGACAATCCGCTGGGCTTGCCGCTGTCCGCCTTTGACGCCATCCGCGCCGGCGTGCAGGCCGACCGCAGCCAATTCTTCCGCGACTTGAGCGAGGCGTTCTATGGCTACAACCGGCCCGGCGCCAAGCCGTCGCAGGGCGTGCGCGACAGTTTCTGGCGACAAGGCATGCAGGCGGGCATGCCGGCAGCCTATTTGTGCATCAAGCAATTTTCCGAAACGGACTTCACCAGCGACCTGGGCAAATTCGACGTGCCGACCCTGGTGATCCATGGCGACGATGACCAGATCGTGCCGATCGCCGCCTCGGCGCGGCGCACGGCTGAGCTCATCATCGGCAGCAAGCTGCTCGTGTATGCAGGCGCGCCGCACGGCTTGGCGACGACGCACAAAGACCGTCTGAACGAGGACTTGCTGGAGTTCTTGCGTACCTGAGGGGGGCGGGCGCCGCAGTGCTTCCGCGCCCGCCGTTGCCGTTGCCGCGCAGAACAGGCGCAGGCGGCACATTGTTGTGTATCGTTTAATGTTGGTAAAATCACGCGCCAATTGCGTGCGGATCACCGATTTTTCTGCCTTTTTTCGGTAGATATGGCGCAAAAAACGGCGTTCTGCGGCATGCAGCCACCCGGTAAGGTCCAGTAAAGAGTAAACTAGCAGATACACTCTTTCGCATTGGGCGATTCGAGCGAACTTGTGAGTGATTTCATGTCTGATACACCAATTTCCTTATTTTCCGACCTTAACCTGAGCGAGCCGCTGATTCGCGCGCTCAAGGATGTCGGTTACGAAACACCGTCGCCTATCCAGGCGGCCACGATTCCATTATTGCTCGCTAACCGCGACGTGCTGGGCCAGGCGCAAACAGGCACGGGTAAGACCGCCGCCTTCGCCTTGCCTATCCTGTCGCGCATTGATCTGAAACAAAGCTCACCCCAAGCCCTGGTCCTGGCACCGACACGCGAACTGGCCATCCAGGTCGCCGAAGCGTTCCAGGTGTACGCCGCCCACATTCCCGGCTTCCACGTGTTGCCGATCTACGGCGGCCAAAGCTACGGCCCGCAGTTGTCGGCCCTGCGTCGCGGCGTGCATGTCATCGTCGGCACCCCTGGCCGCGTCATCGATCACCTGGACAAGGGTTCGCTCGACCTGTCCAAGTTGAAGACGCTGGTGCTGGACGAAGCCGATGAAATGCTGCGTATGGGCTTTATCGACGATGTCGAACGCATCTTGAAGGAAACGCCGGATGGCCATCAAACGGCCCTGTTCTCGGCCACCATGCCTTCCGTCATCAAGCGCATTGCCACGACCTACCTGGTCAATCCGGCCGAAGTGACGGTCGCCGCCAAGACGGGCACGGCTGACAACATTCGCCAGCGCTACTGGCTGGTGTCGGGCATGCACAAGCTGGACGCATTGACCCGCATCCTGGAAGCGGAAGTGTTTGATGGCATGATCATCTTTGCCCGCACCAAGCTGGGCACGGAAGAGCTGGCCGGCAAGCTGCAAGCACGCGGCTTCTCGGCTGCCGCCATCAATGGCGACATCCAGCAAGCCCAGCGCGAGCGCACGATCCAGCAATTGAAAGACGGCAAGATCGACATCCTCGTGGCAACCGACGTGGCCGCCCGCGGCCTGGACGTCGAGCGCATCAGCCACGTCGTCAACTACGACGTCCCGCACGATCCGGAAAGCTATACCCACCGCATTGGCCGCACAGGCCGTGCCGGCCGCAGCGGCGAAGCGATTCTGTTCATCACCCCGCGTGAAAAGAACTTGTTGAAAGCCATCGAACGTTCGACCCGCCAGCCGATCGGCATGCTGGAACTGCCGACGATTCAGGCCGTCAACGACGTGCGTATCGCCAAGTTCAAGGAACAGATCAGCGACACCCTGGCCCTGGGCGAACTGGAACAGTTCCAGTCGCTGATCGAGGATTTCGAACGCGAGAAAAACATTCCCGCCATCGAGATCGCCGCCGCATTGGCGAAGATGGCGCGTGGCAATGTGCCTCTGTTGCTGGACAAGAATAAGGCGCGCGAGCAAGCCACGTGGCAAGACGACCGTCCTGTGCGCCAAGACCGCTTCGAACGCAACGACCGTCCGGAACGGGGCGACCGCTTCGAGCGTAACGAGCGCAGCGAGCGTGGCGAACGTCCGGCCTTCCCGAAAAAGGAACGCATCCAGCGCCCAGCCGACGCCGGCATGCAAACCTTCCGCATTGAGGTAGGTCATCAGCATGGCGTGAAACCGGGCAATATCGTGGGTGCCATCGCCAACGAAGCGGGCATCGATTCGAAAAACATCGGCCGCATCGAAATCTATGACGATTACAGCGTCCTGGACTTGCCGGACAGCATGCCGAAAGAATTGCTGGACCAGCTGAAAACCGTGTGGGTGGCGGGCCAGCAGCTGCGCATCAGCCGCGATGGCGATGCACCGGACCTGGCGCCGCCAGCCGCGCCACGCAAGCCGTTTGCCGCCAAGTCCGCGCCAGCGTTCAAGGATGCGCCGGCCGACGCGGGCGACGCAGCACTTGCACCAGCACCAGCGCCGCGCGCGCCGAAGAAGGAACGTCCACGTCCAGGCGTGACGGCCTACCGCATCGAAGTGGGCCGTGAGCACGCTGTGACGCCAAGCAACATCGTCGGCGCCATCGCCAACGAAGCGAACCTGGAAGCCAAGCATATCGGCCGCATCGATATCTTTGACAACTACAGCGTGCTGGACTTGCCGGAAGGCATGCCGCCAGAAATCCTCGACCACCTGAAATCGGTCGTGGTCTCGGGCCAGAAACTGCGCATCAGCCTGGATGATGGCACGACGGAGCGCAAGCCTGCGGCACCGCGTCCGAAGTCGCCGCCGCGTAAGTCATTTAAGTAAGCCATCCCACAGGCGCTCCGGCGCCTGTGTCGCGGATTGGAGACATATCCCCCACTGGCGCGTTCGCGCCAGTTTTTATTCCCCCCGTCAAGAAATGAACCTTATTGCTCCGTTACTAACGCGGATGGCTGCGCCATGTATTTTTCCTATTGGCCTGGTGTTGCCATCTTTTAATCGGCGTAGGCGGCTTGTTTATCGCACCGGATAACAATAAATAATATTTAATTAATTATCCGTCCTGCCTGCTATTGAAATTTTTAATTTCAATAAAGTCAATCAAGTTGAAGTAAAGTAAATTCTAAAACATAAAAAAATTGACTTTTATTAAATTGTTTGACGAGTGTCACTGTCGCCGTGGCGATATCTCGCTGGTGCTTGATGTGGTATATTGTTTTTATGTTTTTGTTATGCTAGTTGAAAAAATAGAGGAGCGACGATGCGGGTCAATACGCCTATCACGCAAAATGAATACGTATTAAATGAAGGCATGACGATTGTTTCCACCACGGATTTACAGGGAAACATTAATTACGCCAATCAGTATTTCATTGAAGTCAGCGGTTTTTCAGAAATGGAACTGCTGGGTGCGCCACAGAATATTCTGCGTCATCCCGATATGCCGGCCGAAGCGTTTGCCGACCTGTGGGATACCATCAAGACGGGCATGCCATGGACCGGCATGGTCAAGAACCGCTGCAAGAATGGCGATTTTTATTGGGTCTTTGCGAATATCACGCCCGTCATCGAGAACGGCCGCCCGATCGGCTACATGTCCGTGCGTACCAAGCCCACACGCGAGCAGATCAACGAAGCAGCAGCCCTGTATAAAAGTTTTAAAGATGGCAACGCCGCCAGGCTGGCATTCCGCAATGGCCGCGTCGTGCGCCAGGGCTGGGCCGCCAAGCTGGCCGAGTGGCGCAAGCTGAGCCTGTCGCAAGACCTGGCCCTGCATTGCATCGTCTTTGGCGTGGTGCTGGCCATCCTCGGCTGCGCCGTATGGAATATCGATGGCGATACGAGCACGGCCACGCGCAGCTGGCTCAGCGGCACTGCCGCCGTGGCCGTCGCACTGATGCTGTATTTCTGGGCCCATCTGCACAATTCGCTGGTCGCGCCCCTGGGCGACGCCATCACGGTGGCGCGCAAGATGGCCGGTGGCGACTTGACGGGCGTCATCGACAAGGTGCGTGATGATGATATGGGGCAATTAATGGCGGCCTTGCGCCAGACCAACATCAACCTGCACAGCATCATCGGCGACGTGCGCGCCAACTTTGAGGATATCCGCGTCACGACGGCGGAAATTGCGACTGGCAATATGGACTTGTCCAGCCGCACGGAATCGCAGGCTTCCAGCCTGGAGCAGACGGCGGCCAGCATGGAAGAACTGACGTCCACGGTGCAGAATAGCGCCGACCACGTGGCCACGGCCAACGACCTGGCGGCGCAGGCATCCACCGTCGCCGCCAAGGGCGGTACCATCGTCAGCGAAGTGGTCACCACGATGAATGAAATCAGTACGTCGTCGCGCAAGATTCTCGACATCATCGGCCTGATTGACGGCATTGCCTTCCAGACCAACATTCTTGCCTTGAACGCGGCCGTGGAAGCGGCGCGTGCGGGCGAGCATGGCCGCGGCTTCGCCGTCGTGGCCGGTGAAGTGCGCAGCCTGGCGCAGCGCTCGGCAACGGCGGCCAAGGAAGTCAAGAATTTGATCGACCATTCGATCGCCACCGTGAATGCGGGCAGCGTGCTGACCAGCAATGCGGGCGCCACCATGACGGAAGTGATCGCCTCGGTGGCCCGCGTGACGGAAGTGATGGACGAGATTTCCTCCACCACGCGCGAGCAAAATCAGGGCATTGGGCAAGTCAACCAGGCCGTCATCCAGATGGATGGCATCACGCAGCAGAATGCGGCGCTGGTGGAGCAGGCGGCTGCGGCTGCCACCAGCCTGGCGCAGCGCACCGACAGCGTAGCCCAGTCGATCGGCATCTTCAAACTGAAGGCGTCGCCCAAGCGCAAGGCTGCCGGCGTAGGCCGCAACCCCAGCGTGGGCGCGGGCATGGCCACACGGGCCTTGCTGAAGGCGCGCTAAGACAATCACCCCGCCAGTGTAGCGCTGGCGGGGTTCATTTCCGTATCTGGTAGACTTCTCCGCTGCGTACCTTGCGTACCACCCCATCCCCGCCAAACATGATCACATACTCACCCTGCGCGCCCGCAGCGATCGGGTAGGTGTACATCCACACTTCAATGCCGCTGTCGAAGCGGATGGACGTGCTGTCTCCCAGCGCCGCGCGCACCTGCTCGCGCGTGCTGCTGCCCGGCTGCACCGTCTGCTCCAGGGTTGCGTAAGGCACATTCTTGCTTGCCTGCAAGGCGCGCGTGCCGGAGCAGGCGGCGAGCAGCATCAGCGCGAAGACACTCAGCCACTTCATGGGGCCACCCCGTCCATGTAAGTAAATTCCAGCAAGGTATCGTCGGGCCAGCTGGCATCCCACAGGGGCGCGTAATACGTGCGGTCGAGCAAGACCTGGCAATCGCAATAGGGCAGCGAGGCGGGGGTTTGCTCGCCGCCCGCGTACAGCATGGTGAATGGCAGCGTGACCCTGCGCTCGCCATGCACAAGGGTCACGCCGAACAGGGGGCGGTCCGTGAAAAACAAATAATTGCCGTCGGGCTCGGAACACACCTTGTCGGTGCTGTAGAGCATGCTGGACAGCCAGGCGATGATTTGCGGGTCGTTCGAGATCAGCCCGGAATCCATGCCGGCGCGGCATTCCAGGCGCAAGTCGCCCAGGCGCCGCGTGCCGGGCGGCAAGCCGGGCGTGATGACTTGCGCGCGCCAGCTCATGGTGGAGGCCTTGCGGTTGGCGATCAGCACGGCGTCTTCGCGCGCGGCTTGCGCATGGCGCACGGGGGCAAAGCTGTTGTCTTCCGCCAAGGGCAAGGGGATGTTGACCGTATCGCCGGCGATGCGCAGCTGCACGCCCGTCATGTCCACGCCGGGCTGGCGCGGCAGCAAGCGAAAGCGCAACACCGCCTGCGGCGCCAGCGCATGGTCGCGCTCGAAGCGGTCCACGCCCTGCAGCATCTTGCGGTAGGATTTATCCACAGGGTCGCGCGTGGCATCGACTTTCACTTGCGGCACGGGCGCGGTTTGCGCCAGCGCAATAGCGCTGTACGGTGGGGCAGCGAGCAAGCCGGCGAGCAGCAGGGATAGAGGAATACGCATGCCTTGATGCTACGCCTTTTTAGGCTGCAGCCACGCACGGATGGGGTTATCAGTACTCGCTATACTTGCGCGCGTCGCCGCGCACCTGCTGCGCCGGGTATTTTTGCGCGTTCAGCTCCATCTTTTCCAGCACGGCCGCATGTAGGTCGACGCCGCTCTTGTCGGCCAGGCGCACCAGATACATCAGCACGTCGGCCAGCTCGTGGCGGATGCCCGTGCGCTTGGCGTCGTCCAGCTCGGCGTCCGCGCCCGTGGGCAGCCACTGGTAGTGCTCGGCCAGTTCCGCCACTTCCACGGACAGGGCCATGGCCAGGTTTTTCGGCGTGTGGAACTGGTCCCAGTCGCGTTCGTCGGCAAAGGCGCGCAGGCGCGCGCGGATGTCGAGCAAGCTGTCGACGGGCGCGTTCATGCCGCCACCTGCAGCGGTTTTTCCATGAAGACACTGAACGGATCGTCGGGATAGTCGCCGTAGGGGCCGCGCTGTTGATAGCCGTGGCGCGCATACAGGGCGATGGCTGCGGGCTGGTGGATGCCCGTCTCTAACGTCAGCAAGCGGCAGCCGCGCGCCAGCGCCTGCTCTTCCAGCAGAGCCAGCAGGCGCTTGGCCAGGCCCAGGCCGCGGCTTTCCGGGTGCACATACATGCGTTTGACCTCGCCAAAATCGGGCGTGACGACGATGGCGCCGCAAGCGCGCGCCGTGCCCGCTGTATCGCGGGCGACGGCAAACAGCAGGCTGTCCGGCGGCACGGACGCCAGGTCCAGCGAATACACGCATTCGGCCGGATACAGGGTTTGTTGATAGGCATCAAGCTCGGCAATCAGGGTTTGCACGTCGGCTTGCTGCGGCGATTCCAGGCGGATAGTCATGGGGAGATCGAATGAATAGGATGTCCCCCATGGTATCACTGCGGCCGCGCCAGGCGCATCGTCAGGCCGATGGGCGACATCACGAAACCCATCAGTTCCTGCGCCTCGCCGCCATCGGGCGTATCGACGCCGACGATGTCGAAGCTGCCCAGCAGCATGGCCAAGGCGATCTTGATTTCCAGCAAGGCCAGATAGCGGCCGGGGCAGGTGCGTACACCGGCGCCAAACGGCATGGCGGCGCGCTTGTTGTTGGACTCGCTGCTGTCCTCCAACCAGCGCTCGGGCTGGAAGGCTTGCGCATCGGGAAAGTGCGCATCGGAGACGCTGTCATGGCGCATCACGCACCACAGCAAACTGCCTGCGGGGACGGCCACGTCCCCCACCACCGTGTCGCGCAGCGCTTCGAGCGGGATGTAGGGCGCCACCGGTTTCAAACGCATGGCTTCGCTGGCGCAGGCGCCAAGGTAGTCGAGGCTGTCCATTTGCGCCAGGGTGAAGTGCGCCACGTCGGGTGCCAGGCGCCGCACTTCCTCGCGCGCCTTCGCCAGGGCGTGCGGATGGCGTTGCAGCAGGTAAATCATCCAGGACAGCGTGTTGGCCGTTGTGTCTTCGCCGGCTAGCAGCATGGTCATTACATTGCCGGCCACGGCGCGGTCGTCCACGCCGCTGTCGGCTTCGTCGGCGGCGGCGATCATGGCTTCGAGCAGGTTGGGCGGGCGTACGCGCCGCGCGGGATCGCGCTCCAGGCGGGTACGCGCTTGCCGCACCAGGTCGGCCACGGCCACGTCCAGCGCGGCCACGTCGCGGTCCAGGCGCCGATCGACGGGCAGTTTGAAGTAGCGCCAGTACGGCAGCATCGACAGGCTGCGCCGCGCCACGGCGGGCAGGATCGCGTCCAGGTGGCGCTGGATCACGTCTTCGCCCGATTCGAGCGTATTGACTGCCGTGCCGAAGGCCAGGCCGGCGATGATGTCGACCGTGTAGCGTTTCAGGTCGCCATCGAGGCCGATTGCCTGGCCTTGCGTGGCGGCAAGATGCCAGCGTCGCTGCAGACGCTGCGCCACCGTCACCAGCGCGGGGAAATACGCCTTGATGGCGCCCGGCGCCATGCCGGCCATCACCATGCGGCGCTGGTTGCGCCATTGCGTGCCCTCGGCCAGGAACAGGCCGGGGTTGCCGCCCATTTCCTCGGACACGATATAGCTCGACAGCGGACGCCGGAAGCCGTCCGGGCGGTCGCGCAGCACGGCTGCCACGGCTTCGCTGTCGGCCACCACCAGCACCAGGGTGCGGCCGAACCAGGCGCGCACGTAGGGGCCATAGTGGCGCACCCAGCCTTCCACGTCGCGGTGGATACGCGGCAGTTTCACTTGCAGCGCGTTGCCGATGATGGGCAGGGCGAAAGGCCCCGGCAACTGGCGGATCTGGCGCAGGGTCGGGGTGGCGGCGGGCGCGATGGCGTGGTCGAGTGGGGGCATGGCGTACTCCTGGTGGATGGCGACAATGGCATCACTGTAGCGCGCTTGCGTGCCCGCGTCTTGAACGAATACGACATCGCGCGGCGCCGGAAATTGCCGGTACAATCGTCGCCATGCCTGCCGCCCCTACACCCCTGACCCGCTTGATCGCGCCACGCGCCGCGCTCGCTTCCTGTGTGCGCGCCTTCCTCGTGCGCGACACCACGCGCTGCGCGCCGTTGCCGCCAGAGCAGCGCCTGAACCGCTTTCCCGCCACGCCCATGTGCTGTCTGCTGTGGACCGTCGCGGGCGAGGTTGAGGCGGCGGCGCCCGGCCTGTCGCTGCCGGACGTGCGCATGCCGCCCGCCCTGTTCAGCGGTCCGCGCGGCTATCCGCTGGTCAGCTACAACCCCGGCCCCGTGCACTCATTCATGGTGATGCTGTATCCGGCCGCCCTGCATGCGTTGACGGGCATCGACATGGCAGTCCTGTTCGACCAGGTGCGCCCGCTAGCCCCCCTGTTTGACGCCGACTGGCTGGCGCTGTCCGATGCCGTGCTGGCCGCACCCGACGACGCGGCGCGCATCGCGCTGGTGGAAGCGTTCCTGGCGCCACGCTGGGCGGTGGCGCGCAAAAGCGGCGACCATCCGGCCGGCGCCATACAGGACTGGGTGCGCCGCCTGGGCGTGCAAGCGGCATCGACGGGCCTGGCCAGTGGCGCGCGCAATATCGAGCGCCGCATCAAGGCTTGGGCCGGCCAGCCCATGCGCACCTTGCGCCGCATGCGCCGCGCGGAGCAGTCGTTTCTCGACGCGCGCGAGGCCATGCTGCAAGGCAATGCCTCATGGAGCGATATCGCCGCCGAGGGCGGTTACGCCGACCAGGCCCACCTGTGCCGCGAGGTACGCGCCATCACGGGCTTGAGCCCTACCGAACTGGCGCGTGCCAGCCGCGATGATGAAAGTTACTGGGTTTATCGAGTGTGGAGTTAAACGGGGTTTTTACTCGGTATAGACGACGCCTTTCGTCAACGTGACTTCATGGTGGCCCGCGCCGGGGGCCATCATGGGGAAGCAGTTTTCTGCGCCATGCACGCGCACGTCGAGAAAATACGGGCCGCTTGATTCCAGGCAGGCTGCCAGCGCTGCGTCGAGTTCCTCGCGCCGGCTCACCGTGTGCGCCTGCCAGCCAAACGCCCGCGCCAGGGCGACGAAATCGGGCAGCGCTTCCATGTAGCTGTGGCTGTAGCGCCCGCCATGGATGAGTTCCTGCCACTGGCGCACCATGCCCATGGTGCCATTGTTCGACAACACCACTTTCACAGGCAGACGGTGTTGCGTGGCGGTCGCCAATTCCTGGATATTCATCAAAATCGAGGCATCGCCGCTGACGCACACCACGCACTTTTCAGGATGGGCGACCTGCGCGCCGATGGCGGCCGGCAAGCCATAGCCCATGGTGCCGGCGCCGCCCGAAGTCAGCCAGCGGCGCGGCTGCTCGACGCGCAAGTGCTGCGCCGCCCACATCTGGTGCTGGCCCACGTCGGTGGACACGATGGCGTCCATTCCGTCGAGCGCTGCCTGCAGCCGGCGCATCAGCGCCTGCGGCGCGATCACCTCCGGCGTGTCGTCGAACGCCAGGCTGTCTTGCGCGCGCCAGCCATCGATGCGCCGCCACCACGGCTGGCGGTCCGCCAGCAATCGCCCGCGCAGCTGCGCCAGCAAGGTAGTTAGCAATGCGGCCAGCACGGGCGCGCAGTCGCCGCGCAGGGCCACGTCGGCGCGCACCACCTTGCCGATGGAGGCCGGGTCGATATCGATGTGGATGATTTTCGCGCCGGGGCAGAAGGCGCCCAGCCGCCCCGTGACCCGGTCGTCGAAGCGGGCGCCGACGCAGACGATCAGGTCGGCATGGTGCATGGCCAGGTTCGCCTCCAGCGTGCCGTGCATGCCCAGCATGCCCAGGAAGGCCGGGTGCGAGGCGGGAAAGGCGCCCAGGCCCAGCAGGGTCAAGGTGCAGGGTGCGGCCGCCAGCTTGACCAGCTGCCCGAACGCGGCGCAGGCATCCGGGCCGGAATTGATGAGGCCTCCACCACCATAGAACACGGGCTGGCGCGCGCTGGCGATCAGGCTGGCGGCCCGTTCGAGGTCGCCACTGCCGGGCAGGGGGGCGCTGGCCGGCATACTGGGGGCAAGCGTCGCCGTTGCCTTGACCGGCGCCAGCTGCAAGTCTTTGGGAAAGTCGATCAGCACGGGGCCGGGCCGGCCCTGCGTGGCCTGCGCGTAGGCCTCGTGCACGACGGCCGCCGTTTCCTCTGCCGTGCGGATTTGCCGGTTCCACTTGGTGACGGGGCGCGAAATGCCCAGCGCGTCGCATTCCTGGAAGGCGTTGGTGCCGATGCTGGTGGTGGCCACCTGGCCGCTGATGCAGATGAGGGGAATCGAATCGCACAGGGCGTCGAGCAAGCCCGTGGTGGTGTTGCTCATGCCGGGGCCGGAGGTGACGAAGACCACGCCAGGCCGGCCCGTGCTGCGCGCATACCCTTCGGCCGCATGCACGGCTGCCTGTTCGTGGCGCACCAGCACGTGGCGCAAGCGGGGCTGCGCATGCAGCGCGTCGTACAGGGGCAGCACGGCGCCGCCCGGGTAGCCGAAAACGGTGTCGACGCCCAGGGCCAGCAGGGTGTCGATGAGGACGCTGGCGCCGTTGCGCGGCGCAAGATCGTGGGCGGGAGCGAGGAGGGGAGCGGGATCGGGTTTCATGGGTCTATTTTCTGCTTGCTTCGGCAGAAAAGGCTGCTGGTTTTCTCGTATAAAATGCCTACTTCAGCAAAATTTGCTGTTAAATTAGGAGTTAGCAGAATGAAGCTCGATAAATTCGACCTCGCCATCCTGACGGCCCTGCAACAGGATGCCCGTATCAGCCTGCACGAGCTGAGCGCGAAGGTGGGCCTGACCTCTTCGCCATGCTGGGCGCGCATCAAGCGCATGGAAGACGATGGCGTCATCGAGGGCTACACGGTGAACGTCAACGCGGCCAAGGTGGGGCTGGCCGACACCGTCATCGTGCAAGTGACCTTGGACGACCATTCCGACCAGGCCCTGTTCGAATTCGGCCACGCGCTGGCCATGATCCCGGAAGTGCTGGAAGCGTTTCTCGTCTCGGGCGACTACGATTACTATCTGCGCATCGCCGTCAGCGACACGCGCGATTACGAGCGCCTGCTGCGCGAGCGCCTGTATAAAATTCCCGGCATCCGCCACAGCAAATCGAGCTTTGTCTTGCACCAGCTCAAACAAAGTTACTTGCCGCTGCAGCGCTGACTTTGTTACCCCTTCCCTGCACGGCGGGAGTTTTTCCCTAGTTCATCCCTGGTGGCTGTTCGATACTGGACGCAATAAAAACCACTATAAAAACGGGGATACGCATGAAACTGACTTTATTCGCCGCCACCGCCATGGCGCTGTGCCAGGCGCAGGCCGCCGACCTTGCCGGCGACGCCAACCCGGCCTCCAGCCTGGCCACCTCGGGCGACTTGCCCACCGTCATCATCACGGGCAGCATGCCGCTGCCCAGCGTGGAGCAGCCGCGCGATACGCTGGCCGCGCCCGTGCAAACGGCCAGCGCGCAGCAGATTACCCGCAGCGGCGCGCTCGATATTTCCGCCTTCTTGCGCCGCAACCTGGGCAGCGTCTACGTGAATGAAGTGCAGAACAACCCGTTCCAGCCCGACGTCAGCTATCGCGGCTATACGGCTTCGCCCCTGCTGGGCACGCCGCAAGGGCTGTCCGTGTATCTGGACGGCATGCGCCTGAACCAGCCGTTTGGCGACGTCGTCAGCTGGGACTTGATCCCGCGCATGGCGATAGCCTCGCTGACCCTGATGCCCGGCTCGAATCCCCTGTTTGGCCTCAACACCCTGGGCGGCGCGCTGGCCCTGCAAACCAAGGATGGCCGCAGCAGCCCCGGCACCGCCATCGAGGCGCGCCTGGGTTCGCACCAGCGACGCGCCGTCGAATTCGAGCATGGCGGCAGCAATGCGCAGGGCTGGCACTGGTATGTGACGGGCAACCGCTTCAAGGAAGACGGCTGGCGCGACAATTCGCCGTCCGACGTGCGCCAGGTGTTTGGCAAGCTGGGCTGGAGCGATGCGCGCACGGACCTTGCCGTCACCGTTGCCCATGCGGACAATGCGCTGACGGGCAACGGCTTGCAGGAGCAGCGCTTGCTGGCGCGCGATTACCGCAGCGTGTACACCAAGCCCGATTTGACGCAGAACAAGTCGACCCTGCTGAACTTGACGGGCAAGCACCAGGCCAGCGAAACCTTGCTCTTGTCCGGCAATGTGTACTACCGCAAGATCGACACGCACACGTTTAACGGCGACCTGAACGACGAGTCGCTCGACCAGTCTGTCTACCAGCCCGGCGCGGCCGAGCGGGCGGCGCTGGCGGCGGCCGGCTACACAGGCTTTCCCGCCAGCGGAGCGAATGCAAGCAATACGCCGTTTCCGCAGTGGCGCTGCATCGGCAATGTCTTGTTGAACGATGAGCCGGCCGAAAAATGCAACGGCATGATCAACCGCAGCCATACGCAACAGGAAAACTATGGGCTCTCTGGCCAGTTCACTGCGCTGGCCGACCTGGCGGGAGCGCGCCATGCTGTCACGGCCGGCGCCGCCTTCGATGCCAGCCACGCCACCTTCCGCCAGACCAGCCAGTTCGGCTACCTGAACCCGGACCGCAGCATCACGCCCGTCGACTTCTTTGCCGACGGCACGGAAATCGATGACGATGGCACGCCAGTGGACAACCGGGTCGACTTGAGCGGGCGCATGCGCACCTGGAGCGTGTATGCGAGCGACAGCATTGCGTTCAATCAAAATTTGACCTTGACCGTCTCGGGCCGCTACAACCGCAGCACGGTGCGCAACCGCGACGCCATCACGCCCGGCGGCGGCAGCGGTTCGCTGGACGGCGACCACCGTTTCAGCCGCTTCAATCCCGCCATCGGCCTGGCCTATGCGCCAGCGGCCGGCATCGGCGCCTACCTGGGCTACAACGAAGGCAGCCGCACGCCGACGGCCATCGAACTCGGTTGCGCCGACCCGGAAAACCCATGCCGCCTGCCCAACGCCATGGCCGGCGACCCGCCATTAAAACAGGTGGTGACGAAGACGTGGGAAACGGGCGTGCGCGGCAAGTGGGGCGAGCTGGCCCGCTGGAGCGCGGGCGTGTTTCACGCGGAAAACCACGACGATATCCTGTTCGTGGCCGACAACCAAGCCGGCTTTGGCTATTTCAAGAATTTCGGCAAGACGCGCCACCAGGGCGTCGAACTGGCGGTGGATGGCAAGGCGGGCGCGCTGGATTTCGGCGTCAACTACACGTGGCTGCAGGCGACCTATCAAAGCCGCGAAGTGGTCAACGGCAGCGCCAACAGCAGCAGCGACGCGGACGCGCCCGGCCTGGAAGGCAATATCGTCATCACGCCGGGAAACCGGATTCCCCTGACACCCAGCCATATTTTCAAGGCGCACGTGGATGTCCAGGGAGGACGCGACTGGACGGTGGGCCTGGCCATGACGGCCGTCTCCAGTGCCTATGCGCGCGGCAATGAAAACAAGCAGCACCAGGCGGGAGGACCATCGTATCTGGGTTCGGGCAAGAGCGGCGGCTATGCCGTGGTCGAACTGAATGGCAAGTATCAGCTGACGCCACGCCTGAGCGTATTTGCCCAGGTGAACAACCTGTTCGACCGGAAATACGCGACGGCGGCCCAGCTGGGGGCCACGGGTTTCGATGCCAACGGCAACTTTGCCGCCAGGCCGCTGCCGGCCGTGAACGGCGACTATCCGATGGTCAATGCGACGTTTTATGCGGCCGGCGCGCCGCGCAGCGTGAATGTGGGCTTGCGCTACGCTTTTTAAGGGTGGATATGCTCAATGACGCCATTGCGCAGCGCAAGATGGACGAGGGCGGCGGGGCCGGGCACGTCCAGCTTTTCCTTGATGCACGTCTGGTGGTTGGCCACTGTCTTGCTGCTGACGTGTAGCAGGCGGGCGCAGTCGGCGGCGCTGCGGCCTTCGGCCAGCAGGCGGAAGATTTCGAATTCGCGCTGGCTCAGGCTGCTCAAACGCTGCGCTTCCATGCGGGCCGTGCCCTGCAGCACGCCGGGCGCGCTGTGCGGATCGAGGTAGCGCCGGCCCGCGTGGGCGGCGCGCACGGCGTCGATCAGGTGTTCCGGGTCGGCTTGCTTGCTGACGTAGCCGCAGGCGCCGCCGTCGAGGGCACGCGCGATCAGTTGCGGCGTGTCGTGCATGCTGAACACCAGCACGCGTGCAGCGGCGTCGCGGGCGAGCAGCTTGCGCAGCAATTCCAGGCCGCCGATGCCGGGCATGGACAAATCCGTCACGCAGACGTCGGGCGCGTGCTCCAGGTACAAGCCATACGCCGTTTCGCCATTGCCTGCCTCGGCTACGACGGCGATCTCGCCGCCCTGTTCCAGCAAGCGCCGGTAGCCCGTGCGAACCACCGGGTGGTCATCCACCAGCATCACGCGGATCGGGCGCATGTTCATGCGGCGCTGGCCGTCAATGGCATGGCCACTTCGATGCGCAAGCCCTTGCCCAGTGCGCTGATCCAGCGGATATGGCCGCGCAAGCCAGCCACTCTTTCACGCATGCCCAGCATGCCGAAACCGGCATCCTGCTGCCTGTCCTGGCGCAAACCCTGGCCATTGTCTTCGATGGCCAGGTGCAGCGAGCCGTGCGCATCGGCGCGCAATTCCACCGTGGCATGGTCGGCGCCGGCGTGGCGTGCCACATTCGTCAAGCCCTCCTGCACCAGGCGGTAGATGGCGGTGGCGGTGCTATCGTCGAAGTCGGCGGGGATGGCCTGCTGGGCGAAACGGCAGGCGATGCCGTGCTGCTGCGCCCAGCTGTCGCACAGCGCCTGCAGAGCCGCTTCCAGGCCCAGGCTGTCGAGCACGGGCGGGCGCAGCCGGCGCAGCATGCTGCGCACCATCGCCTGCAGCGCTTCCGCAGAGCGGGCGATGCTGGCGGCGCACGCTTGCACGTTCGCCTGGTCGCCATCGCGCGCGCGCAGGATGTAGCTGGCGGCGGCGCGGATGGCGGTGCAGTCTTGTCCCACTTCGTCGTGCAGCTCGCGCGCCAGCGCGCAGCGTTCCTCTTCCTGCGCGCGCAGCAGGCGCTGCGTGAGGGCGCGGTTTTGCGCCAGCAGCAGCGCCACCTGGCGTCCGCGTCGCACGGCAAAGCCGGCCAGCGCCAGCACCAGCAGCAGCAGGCTCAGGACCAGTTCATCGAGTTGCCAGTGCTCCTGGCGCCAGAGGGCATGCGTCAGCCGTTCGGCCAGGTTTAGCCTGGCGGCCAGCAGGAAAAAAGCCAGCGCCAGCGCGCAGCACAGCAGGAAGAACCCGCGCGGCCGGGCGCGCGCGCTTGCCTGGGCGCCAAGTTGATGGTGTTGCATGATGCTGCTCCCTAAGCACGGTCGATGTCCTTATCGTGCAAGCTTCATGCCATCGGCGCAGGGGGCGCAAGGGGGGCGTCTGGCGGAGCGCCGGCAGACCAGGCAGTGTTCCAGGATGGAACAGGTGTACCGCGATGTGACGCTGCGGCAAGCACGGATTTCGAGCTTATCTGAAGTCGCGTCGGCACGCTGGCGCGCACGCCTGGGCCGCCATGAACTGTTGTTCAAATGTAACGTTGAGATTCCTCAAGCTTTCATAGATAAAACAAAACAAAGTTTCGCAGAGTTAGATAAAAAATAAATAAATGATATTAAAAATATGATATTTATTTTATGTAATTTGCTATATTTGTTGACACTTTTGTGAAAAAGCTGAAAGTGGGCGTCAGACCTGCCGACCTATCTATCCACAACAATCAAGGGAATAGAATGAATCGTTTATCACATGCGCGGGTATCGCCCGCCACCGTCAATCCGCCCGCTACCCGCGGTCGCTCCACCGTCTTTGCCGTATTCGCCACCTTGTCCGTGCTGGCCTCGGCGCCGGCCATGGCCGGTGTCCTGAGCTTTGATAACTTGCGCCCCGACGTGTATGCAAGCGGCCAGACGCTCAATACGTCGAGCTACAACCTGCTGTTCCTGGCCGACCCGACCACGGCGGCCGGCGGCGGCGTCAGCGGCGTGGGCGCCATCCTCGATGGCCGCGCGGGCTCGTCGTGCGATATCGCTGCCTGCCCGCAGGGCGCCACCGGCAACTACCTGGCCATCCTCAACGATGGCGGCGTGAATTTCGCGCGTGCCGACCACCAGGCATTCACCCTGGCCGGTTTCGACTATTCCTTCATCGCGCCCGTGTCGGGCTTGCCGAACATGAATTGGGGCGAACTGCAACTGAGCGGCACCCTCAGCAACGGCCAGGTGATCAGCACCTCGCTGGCGTTTCCCGGCCAGGGCAGCGATGGCAATTACCATTTCCAGAGCGCTTCCCTGCTGAGCGGCTTCAGCAACTACGCCTTCACGGGTCTGACCTTCAACGCCTGCATTTTCAATGACACCGGCGCGTGCAGCAATTCCCTCGATTTCCCCGCCTTTAACCAGGGCCAGTTTGCGCTCGACAATATCAATATCAGCGCCGTGCCGGAGCCGTCGACCTACATGCTGATGCTGGCCGGCCTGGGCACCATCGGCATGCTGTCGCGCCGCCGCGCCGGCAAGTTCGCAGCTTTCACCGTGCAAGGAGCGTGAGATGAAACTACGTCCCGTTTCACTCGGTATCCTTCTGCTGGCCGCCAGCCTGGCGCAAGCGGCGCAGGCGCAGGAACGCCGCTCCTACATCGTGCAGCTGGTCGACAAGCCGGCCGCCACCTACACGGGCCAGGTCGACGGCCTGGCCGCCACCAGGCCGGCCCCGGGCGCCCGCATCGATGTGGGCGCCGCCGATGTGCAGGCCTACCTGAGCTACCTTGACACCAAACAGGCCGCCGTGGCCGGCACCGTCAGCGCGGCTGAAATCACGCACCAGTACAGCGTCGTCTTTAACGGCTTTTCCGCCTTGCTGACGGACGATGAAGTGCGGGCCCTGAAGAAGAACAGCGGCGTGGCCAGCATCAGCGCCGATTCCATCCTGCAGCTCGACACCAGCTACACGCCGAGCTTCCTGGGCCTGGACAAACCGGGCGGCATCTGGGAACAGCTGGGCGGCAAGGCGCACGCGGGCGAAGACATCATCATTGGCATCGTCGACAGCGGCATCTGGCCCGAGAACACGGCCTTTGCCGACCGCCTCGACGAGAATGGCGTGCCCAGCCACAGCGGCAACAACGTCGTGTACGGCGCGCCACCGGCCAGCTGGCAGGGCACATGCCAGACGGGCGAAGGCTTCTCTGCCGACAATTGCAACAATAAGCTGATCGGCGCGCGCTACTACCGCGCCGCCACGTCGGCGCTGCACTGGACGGAATTCTTGTCGCCGCGCGATTCCGTCGCCGGCCTGACGGGGCACGGCGGCCATGGCACGCATACGGCGTCCACGGCCGGCGGCAACAATGGCGCCCTGGCCACCTCGAACGGCGTCTCGCTGGGCAAGGCGTCGGGCATGGCGCCGCGCGCCCGCATCGCCGCCTATAAAGTCTGCTGGACGGCCGCCTCGACGGGGCGCAACGGCTGCGCCACGGCCGACAGCGTGGCCGCCATCGACCAGGCGGTCAAGGACGGCGTGAATGTCATCAACTTCTCCATCGGCCCGAACGCGGGCGGCGGCGCCTTCGACGAACCGACGGAAGTGGCCTTCCTCGGCGCGGCGGCAGCGGGCGTGTTTGTCGCCACGTCCGGCGGCAATTCCGGCCCGGCCACGCCCGCACCCGACGTGCCGGCGCCCGTGTCGCACATCAGCCCATGGCTGGCGACGGTGGCCAATTCCACCCACAACCGCCTGTACGCGGGCAATGTGATACTCAGCAACGGCAGCAAGCTGGAAGGCGCATCGAGCAATGCGAAGACGCCCGCGCTGCCGCTGATCCGGTCGCGCGACGCTGGCCTGGCCGGCGTGTTGCCAACGGATGTCAAGCTGCTGCGCTGCTTCGGCGCGGCCGATGCCAGCTCGGCGTATCTGGACCCGGCGAAGGTGGCGGGCAAGGTGTTGGTGTGCGATCGTGGCGGCAATGTGCTGGTCAACAAGAGCGCGAACGCCAAGACGGCGGGCGCGGCGGGTGTCATCATCGCCAACGTGGCCGGAGGCGCCAACACCATCATCAACCAGGCGCACGCGCTGTCGACCGTGCACCTGGCGCAGGCGCAGGGCGACGCGCTGAAGGTTTTCATGGCGGCGACGCCCGACGGCACGGCGGCCCTGGGCGAAATCCATACCATTGCCGACACCACGGTGCAGGCGCCGATCGTCAGCGACCGGTCCTCGCGCGGGCCGAACGTGGCCAATGCGAACATCCTGAAACCCGACTTGTCGGCGCCCGGCACCAACGTGCTGGCCGGCGTGACGGCCGACCTGACGCAGGCGCAGCGCGATGCCGTGGCGGCCGGTGGCGTGGCGCCGTCGGCCGAGTGGGATTTCTATTCCGGCACCTCGATGGCCAGCCCGCACGTGGCCGGCGTGGCGGCGCTGCTCAAGCAGCAGCATCCGGACTGGTCGCCCGCAGCCATCAAGTCGGCGCTGATGACGACGGCCTTCAGCACCTATTCGGATGGCTTGAACGGTTCCGTGTCGTGGGATGCCACGGCGAAGAACTCGGGCCAGCTGCCGTGGGGCCAGGGTGCCGGCCACATCGCGCCGAACAGCGCGGCCGATCCCGGCCTCGTGTATGACATGTCGGAAATAGACTATGCGCGCTTCTTGTGCGGCCTGAACCTGAAGGTCTACAGCGCAGCCACTTGCCAGGCCATCGGCAGCATCGCTGCCTACAACCTGAATCTGGCATCGCTGACGGCGGCCAACGTGCTGGGCACGCAAACGCTGACGCGCACGGTGACCAACGTGGGCGCCAGCAGCGCCGTCTACAACGTCTCGGCTAGCCTGCCCGGCTATACGGTGGCGGTGACGCCAACCAGCCTGAGCCTGGCACCGGGCGCCAAGGGCCAGTTCCAGGTCAAGCTGACGCGCACCACGGCGCCGGCCAATACCTGGACTTACGGCGCCCTGAGCTGGACGGATGGCAGGCACACGGTGCGCAGCCCGCTGACGGCGCGCGGCACCTCGCTGGCCGCCATTTCGCGGGTCAGCAGCGAAGCGGCCACGGGCAGCAAGGTGCTGACTCTGGGCACGGGTTTCACTGGCGCGCTGGTGGGCGTCAAGTCGGGGCTGGTCGAAGCCGTGCGCGAAGCGCGCACGGTCGGCCAGGCGACGACGGGCGCCGCCGCATCGGCCGCCTGTAAGGCCGGTGGCGCCACGGGTGTGAACGTGCACAACGTGGTGATACCGGCCGGTACCCTGGCGGCGCGTTTTGCCACCTACGATGCGGAAACGACGGGCGGCGCGAATACCGACATGGACATGGAGGTTTACAACGCCGCCAATGTGCTGGTCGGCAGCAGCGGCAATGAAAGTTCCAATGAGCAAGTGGAATTGCGCCTGCCTGCCGCCGGCACGTACAAGGTGTGCGTGATCGGTTTCGCGCCGCAAAACGGCCAGGCCGACTACACCCTGTCGTCGTGGGTGCTGGCGCCGGGCTTGAACAATGGCAGCTTCAAGGCGCTCATGCCGGGCACGGCCTACACGGGCGGCACCGCATCTGTCTCGTTGAGCTGGTCCAACCTGGCCGAAGGCAAGCGTCACCTGGGCGCCGTCGGCTACCAGGTGGCTGGCGTGGTACAGGGCGTCACGGTGGTGGAAGTCAATACCAATGACCCCGTGCCGCTGTTGCAGAACGCGCGTGGCGCCAAACCGGTGCTGGCTGAATAAACCGTTCCCTGTGTGAACGCAAGGCGTGCCTTCGGGCACGCCTTTTTTTATTCGCTCACCCCCGTTCGGGAGGAATAGCACTTGCATGGCGGTAACGCCCCCGGTATCTTGTCGGATAGCCATGGCTTTGTGCCCTGGCATTCTTGGGGAGTCGCGCGTGACCAGTTTCCGCACCAATACCGACCGCCTGCTGGAAGTGCGCCTGCAGGATGAAAAAGTGCTGGCGATAGCCGGCGCCATGGTCGCCTATACGGGCGCCATCAAATTTGAAAAATCCCTGCTCGGTGGCGAGGGCCTCTTCGGCGCGCTCAAGCGCAAGGTAACGAACGAAGGCATGCAGGTGATGCAGGCCGCCGGCACGGGCACCGTGTTTTTTGCGCAGAATGCGGCTGAGATCACTGTCATGGCGCTGGCCGGCGAAAAGCTGACCATCGAAAGCAGCAGCCTGCTGGCCTATGACACCAGCCTGAAGACGGGCACCAGCTTTGCCGGCTTGCGCGGCGCCAGCTCGGGCCAGGGCCTGTTTTCCACCACCGTCGAAGGTCACGGCAACCTGGCCGTCATTTCGCGCGGCAACCTGATCATGCTGGAAGTGACGCCGGCGCACCCGCTGTGCGTGGACCCGGACGCCTTCGTCGGCTTCAAGGGAGATATACGCCAGGAATTCGTCTTCGACGTCAACTGGCGCACCATGATCGGCCAGAGCTCGGGCGAATCGTACCAGCACAAATTCACCGGCCAGGGCGTGGTGTTCATCCAGCCCGCCGAACGTTAAGTTAGCGAGGACCCGCGATGCCTGTCTATCAGCAGATTAATGAAAAGATGCTAGAGGTTAAACTCGGCAATGAAGAAGTGTTCGCGCGCAAGGGCGCCATGGTGTCGTACCAGGGCGATGTGGCGTTCAGCCGCTCCTTCCTGGCCGGTCAGGGCGTGCAAAGCCTGGCCATGCGCGCCGTCACGAACGAAGGCTACGCCATGATGTCGGCGCGTGGCACGGGCAGCGTGTTTTACGCGCAGGGCGGCCTGTTCGTCACCATCGTTCCCGTGCGCGGTGAAACATTCTATGTGGAAAGCGATTCCCTGCTGGCCTTCGATGCGCGCCTGACGGCCGGCACCATGTTCCTTGGCAACCAGGGCGGCGTGCAGGGCGTGGTGCGCGGCATGGCCTCGGGCCAGGGCTTGTTTACCACCACCTTGCAAGGCACGGGCGACGTGGCGATTTTGTCGGATGGCAATGCCATCGGCTTGCCCGTCACGCCGGACGTGCCCGTGTTTGTCGACCCGCAAGCGTATATCGGCCACACGGGGCAGCTGAGCTCGACCATCGTCACGGACCTGAACTGGAAAACCTTTGTCGGCCAGGCGTCCGGCGAATCGTACCAGGTGAAGTTTACGGGCCAGGGCACGGTCTACATCCAAGCGAGCGAAAGGTAAGCCATGACGATTTACACTCCCGATACCTTGCCGAAGAACGATAACCTGAACCGTTTTTCGTATGTCATCGACGTCAAGGAACAGATCTTCATTCGCAAGGGCAAGATGATCGCCTTCTATGGCGAACTGCGCTTCGAAGCCATGGGCAGCAGCGTGCTCGATTTGATCGTGCGCAATGCCTTCAATGCACCGAAATACATCCACCACTTTGTCGTGGCGCAAGGCCAGGGTCAATTGATTTTGGGCGACAACGGCAACGACCTGGCGTGCTATGACCTGGACAATGCCAACATGACCATCCGCGCGAAAAACCTGCTGGGGTTTAGCAAGGATGTGATTTGCCAGGAATCGACCTTGCCCGGTTATCTCACCATGATCGGCACGGGCAAGGTGATCGCCTCGTCGAACGGCCCCGTGCATTTTCTGGAATTGCCATGCCGCGTCGACGAGCAGGCCGTGCTGGGCTGGGCAGATTGCCCCAGCCCTTCCTACCATTACGATTATGCCCACGTGCAGGGCTGGGCCTCGGCTGCCGGCGCGCTCACGGGTTTCAGTTTATCTGGCGAGGAAAAGCAGATCGACTTCACGGGCGCCGGCACGGTGCTGGTGCAATCGTCCGAGCTGGACGTGACGGGCAGTTCCGCCCTGATGCAACTGCTGGCGCAATTGCCGCTGCTGGGCAAGGAAGACCTGGGTACCTTGAGTCTGTCCGTGCAGCAGCAGATGAAGCAAGAGCGCTAAGTTACGCTAAGTTACGCTAAATTAAGTTACGGCCGCGCCCAGCTGGGCGGCCGTTTCTCTAAAAAGGCGCTCACGCCTTCCTCCGCATCCTCTTCCATCATGTTACGCGCCATCACGTCGCCCGCATATGCATACGCGTCGTCCAGCGGCAACTGGCGCTGCCGGTAGAACATGGCCTTGCCGTAGCGGATGGCTGTCGGGCTTTTTGCCATGATCTGTTGCGCCAGGCGCGCCACGGCTTCGTCGAGCGCCGCGTCGGCCACCGTTTCATTGATCAGGCCCCAGTCGGCGGCCGTGTCGGCGTCGATGAAGCGGCCCGTCACCAGCATGTCGAAGGCTCGCTTGGGCGATACATTGCGCGACAGGGCCACCGATGGCGTGGCGCAGAACAGGCCCACGTTGATGCCGGACACGGCAAAGCGCGCGGAGGCGCCCGCCACGGCCAGGTCGCAGCTGGCCACCAGCTGGCAGCCGGCCGCCGTGGCGATGCCGTGCACGCTGGCAATCACGGGCACGGGCAAGGCCTGGATTGCCTGCATCACGCGCGAGCATTGCGCGAACAGGGTTTGATAATACGCAAGCTGGCGCGTGGCTTGCATCTGGCGCAAATCGTGGCCCGCGCAAAAGGCCTTGCCTTCGGCGGCCAGCACCACGCAGCGCACGTGCGGCTGTTGCGCGATGGTATCGAAGGCCTCTTGCAGCGCCGCCAGCATGGCTTCCGACAGGGCATTGAATTGCAGGGGGCGGTTCAAACGCAGGGTGACCAAGCCACCCTCATCCTCGCGCAGCACCAGCGGCGCTTCCGTGTCATGTGTTGCGGTCATGCGGTCTCCAGTGGCCTGATGGCCTTGTTGTTTTAGGAAATCTTATTTGGCGGCATTGACGCTGCCGATGCCGGCGATCGACTTGTGCACGATCTTCGGCTTGCCGTAATAGGTCAGCTCGCCCATGCCGCGCACCACGGCGTTCAGTTCGCCCGAGGAATACACCTTGACGGAACCGATGCCTTCGAAATTGACATCGACGTTTTTCGCCAGCAAGGCTTTCGTATCGACTTCGCCCACGCCTTGCGCCTTCAGGCGCAGCCAGTCAACCCGGCCATCGGCGGCCAGGCGGCCCGCGCCCTTGTAGCTGATGTCGACTCGTGGACCATTGAGCTTGGTCAAGATCTTCTCGCCCGCGCCTTCCGCGATCAGCTTGCGCAAGGTAGGCATGGTGATGATGACCCGCGGGTCGCCTTCCGTTTTCTTGATATCTTTATCCTTCATGGAAATCTTCAGCTCGCCATCGACCACTTCCGTGATCACGCCGCTGAGGAATTTCTGGTCGCCGCGCAGCAGCAGGGTCTGCTCCTTGCCCGATTCGACTTCGATGCTGATGGGGCCACGGATATCGATGGCGTTGAAGGCGCCGACTGTGCGGGTTTGCTCGTCGGCATGCGCGAGGGTAGCGAGGCAAGCCAGGGACAGGACGGACAACAGGAACAGAGGGCGCATGGCGGTTTCCTTGAGTAGTTGATCAGTGTATTCTATTGTGCAACATCTCCATTGGGGAGAAATTTGCGACGAACTGCACAAATCGCGGCGCGGATGACAGCGGCCATCGGCCAGCCGCGCGCCCGGCCAGACGCCGTTGGTCTATGCTATGGCGTACCGCGTACCGCGTCCTGGAGACCAGATGAAAAATTATCACAAAGAAGATTATCCCGTCGCCGACATCCGCCGTTTCCTTGAACCGGGGCCGGTGGTGCTGGTCAGTTCAACGTGGAAGGGTGAAAGCGACGTCATGACGATGGCCTGGCACATGTTGATGGAATTGTCGCCATCCTTGCTGGGCTGCTTCATTTCCGACGCGAATCACAGCTATGAAATGATCAAGCGCAGCATGGAGTGCGTGATCAACCTGCCCACGGCCGACATGGTCGATCAGGTGGTCGCCATCGGCAATTGCAGTGGCGAAGACACGGACAAGTTCACCGCTTTCGGCCTGACGGCGCAGCCGGCCGAAAAGGTGGGCGCGCCCCTGATTGCCGAGTGCTATGCCAACTTCGAATGCAAGCTGGCCCAGGTGGCGGGCAATCCGAAGGGTGGCTTCTTCATCTTCGAGTGCGTGAAGGCCCACGTGGCCACCTCGCCCAAGCTGCCCGAAACCCTGCACTACCGCGGCAACGGCGAGTTCATGGTGTCGGGCCGCACGATCAGCCGCAAGAGCCTGATGAAGCCTGAAATGCTTTAAATCACTCCCTGCGCCAGCATGGCATCGGCGACTTTCACGAAGCCGGCGATGTTGGCGCCATCCACGTAGCTGACGGTGCCATCGGCGCGCGTGCCGTACTGTTTGCATGCTGCGTGAATGCCTTGCATGATCTGCAATAAACGCACATCGACTTCTTCGCGCGGCCAGGCCATGCGGGCCGCGTTCTGGCTCATTTCCAGGCCCGACGTGGCCACGCCGCCCGCATTGCTGGCCTTGCCCGGCGCATACAGCACGCCGGCCGCTTCGAACGCTTTTGCCGCCTCGATGGTGGTGGGCATGTTGGCGCCTTCGGCCACGCACTGCACGCCATTGGCGATCAGGATGCGCGCGTCGTCGATGTTCAATTCATTTTGCGTGGCGCAGGGCAGGGCGATGTCGACTGGCACATGCCATGGTGACACGCCCGCCTCGAAGCGCACGCCCGTGCGTTCGGCGTAGTCGCTGACCCGGCCATACAGATGGTTCTTGATCTCCATCAGGATGGCCAGTTTTTCCGGCGTGAAACCGCCTTCATCGATGATGGTGCCGCTCGAATCGGAGACGGTGATGACTTTCGCGCCCATGGCCATGGCTTTTTCCACCGCGTATTGCGCCACGTTGCCCGAGCCGGAAACGGAAACGCGCATGCCTTCGAACGAGCGGCCCCGCGTTTTCAGCATTTCCTCGGCAAAATACACGGTGCCGTAGCCCGTCGCTTCCGGACGCATCAGCGAGCCGCCAAAGCTGGCGCCCTTGCCCGTGAACACGCAGTCGGCGCGGTTGCTGAGTTTTTTCATCATGCCGGCCATGTAGCCCACTTCCCGTCCGCCCACGCCGATGTCGCCGGCCGGCACGTCCGTGTCCGAGCCCACATGGCGGAACAGTTCGCTGACAAACGCCTGGCAAAAGCGCATCACTTCGCCCGGGCTCTTGCCCTTCGGATCGAAATCGGCGCCGCCCTTGCCGCCGCCCATCGGCAAGGTTGTCAGGGCATTCTTGAACGTCTGTTCGAAGGCGAGGAATTTCAGCACGGACAAGGTCACGGAAGGGTGGAAGCGGATGCCGCCCTTGTACGGCCCGATGGCCATGCTGTGCTGGATGCGGTAACCGCGATTGACTTGCACTTGCCCATGGTCATCGACCCACGACACGCGGAACATTACCACGCGCTCCGGCTCGATCAAGCGTTCCAGCAAGCCTTGTTCCGCGTATTTCGGGTGCTGTTCCAGGAATGGCCACAAGCTCTCCATGACTTCGGTGACGGCTTGCAGAAACTCGGCTTGACCTGGATTGCGTGCGGCGACATGCTGGACATACTCGTGAGCAGATGCGTATTTCATCAGAATTCCATGGAGGTAATCGGTTATTTGGGCAATGATCATCGCAGATTTCGCACAAAAATGGTGCGAAAATTTGGTTTTGATGGGTTTCTGCTACATGGTGGTGATTTTTGGGAGGCTCTCCGGCAGAGGGAAAGGGCACTGATCTTGTTGGGTGCAAGTGATGAGGTTGGTTCAGCGCCAGGCCCGGCGAGCCCGATCAGGCCCAGCAGGAAAGGCTAGTCGAGCAAGGCACCGAGGTCCATGTGCATGCCGATGGTGGCCAACAGCAGGTACCGCATGGCCGAGCCATTGGCCGAGGCGCCCGCACCTTCCAGGCTGCGCGCGCTGGTAAAGCTGAGCAGCAAGCCGAAGGTGGTGGCGAGGACGACGATCCAGAAGAAGTTTGACGTCAGCCTGTAATCCTGCAAGCGCCATGTGGCGGGCAGGGTGTTGATCCAGCTGATGATGGGGCCGGCCACGCCCGCGCACCAGAGTGGTGCTTACAAATACCGCGCTAGCAAGGCCTTGTCGAGTGCCCCGTCGAGTTCGATGCGCACGAAGTGGCCGCTGCCGGGCGCGACCTGGATCTCCTTGCCGTCATCACTGAGCATGCGTGCTATGGTGAAATCGCGGTTGCCGCCCGGATGCAGGGCCTCGATGCGGTCGCCCACGGCGAAGCGGTTTTTCACTTCCACCCTGGCCCAGCCGTCCGTCACGCCCAGCACGTCGCCCACGTACTGGCTGCGGTCCGCCTCGGAGGCGCCGCGCATGTAGTTCTGGTGCGTTTGCGTGTGGTGGCGCTGGTAAAAGCCGTCTGTGTAGCCACGGTTGGCCAAGCCTTGCAGCTGGCCCAGCAGGCCGATATCGAAAGGACGGCCCGCCACGGCGTCGTCGATGGCCTGGCGGTAGACCTGTGCCGTGCGCGCTGCGTAGTACAGCGACTTGGTGCGGCCTTCGACCTTCAGCGAATCGACGCCGATCTTCACCAGGCGCTCGATATGCTCGACGGCGCGCAAGTCCTTCGAGTTCATGATGTAGGTGCCGTGCTCGTCTTCGAGGATCGGCATCAGCTGGCCCGGGCGCTGCGCTTCTTCAATGAAATAGGGCTGGTCGGCCAGTGGATGGCGCGGCTGCTGGTGCAGCGCGGAAAACGCATTGTTGTCGGCCTCGGCCAGCGCCTGGTGAAATTCCAGCGGCACCACCTGCATGCCGCCCAGGTCGCCGCTGGCGTCTTCCGTGGCATTTTTCACCTTGTAATCCCAGCGGCAGGAATTGGTGCAGGTACCCTGGTTCGGGTCGCGGTGATTGAAATAGCCGGACAGCAGGCAGCGGCCCGAATAGGCGATGCACAGGGCGCCGTGGACGAACACTTCCAGTTCCATCTCCGGGCAGCGCTGGCGGATTTCCTCGATCTCGTCGAGCGACAGTTCGCGCGACAAAATCACGCGCGTCAGGCCCATGCGGTGCCAGAATTTCACGTCAGCCCAGTTGACGGCATTCGCTTGCACGGACAGGTGCACGGGAATCTCCGGCCACTTGTCGCGCACCATCATGATCAGGCCCGGGTCGGCCATGATCAAGGCATCGGGATGCATGGCGATCACCGGCTCCATGTCGCGCACGTACGTCTTCAGCTTGGCGTTATGGGCGAAGATATTGCTGGCGACAAAGAATTGCTTGCCGCGCGCATGCGCGCCATCGATTCCTTCCTGCAAGGCTTGCAAGGTCGAAAAATCGTTATTGCGCACGCGCAAGCTGTAACGTGGCTGGCCCGCGTAGACGGCGTCGGCGCCATAGTCGAAGGCGGCATGCATCTTGGCCAGCGAGCCGGCAGGCAGGAGTAATTCGGGAGCGTGGCGCATGGAGGAGGGGCAAAGCCGACGATCTTAAGCTGGCTGGCGCCGTATTGCATTGCTTTGGGTCAAGGAAACCCTGATTCCGGGTCGCTGCCAGGCAACATCACGCGTAAGGCGTACCCGCCATGGCGGCGTTCAAGCCTGCGTGCCCCTGGTCCACCAGGGCAAGAAAGCCGGTCTTGGCTTGCTGCGCGTCGCCATGCTGACGGAATGCGCGGTGGGCCTCGATGAGCGCTGTGCTCCAGGTGGCCAGCAGCAGGCTGGCCGCAAGGTGGGCCTGGGGATCGCGCGCGTCGCGCCCGGTGCACTCGGTCAGCGCTTGCGCCACCACTTGCGCCAGCTCGTCGCGTATCGCCCGTGCCCGCGCTTTGAGGGTATCGCTGGCCTCGATGGTGGCAATGAAACCCTGGCCGGCGGCGGAAAACGTGATGTAGGGACTGTCTTCCAATACCAGCCGATGCGCCAGCAAGCGCAGGGTCTCGATGGGGGCGATGGCGTGATCGCGCTGGCGCAGCGCCTCGCGCAGCAACTCGCGTCCCTCTTCCTCGCGGTCGAAGAACATGTCTTCCTTGCGCGGGAAGTGGTTGAACACGGTCATGCGTCCGACGTTGGCGGCGGCCGCGATCTCGTCCACCGTCACCTGCTCGAAGCCGCGCACGAAAAACAGGCGCGTGGCGGCATTTGAGATGGCTTGCCGGGTGGCAAGGCGTTTGCGGGAGCGTAGGTCGGAAGGCAGCGTCATGTTGCCACGATCATACACCATGTGTACTGAGTACAGATAACGCTTGATGGCGCAGCAAGGCGTGGCGTATTATTTATGTACTGAGTACATATTTAGATTGAGTATATGAAAATATCGGTTCCAGCGACAGCGCTGCCTGTCATCTTCGCCACTGTCCTCCTCGACGCCATCGGCATCGGCCTGATTTTCCCCATCCTGCCCGCGCTGCTGCAAGATGTCACGCATGTGGCCAACGTGGCACCGTATATCGGCATCATGACTGCCCTGTACGCGCTGATGCAGTTCATTTTTGCACCGGTGTTGGGAGCGCTGAGCGACCGCCTGGGCCGGCGTCCTGTGCTGCTGCTGTCGCTGGCGGGCGCCGCCGTCAATTACCTGTTCCTGGCCTTTGCACCCAGCCTGTGGATGCTGCTGCTGGGACGCGCCATCGCGGGCTTGACGAGTGCCAACATCTCCGTGGCGACGGCCTACATCACGGATATTTCTCTTGAAAACCAGCGGGCGCGCCGTTTCGGCTTGCTCAACGCCATGTTCGGGGCAGGCTTCATCATCGGCCCCGTGCTGGGCGGCGCGCTGGGCGATTACGGGCTGCGCCTGCCATTCATGGCGGCCGCCGTACTGAATATGGCTAACCTGCTGCTGGCGTTGTTGACGTTGCCCGAATCTCGCCCGCTCATGCGCCCGCCCATGCGCGCAAAAATCGACCTGGCGGCATTGAATCCCGTGCGCCCGCTGCGCTGGGTTTTCTCTGAGAAAAGCTTGCTGCCGATTACCGTCATTTTCTTTACCTTCAGCGCGGCCGGTGAAGTGTATGGCGTGTGCTGGGCGCTGTGGGGCCACGATGCGTTCGAGTGGAACGGGCTGTGGATCGGCCTGTCGCTGGGCGCCTTTGGCGTGTGCCAGGCGTTGGCCCAGGCCTTCTTGCCCGGCCCGGCAGTGAAACTGCTGGGCGAGCGCGCCACCATCCTGGCGGGCGTGGCCTGCGCCTGCCTGGCGCTGCTCGTCATGGCCTTCGCTACCCGCAGCTGGATGATCTTTGCCATCATGCCCGTGTTCGCCTTGGGCGGCATCGGCGCGCCGGCCCTGCAATCGCTGGCCACGCGGCAAGTTGCCGATGACCGGCAAGGCCAATTCCAGGGCGTACTGGCCTCGTCCGTGAGCCTGGCATCCGTGCTGTGCCCGCTGGTGTTTTCCAGTATTTATTTTGGCGTCAGGGCGCACTGGCCCGGCGCCATCTGGCTCTCCGCCATCGTCGTGTACGCGGCCTTGGTGCCGCTCGTGCTGCGCTTGCCGCTGGCATCAAACATGCCTGCGTCATCGCGGGGATAGGCAAGCGAGGCTTGCGTCGCGGCGGGGGCGAAATCGTCGACCTGTATCAAGCCGTCGACCAGGCGCGCATATTCCAGCAAGGTATTGTGCTCCTGGCAGCTGACCGAGCCAGCCGGCTTGGCCGTCGCCAGCCACTGTTGCATGGCGGACAGGCTTTGCGGCAGGTGCCGGAGGGCCGCCCCTGCGGGCGTGTCTTTCAGGCGGTTTTCGATGTGCAGGACCTCGGGCAGCAAGGCCAGCGCCCGCTCGGCGCAGGCCAGCGGATCGTCGCCGTGGCTGCCCTCGCTGGCGACATGGCCGTCGGCCAGCAGCCGTTCGCGGTCGGCGCCCGGCGTTTGCAAGGCCTGCGCCACCGCGCTGCCCAGTTCGTCGGATGGCGGACGATGGGGCAGGCCGAAGGGCAAGAGCAGCATGCGCAGCAGCACCGCCAGTGCGCGCGCGGGGAAGTTATCGAGTACGCCCGTCAAGCCCTGTTGCGCCTTGAGCAGCGCATCTTGCAGCGACCAGTGCACATAGGGCAGGTCGGCCTCGGGCCGGCCATCGTCCTCGTAGCGCTTCAGCACCGCCGAAGCCAGATACAGTTGCGCCAGCACGTCGCCCAGGCGCGCGGACAACCGTTCGCGGCGCTTGAGCTCGCCGCCGAGCACGAACATCGACATATCCGTCATGACGGCAAAGGCCGTCGAGATGCGCGTCAGGGCACGGTAGTAGGGCGCCAGTGCGGGCGCGCTGGCCTCGGGCACGGCCGCCAGGCGCGCGCCGCCCAGTCCGTACCACAGCCCTCTGGCCAGGTTGCCCAGCACAAAGCCCACGTGGCCAAAGAAGGCAGAGTCGAAATCGCGCACGGCTTTGCGACCGTCGCTTTCGCTGACGGCGGCCATTTCCCTGAGCACATACGGGTGCGCGCGGATGGCGCCCTGGCCAAAGATGATCAGGCTGCGCGTGAGGATGTTGGCGCCTTCGACCGTGATGGCGATGGGGATTTGCTGGTAGGCGCTGGCCAGGAAATTGTTGGGGCCGATGCAGATGCCCTTGCCGCCGAGGATATCCATGCCGTCATTGACGAGCGCGCGTCCCCGCTCCGTGACGTGGTATTTGACGATGGCGGAAATGACGGCCGGCTTTTCGCCCAGGTCGACGGCGTGCGCGGCCAGGGTGCGGGCCGCATCCATCAGGTACAAGTTGGCGCCCATGCGGGCCAGCGCTTCCTGCACGCCTTCGAACTTGCCAATAGGCATGTTGAACTGGCGCCGCACGGCCGCATACGCGCCGCTGCCGCGCACGGCCATCTTGCCCATGCCCACGCTGGACGAGGGCAGCGAAATGGCGCGCCCGGCCGCCAGGCATTCCATCAGCATGCGCCAGCCCTTGCCCACTTGCGCCTGGCCGCCGATGACCCAGTCGATGGGGATGAAGACATCTTGACCTGACGTCGGGCCGTTCTGGAATGCCGCGTTCAATGGGTGATGGCGGCGGCCGATCACCACGCCGTCGTGGCTGGCGGGGATCAGGGCGCAGGTGATGCCGGGCGCATCGTTATCGGAGAGCAAATGTTCGGGATCGCTGGTTTGGAATGCCAGGCCCAGCAAGGTCGCCACGGGCGCCAGCGTGATGTAGCGCTTGTTCCAGGTGAGGCGGAAACCCAGGGTGGCGCGCCCCTCATGCATGCCCATACACACCACGCCCAGGTCGGGAATGGCGGCCGCGTCGGAACCCGCATACGGGCTGGTCAGCGCAAAGCAGGGAATGTCGGTGCCGGCAGCCAATCGCGGCAAGTAATGGTTTTTCTGTTCTTCGGTACCGTAGTGCAACAGCAATTCGGCCGGCCCCAGCGAATTGGGCACCATCACGGTCACCGCCAGCGCCGAGCAGCGGCTCGACAATTTCATGACCACTTGCGAATGCATGTAGGCGGAGAACTGTTTGCCGCCGTATTGTTTCGGGATGATCATGCCGAGGAAACCTTGGCTTTTCATGTAGGCCCACGCTTGCGGTGGCAAGTCGAGTTGCTGCTGCGTTTCCCAGTCGTTGACCAGTTCGCACAGCCGCTCGACGTCATGCTCGAGAAAGCGGCGCTCCTCGGCGGTGAGTGAGGCGCGTCCGTAGGCCAGCAATTTTGGCCAGTCGGGCCGCCCGGAAAACAGGTCTGCGTCCCACCACGTGGTGCCCGCCTCGAGCGCGTCGCGTTCCGTCTCGGACATGGTTGGCAAGATGCGCTTGAACAGGGCCAGCAGGCGTGGAGCGAGTAGGGCGCGGCGCACGGGGCCGGGCGCGAACAGTGCGATCAGGCAGAGCAAGGCTGCCAGTATCATCATCATCATCATCATCATCATCATCAGCATGCGATATCTCCTGTTGAATAAGAACAGGATAGGCCGATGCAGCCGATGCTACTGTACGGTACTGCGCATACGCACAACGCCAACCGCAAGGGTTGGCGTTGTGCGGGAACAAAGTTCCCGGTGATTCACGGGGTTGCTCGTCTTAGCGTTGTGGAACGACAATCACGGTATCGCCCGTGTCGCCCGTTTTGCCCTTGGCGCCATCGTCACCCTTGGCACCTTCGTTGCCTTGTGCACCAGTGGCGCCCTTGGCACCATCGTATCCTGTAGCACCGCTGTCGCCGGTCTGGCCCGTGGCGCCGGTGGCACCGGTTGCGCCGGCAGGGGCCTCGGCGCCTTTGGCACCCGTAGCGCCGGCAGGACCAGGCGCGCCGGCAGGGCCGGGAACGACTTGCACGACAGGTGGTGATTCGCGCTGGCAAGCGGTCAAGGCGAGGGTAGAGGCGAGCGCGAGTAATATCAGGGTAGTTTTCATGATGCATCCTTTGGCAGTGTGCCGTTAGGTACGGAACGGCTCGACGGCGTCGGGCGCGAGTTTCGCATGGCGGTGTGACGGAGAGAATCTGACCAGGTGGCCGTTCCGCCTTGTCGCGCAGGGCGCTGGCGGCGGGATGGGAAGTGCTGGTCTGCATGCAGCATGTGCTCTTGGACGGCTGCAGTCCGTACGTTTGCGTACACAGCGGAGGGGCGTGGCGGAAGTTGTGTGGAAAGGAAACAAAAACGCCACCCGAAGGTGGCGTTTTTGATAGGTGCTGCTGAATTCTTGGTGGCCCGGGGCGGAATCGAACCACCGACACAAGGATTTTCAATCCTCTGCTCTACCGACTGAGCTACCAGGCCAAGGCGGCGAATTATAGCAGAAAGACTTTCTACCTGACCAGAGCTAGCTGTGTTCAAATGCAACAGATGGCCAAAACATGGTGTTTTGGCATCCTTGTATGACCTGAAGGGATGTGGCGATGCAGCGACGTATTGGAGTGCAAGGCTTGGCGGTGGCGGGCTTGTTCAGTTTGTTTTGCGGTGCCGCACAGGCCGACGGGCTGGCCGATTTGAATGCGGCACTGGCGCGTTTGCAGGGGCAAATGCCCATCAAGGCGCAGGTCGAGTCGAAAACCTGGCGCCGCGAGGGCGAGGGCAAGACGGCGGACGAGGATAGCGGCCAGGCCACGGTGGCTGTCGAGGGCGGGCCGGCGGGCTTGCAGGTGCTCTACAGTAAGGACTTGTTGGCGAAAGTGGAAGCCGAACAGCGCGCCAGGGTGAAAGATCCGAAGGTCAAGACGCCGATCGGCTTTGCGTTGGGGGAAATGAAGGCGGCGGAGCTGCGTGCCATGGTGTCGGCGGCGGATACCCTGTCGCGCGAGATTGAGGAAGCTGTGTTCAGCGGCGAAAAAATGGATAGCTACAAGGGCAAGCCGGCGCGCCTGCTCAGCTTTACTTTGTCGCTCGACAAGGTGCCTGAAAAAGACCGCAAGTATGTGAAAAAGTTCGAAGGCGGCATTGAGGTGTGGATCGCCGCGGACGGTACGCCGCTGGCCAGCCATTTCCACGTGGATGTGAGCGGACGCGCCTTTGTCGTTATCAGCTTTACGCAAAAGACGGACGAGACGCGCCAGTATGGTGTCAGCGGTGACCATTTATTGTTGCTGCGCAAGGAAAGCAAGAATGCCACTTCAGGCGCGGGCGAGAAGGTGGAAAGCAAGATCGTCAAGACCTTGCAATTGCAGTCCTGACGCGTAGCAAAACCCCAAAATCCGCTGACCCAGCGGCGTGGTTATGCTTGCCTATAGGGCCGAACTGCCGCCCAGGCCGCTCTTTTGCAGCACGCAGCGTCCCGCCTCGCAGGTGGTGCCCGGGTCGGTGACGATGGAGCAGGTCGACATCATGCCATCCGCTTGCTGCTGCTTGCGGCTCGCCTCGGCGTGCGCCTGGGCCAGTGCCTTGAGTTTTTTGCCGTCATTGTCCTTGCTGGACCAGGCCAGGTAGCGTTCCGGTCCGCCGCACGCCTTGGCGCCGATGGCGATGGTTTGACATTGCTGGGTGGAATCGCAGGCAGCACTGCCCACTTCCGCCTGGATCTGCGCCAGCAAGCCGGCATTGCCGGGGGCGGGCGGTGCATCATTTTGTGTGGGGGCGCTGCCGCAGGCGCTGGCGGCCAGCAGCAGGAGGCCGGCGCACGCGGCGCGCAGCAGTGGCAACAGGGTGGGGTAGATTGGCGTTTGCATGCCCTCATCATGTGCCACGCTTGCCCAAATGGCAAGCTCGATTCGCGCGCTGGACTATCCTTGATCCCGGTCATTTTCATTGCCAAGCAGTCAAAGTTAATATAAATCAACATCCAACCAGCGATGGTCGGGTGGCAACCGGGCCGGCGTGCTGCATTCCCGCGCCGGCGCGTGCCGCCGATTCGGGAATGTTTCCAGGAGTTAGACTATGCGCCGCACCTTATCCCCCTTTGTCTTCATCGCCAGCCTGGCTTTTGCCGTTTCTCTTCATGCCGCCGAGAAAGAGCCGATCCAGCCGATCACTGCCGCCAAGGTCGCCAATCCGGCGATGGTCGAGTTGGGTAAAAAGCTGTTTTTCGACCCGCGCCTGTCGCGTTCGGGCTTCATTTCCTGCAATAGCTGCCATAACCTGAGCATGGGCGGCACGGATAACATCAAGACGTCGATTGGCCACAACTGGCAGCGGGGGCCCATCAATTCACCCACGGTGCTCAATGCCAGCATGAACGTGGCGCAATTCTGGGATGGCCGCGCCAAGGATTTGCAGGAGCAGGCGGGTGGCCCCATCGCCAATCCCGGCGAGATGGCTTTTACGCACGAGCTGGCCATTGACGTGCTGGCCTCGATTCCCGCCTACCGCGCGGAATTCAGGCAAGTCTTTGGCCAGGATAAGCTGACCATCGAGCAAGTCACGCGCGCCATCGCCGCCTTTGAAGAGGTGCTGGTGACGCCCGGTGCGCGCTTTGACCAATGGCTGGTCGGCAAGAAGAGCGCGTTGACGAAAGACGAGCTGGCTGGCTACCAGCTATTTAAATCGAGCGGCTGTATCGCCTGTCATAACGGTCCCGCCGTGGGCGGCAACACCTTCCAGAAGATGGGCGTGGTGGAACCCTATAAAACGGCGATGACGGCGCAAGGGCGCTCGGCCGTGACGGGCAAGGATGCGGACCGCTTCAATTTCAAGGTCCCCACCCTGCGCAACGTGGAATTGACCTACCCCTACTTCCATGATGGCGAAGCGGCGACCCTGACGCAGGCCGTTGACGTGATGGGCCGCTTGCAACTGGGCCGCACGTTTACGCCCGATGAAAATGCCAAGCTGGTGGCTTTCCTGAAGACCTTGACGGGCAAGCAGCCGCACATCGTGCTGCCGATCTTGCCGCCATCGTCGGACACGACGCCGCGGCCGGTGCCGTTTGACTGAGTGAGCTGCATATAAAAAATGCCCGCTTGAAAGCGGGCATTGGAGGTTTACTTCAGCGTGCGCTGGAACAACTGATAAATCCGGCGGTACTCGTCATACCACGCTTCCGGCTGCACGAAGCCGTGGCGCTCCATCGGGTAGCTGGCCATTTCCCAGTTATCCTTTTTGAGCTCGATCAAGCGCTGCGACAGGCGCACCGAATCCTGGTAAAACACGTTGTCGTCGATCATGCCATGGGCAATCAAGAGGTTGCCTGTCAGTTTGTCGGCGTATTCGATTGGCGACGAGATTTTATACGCTTGCGTATCGATGTCCGGCGTGTTCAGGATATTCGCCGTGTACTCGTGGTTGTAGGTGGTCCAGTCAGTCACAGGGCGCAGGGCGGCGCCGGACTTGAAGACTTCCGGCGCGCGCATCAGGGCCATCAGTGTCATGAAGCCGCCATAGCTGCCGCCATAGATGCCCACATTCTTGATATCGCCCTGGTGTTGCTGCGCCAGCCAATTGGCGCCGTCGATAAAATCTTCCAGTTCCGGGTGGCCCATCTGGCGGTAAATGGCCGTGCGCCACGCGCTGCCGTAACCGAGCGAGGCGCGGTAGTCGACGTCGAGCACGATGTAACCTTGCTCTACCAGCAGGTTGTGGAACATCTGTTCACGGAAGTAGACGGGGTAGCGTTCGGTCACGTTCTGCAGGTAGCCTGCGCCATGCGCGAACATGACGACAGGATACTGTTTGCCCGCTTCCAGTTGCACCGGACGGTACAGCTTGGCCCAGATGGGCGCCGCGCCATGCGAGGACGGCACTTGCACCAGCTGCGGCATGATCCAGTTGCGCGCCTTGAAGGCGTCGCTGCGCGTATCGGTCAGGATATTCGCCTTGCCGCCAGTGACAGAAACCGTCGCCAGCTGGGCCGGCACATAGCTGGTCGAATAGCGCAGCAGCAGCTTGCTGCCATCGGGCGACAGGCCGAAGTTTTCCACGCCTTTCAAGTTCGTCACTTCGCGCGCGCCGCCCTCCCTGGCCGTGCTGGCGCACACTTCATACGTGCCCGGCGCCTGCCGGTTGCATAGAAAATAGGCGTGCTTGCCGTCGCGGCTCCACTCGACGGCGCTCACTTCCCACTGGCCGCTGGTCAAGGCGCGTGCGGGTGCTGTGCCGGTTTTCGTGTACAGGTGGGCGTAGCCGCTTTCCTCGGACAAATACCACAAGGTGGCATTGTCGGGCAGCCAGCCGAATTCGTCGGCGCGGCGGTTGACCCAGGCCGCGTCGCTGATGCGGTGCACGGGCATGAGGGCGCCGTTGGCCAGGTCGACATTGGCAATCCAGCCGTCCTTGTTGTCGATGGCGCGGATGCGCACGGCCACCTTGGAACCGTCATCGGTCCAGGCGATGCCGTCGCGCTGGGCGTCGATGCGCACGGGGCGGTTGCCCTTCAATGGCGGCAGCTTCTGTTCGGCGCGCAGCTCGGCCAGCGGGTCCACGGCGATGCCGGGCAGGCTGTCGAAAGCGATCTCGCGCACCTGGCCCGTGCGCAGGTCGGCCAGTTTCAGGCTTTGTGCGATGGGCATGTTGCGGCCCACGCGCGTGCGCTCGTCATCCACGTCCGGGTAGCCCGTTTCCGTGACGTAGCGGGCCAGTTTGCCCAGCTTGCCCTTCTCGGCGGCTTTATCTTGCGTGAGGAACAGCAGCCAGCGGCCGTCCGGCGACAGGGCGCTGCCCGAAATCGTGACTTTCTCGCCCAGGTAGATCGGTTCCGGCGCGCGCGTGCTGTCCAGGCGGCGCTCTTCGTGACGACGCTCGCGGCTGGCATCGCGGTCTTCCTTCTGGCGCGCCAGGTTGACGATCAGGCGCAGTTGCAGGTCGCGCAGGGTGTCCGCTTCCGGCTTGGCGTCCGGGTCCTTGGCCGCGCGCAGCAGGGCCACCGGGGCGCTCAGGCGGTCAGAGCGGTTCCAGCTAAACCAGTCGGTGTCGCTGCGGTACTGTACCGCGCTGCCGTCGGCGGAATATTGCGGGTCGCTGATGGCCGGGACGCCGCGCGTGATCTGGATCAAGGCGCCGTTTTTCAGGTCGCGTTCGAACAAATCCCCGTTGCGCAGCAGGATGGCGCGCGTGCCGGCCCGGTTGACCACCATCTGCTGGCCATCGAGATTCGCCAGTTGCGCATCGTCGACCTTCCTGCCGCTATTGAGCCTGGCGTTCGCGCCTGGCAATTGATAGGTGTCGCGCAGGGGCGAGCCGAGGCGTTTTTGCTTGTAGTAGAGCTGGCCATGCCAGCCCCACCACGCCGCTTCGACGGGCGTGCCGATCCAGTCGGGATCGGCCATGGCCTGGTCCAGGGTGATCGGCGTGGGCGTGATGGTGGTGGAGGGGGCCGCATGGGCGGCGGGCAGCAGAGATAGCAGCAGGAGCGGCAGCAGGGGAAGAACCAGACGCATCGGGGATCACTTTAATCAAAGGGGATGGTGAAGGTACAGGCTATGAGGCCGGTATTCTAGCGGAGGAGTTTCGTGCAGGAAATGTCGGAAAGCTAAGCTTGATGCCGGGCCAGCCAGGCGAGAAAGTCTTCGAGCGGCATCGGCCGCGCATACAGGTAGCCCTGCAAGCCGTCGCAATCGTGGGCGATCAGGAAGTCGGCCTGCTCCTGCGTTTCCACGCCTTCGGCCACCACGCGCAAGCCCAGGTGGCGCGCCATGGCCAGTATCGCTTGCACGATGGCCGTGTCGCGCGCATCGCGCGGCGTGTCGTCGATAAAGCGCTTGTCGATTTTGAGTTCGTACAGCGGCATTGAGGTCAGGTAGGCGAGGCTGGAATACCCGGTGCCGAAATCGTCGATGGAAAAGCGGATGCCGAGCTCGGCCAGTTCGCGCATGCGCGCCAGCGAGGCGTCGCGCTGGTCGATCAGCAAGCCTTCCGTCAATTCCAGGATCAGGGCGGCCGCCGGCGTGCCGTGTTCGGCCAGCGCCGCCTGCACGCGGGAGGCGAAATCGGGCTGGCGGAACTGGGCCGGGCTGACGTTCACCGACAGGGCGATGGGCGATCCGGCCTGCGCCAGCAACGTAGCGGCGCGGCACGCTTCGCGCAGGGCCCAGTGGCCCAGCCTGACGATCAGACCCGATTCTTCGGCGATGGGGATGAAGACGCCCGGCGCGACGTGCGTGCCGTCCGCCTGCGGCCAGCGCATCAGCATTTCGGCTCCCGTCACCCGTCCATCGCGGTCGACCTGCGGCTGTACGTGCATGCATAATTCATGGTCATCGAGGGCGCGCGCCAGCGCCCGTTCCAGGGTCAGGCGCCGCTCCACGCCCGCCTGCATGGCCGCTTCAAAGAAGGCGACGCCGTTGCGCCCTTCGGCCTTGGCGCGGTACATGGCGATATCGGCTTCGCGCAGCAGGTCGTGCGCCTGCCGGCCCGCTTTCGGCAGCAGGGTCACGCCAATGCTGGCGCTACAATGGTAGGACTGCCCGCCGATATCGAAGTCGCGTGCGATGGCGGCGCGGATTTTCTCGGCCACCTGGGATGCAGCATGGGCGGCGCTGTCCAGGTCCTCGGCCAGGTGCGCCAGCAGCACGACGAATTCGTCGCCGCCCAGTCGCGCCACCGTGTCGGCCTTGCGCATCAGTTGCGCCAGCCGTTCGCCCGCCAGGCGCAGCAGCGCGTCGCCGGTGGCATGGCCGCGCGCATCGTTGATGTGCTTGAAGTGGTCGAGGTCGATGAACATCAGCGCGCTGATTGTATGGTCGCGCGGCGCGGCGGCCAGCAAATGGGCGATGCGGTCCATCAGCAGGCGCCGGTTGGGCAAGCCAGTCAGCACGTCGTAGAAGGCCAGGCGGTGGATGTCCGCTTCCGATTTCTTGCGCTCGTCGATTTCGCGCTCGACGGCCACCCAGTGCGTCTGCTTGCCGTCCGCATCAGTGAATGGCACCAGTTCCGCTACGACCCAGTACGCCTTGCCGCTCTTGTTGTAGTTCAGTAATTCCGCGCGAGCCGGTTGGGCGCGGGCCATGGCGGCGGCGATGCGCGCCAGTTCGTCTGCATCGGTGGCGGGGCCGTGCTGGAACAGCAGGCTGCGGCCCAGCACCTCGGCGCGCGCATAGCCGCTGCTGCGCTCGAAGGCGTCGTTGACGAAGATGATGTGCGTGGCCGGCACCGCGCCGGGGCCGGGCGGTGCATCAGCCACTTCGGCCACTTCGGCCACTTCGGCGATCATCACCATATCGTTCAGGCGGGCCAGCGCCGTGGCGGTCAAGCGCAGCTCGGCGTTGCGTTGCGACAGGGCCTGGCTGCTGTCTTCCAGGTGGCGCAGCAGGAAAGCGCAGGACAGGGTCAGCACGGCGGCGATAAACAGGAAGTTCAGGGCCACGATCAGCGCGCGCAGCACGGGAGAATCGGGCGTGCCCGGCAGTTGCAGGGCGACGTCGGGATGCAGGCCGAGAAAAAAGAGGGTCAGCGAAGTCAGGATCAGCGTCGTCAGGGCTGGCCGCATTCCAAGCAGCAAGGCCGCCAGCACGGGCATGAGCATCATGTAGATCTGGCTGACGGGGCCGATTTTCAGCAACAGACCCACGCCCACCAGGTAGGCGACGATGAGGAGTTGCCACACGCGCCAGCGGTAGGGCATGGCCCGCAGATGCCAGATGACGCCGACCCAGCCGATGGCCAGCAAGTCGAGGGCGACAATCGACCAGATAGCTTCGCTCGCGGCCAGCAGCGCGCTGGGAATGGCCGTCACGAAGCCAAGCAGCAGCACCACCTGCAGCAGGCGGTTAAAGACCTGGCCGCGCCAGTGCGCGAGATCGTTCGACGCCGCCACGCTGCCGTCCTTTCTCCAGAATGCCGTGTAACCGTACTGAGCAGTAGGTTGATTAAATACTACGCGCTATCTTTCCCCATGTCATCTTGATCATTCATCATGATTGCCGGCGTTCAGCGTTCAGCCTTGTCGCGTGGCCGTGTGACAGCCTGCCAAGAGGGGGGCGAGGCAGGCGGTGGCCAGCAGGCTGCTGGCAGAGGAAGGGGACTGGCGATAGGGCAAGAGGGGGTTCCATATCGGGAACAAAAAAAAGCCAGCCTTCCGGCTGGCGCTGTGGAGTGAAGCGTCCACTGGCGCTTCGAACCGGCGCTTATTTCTTGGGCGCGCTCAGGCATTCTTTCATGAACGCCTTGCGCGTGTCGCCCTTCATGTCCTTGGCGTCGGCATTGCACGCCTTCATCTTGTTTTGCTGCGTCATGGCCGGTGCCGGCTTGGCGCTCAGGCATTCCTTCATGAAGGTTTTGCGCTCATCGCCTTTCTTGCCGGCAGCATCGGCATTGCAAGTGGTCATTTTTGACTGTTGCGCCGTCTTGGCGACGGGAGCCGCTTCCGGTGCGGCGGCAAAGGCGGTGCTGGCAAACGCGGCGGCGATGCAGAGGGCGATTAATTGTTTCATGGCAAATCCTTGTAGACGCAGTCAGTGGAAGGGGGGATGCAACCGGCAGCTAAGCCGATATGCAGAACGTAACTAACTATATGACATTTATCAACAAAATTTCTAATCGAGTGTGTCTTTTTGTTACTGCCAGGCGCCAAGCCTCCACCGGCTGGCCCGGGCAGCCATTCTGCGGCGGCAGCGGCCCTGTTTTTTGCTATGCTAGCGTCTTTCCACCGGTCGATGCCGCTGTCTTGGCCGGCGCACCCTCAATACGGAGTAGTTATGGTCTCGTTGCAAGAGCAGTTTTTAAAGGCCGGTCTGGTCGACAAGAAGAAGGTCAAACTGGCCAACCAGGACAAGAGCAAGCAAAAAAAGGACGAGCGCAAGAGCGGTACGCAAAGTGTCGATGAGGTGCGCCTGGCCGCCTTGGAGACGCAGCGCAAGAATGCCGAACGCGCGCGCGAACTGAACGCCCAGCGCGACGCGGCCGCCAACCAGAAGGCCATCGTGGCGCAGATTGCGCAAATGGTGCAAAAGAACCGCCAGAGCAAGGGCAACAACGGCGACGTGCCGTACAACTTTACGTTCAACAACAAGATCGAGCGCCTCTACGTGACGGCTGCCGTGCAAGCCCACCTGGTGGCGGGCCGTTTGGTGATCGTCTGCCTGGGCGGCGCCGTGGAACTGGTGCCGCGCATCATCGCCGACAAAATCGCCGAGCGCGATCCCGCCATCGTCGTGCGTGTAAAACAGGCCAGCACCGAAGTGGACGAGGATGATCCGTATGCGGCGTTCCAGATTCCTGATGATTTGATGTGGTAAGGAGGCGATTTCCCGGCGCCAGGTGCGTTGGATGATGGTAGCGAGCGGGCCGGAAACGGCTCGTTCAGGACGGAGTTTATAACAGCGCCAGATCCGTTTTTCCGTAAGATTGTGGCGCCGCCCGAATGTGGCATACTCGATCGAGCGGGCCGTCAGGCCGCCCAGTTGCGACCGGCTTCTGTTTCGGCTGCCTCCCGTGACACCCTGCGTCCTTCGTTAGCCAGAGTTATCAACATGCGTATGCGAAAAAAATCTGACCTTCCGACCAAACGCTGTCAGCAATGCCAGTTGTCGTTTGCATGGCGTAAAAAATGGGAAAAGGTCTGGGACGAGGTGAAATACTGTTCAGATCGCTGTCGCCAGGATAGCAAGCGTCAGACATGAATATCGCCCCCGTCGCAAGGTCGGCACAAACGCATATTTACTGGTTCCGCAATGACTTGCGGCTCGAGGATAATCCGGCCTTGCGCCAGGCCTGCCAACGCGCCGGCCATCTGTTGTTTGTGTATTGCCATCGCAGCGCGTCGGTCGCGACGCGCTGGAATGTGCCGCGCACCAGCCCGCATCGCCAGCATTTTCTCCGGTCGGGTCTGACGGACTTGGCGACGCAGCTGGTGTCGCACGGCAGTCAGTTGCTGGAGGTCGAGGGCGACCCCGCCCAGGTGTTGTTGGCACTGGCGCATTCCATCGGCGCGACGACTATCCATTGCGAGGAGATTGCCGCGCCAGAAGAGCAGGGCGACCTTGCCGCACTGCGTGCTGCTGGCCTGACAGTAGAAGCGCTGTGGCAATCGAGCTTGCTCGATCCGGCCGCGCTGCCGTTTCCGTGCGCTGCCTTGCCCGATGTATTCACCAACTTCCGTATACTCATAGAGCGAGAGCAGGTGGCGCCGTCGACCCCGCTCGCGCGGCCGCCGACAATTCCGCCGTTGCCGCCGACCTTCGAAGCACTGGCTGAAACCTGGGCGGTGGTGCCGTACGTGCTCCAGGACGCGCATCTTGCCACCGCACGGTCGTCGTTCCCGTACGCGCTACCGGCTTTTTATGGTGGCCCGAGTGCCGCCGCTGAACATCTGCACCAGTATTTCGGTGGCGAGCTGGCACACACCTACAAGCTCTCACGCAATGGTTTGACCGGCGTGGGCTATTCCACCAAATTTTCTCCATGGCTAGCCTGCGGCGCGCTATCCGCGCGCGTGGTGTGCGCCGCACTCAGGCAATTTGAAGCAGAGCATGGCGCCAACGACAGCACTTACTGGATCTGGTTTGAATTGATGTGGCGCGACTATTTTCGCTTTCTGCACCTGCAGCATGGGGGCGCGCTGTACCGTGCGCAAGGCTTGAGCAGCCTGAGCCAGCCCAGTCACGATGCGCATCGATTCGAAGCATGGTGCCAAGCCCGCACCAGTGAACCGCTTGTCAATGCGGGCATGACCGAGCTCAGTGCCACCGGTTATCTCTCCAACCGGCTGCGTCAAATTGTTGCCAGTTACTTGGTGCACGATCTGGGCTGCGATTGGCGCGCCGGCGCTGCCTGGTTTGAAGCGCAACTGATCGACTACGACGTTTACAGCAATCAGGGTAACTGGCTGTACGTTGCCGGCCGAGGGACCGACCCGCGCAATGGGCGACGGTTCAACCTGCAAAAGCAAATGCGTGACCATGATCCAGACGGGGCCTATCGGCGCCTCTGGGCGACGCAAGGCACGGCGCAGGTCGAGCTGAAGTGAGGGATGTCAACGGGGTGCAGCTTTTGCGCCGGAAATGAAACGGCGCCAAGGACTGCGCACCCCAGAAACGACAACGCCCACTAACATGAGTGGGCGTTGCGTGAACGAATTCTTGGTGGCCCGGGGCGGAATCGAACCACCGACACAAGGATTTTCAATCCTCTGCTCTACCGACTGAGCTACCAGGCCAAGGTGGCGAATTATAGCAGACCAAAACGGGAATGCAAGAGCCGGCTGTGACTTTTCCCGGATTTCTTGCAGCGGCAGGTCCTTACTTGCCTGTGGATCAAATATTATTTGAGATAAACGGTATTTTTCTCAACAAAAGAAGAGTGCATAGTGTACTCATCGTTACTGATTTGAGAGGACTACCGCATGAACGCCACCACCGATCACACCGCCATCCCCGCCATCGGCCTGGGCACTTTCCGCCTGCAGGGCCAGGTCGTCATCGATTCCGTCACCACGGGCCTGGACGTCGGCTACCGCCATATCGATACGGCGCAAATCTACGGCAATGAAGCCGAAGTGGGCCAGGCGATCGCCGCTAGCCCCGTCCCGCGCGACGATCTGTTCGTCACCACCAAGATCTGGATCGACAATCTGCAGCGCGACAAACTCATTCCCAGCCTGAAAGACAGCTTGCACAAGCTGCAGCTGGAGCAACTGGACCTGACCCTGATCCACTGGCCGTCGCCGCAAGACGCGATTCCCGTCGCCGAGTACATGGCGGCGCTGCTTGACGCCAAGGCGCAGGGGCTGACCAAGGCCATCGGCGTGTCGAATTTCACGAATGCGCAGCTGCAGCAAGCGATCGATACGGTGGGGGCATCTGAAATCGCCACGCAGCAGGTCGAGATCCACCCCTTCCTGCAAAACCGCAAGGTGATCGAGTTCGCGCGCAGCCAGGGCATCCACATCACGGCCTACATGCCGCTCGCGTATGGCAAGGTGGTGGCCGACCCCGTGATTGCGGCCATCGCAGCCAAGCATGGCGTGACGCCGGCGCAAGTGGCCCTGAGCTGGTCGCTGCAGCAGGGCTTTGCCGTGATCCCGTCATCGACCAAACGCGCCAACCTGGAAGCGAACCTGCATTTCCAGCGTATCACCCTGTCGCCGGATGACATGGCGCAGATGGCGACCCTGGAACGGGGCGAGCGCCTGGCCAACCCGGACGGCCTGGCGCCGCAGTGGGATTGATATGGGCGCCATGACGAAGCTGGGGCAGGGCGGTTTCAATATCGGCCTGGAACTGCCGCTCGATAATGACTGGTCGTCCGTGGGACGCCAGGCGAATGCGGCGTCGCGCCGCGTACCGGGGGAGCCTGACATGAAGCAGCATGCGGATCTGGCGCAGCTGGCCGATCGCCTGGGTTTCAGAGCGCTGTGGCTGCGCGACGTGCCCTTGTACGATCCATCGTTCGGCGATGCTGCCCAGGTCTTCGAGGTATTTACGTATCTGGGCTACCTGGCCGGCATCACCAAGAACATCTTGCTGGGCACGGCCGCCGTGGTGCTGCCGCTGCGCGAACCGGTATTGACCTTGAAGGCGGCGGCCAGCGTCGACCAGCTGAGTGGCGGGCGCTTGCTGTTGGGCGTGGCCAGCGGTGACCGGCCTGTCGAGTATCCCGTGTTTGGCCGCGACTTCGATCAGCGTGGCGCTGCCTTCCGCGAGCAGGTCGCCATGCTGCGCGACTGGGGCGAGACGCGCCTGCCAGCGGGCATCCGCCTGCTGCCCAAGCCCGCCGCGCCGTTGCCGCTGCTGGTGGCGGGGCTGGCGCAGCAGTCGCCCGCGTGGATCGGCGCACAGATGGATGGCTGGCTCGCGTATCCGGGCACGCCGGACGACCATGCGCGGCGGGCGGCGCAATGGCGCGCAGTGGCCGGTGACGACAAGCCCTACGTCAGCTTCATCCACCTGGACCTGGACGAAGATCCGAACTTGCCGCTGCAGCGTTTTCGTTTCGGCGGGCGCATGGGGCGCGATGGCCTGATCGCGGAGCTGCACGCGATGCGCGAGGCCGGCGTGCGGCATATCGGCCTGCAGCTGCGGCAGAACCGCCGCCCGCTGGCCGAGACGCTACAGGAGATCGCGGACCACGTGCTGCCCGTATTTCATGGCGCCGCTTGATCTGGGACACGCGTCCTGTACTTCCGGACTATCTGAAACAGCTGAGGCAAACGCTATAATGGCCGCATGAACAGTCCCACTCCCCCTACCATGCGGCGCTTCATGCATAGCCACAGCGACGTTTGCATCGTCGGCAACGGCGCCATCGCGAAAACCACGGCGCTGGCGTTTGCCCAGGCAGGACAAAGCGTCACCCTGTTATCCCCGGTCAGCCCTCCCGCGCCGGCCGCCAAGCCGGTCGAAGCCAGCTGGGATGTGCGCGTGTATGCGCTCAATCACACGGCGCACCAGTTGCTGTCGTCGCTGAAGGTATGGGGCGCGCTGCAGGCCGACAGGGTGGCGCCCGTCGACGCCATGCTGGTCAACGGCGACGGCGCGCAGGCGGGCGGACTCGGTTTCGACGCCTATGGCGCCCATGTGGGCACGCTGGCGTGGATCGTCGAAGACCGCAACCTGGGCCAGGCCCTGGACGCCGCCCTGAAGTTCGCGCCGAACGTCAACGTGGTGCAGGGCCGCGCCAGCCGCCTGGAATGGACGAATGAGTCGGCCATCGTGCACCTCGATGGCGGCGACAGCATCACCTGCGCGCTGGTGGTGGGCGCGGACGGCGCCCAGTCGTGGGTGCGCGGTCAGTGCGATATCGGACTCGATTACCGCTCGTATGGCCAGCGCGGCGTGGTCAGCAACTTCGCCTGCGAAAAGCCGCATCATGGCGCGGCCCACCAGTGGTTCACGGGCAGCCAAGGCATCGTCGCGCTGCTGCCGCTGCCGGGCGACCGCGTTTCGCTGGTCTGGTCGGCGCCCGATGCGCTGGCCGACACCTTGATGTCCGAATCGGCCGATGCCCTGGCCGCGCGCCTGGCCGCATATTGCCACGACAAACTGGGCAAACTGACGCCGTTGCAGCCGGAGCTGGTGCGCGCGTTTCCGCTGACCTTGATGCGCCCGCACGCCATGGTGGCGCCGCGCGTGGCTCTGGTGGGCGACGCCGCCCACGTGGTGCACCCGATGGCCGGTCACGGCATGAACCTGGGGTTTGCCGACGTGGCGCAGCTGGTCAAGACGATCAGCGAACGCGAGGCGCACCGCGGCATCGGCGACGAGCGCGTGCTGGCCCGCTATGCGCGCGCGCGCAAGGAAGACGTGCTGCTGATGCAACTGGCCACCGATGGCCTGGCGCGATTATTTGGCGCCGATCTGGAACCGCTGCGCGTGGTTCGCAATTTGGGATTAAACTTGCTGGATAAATTACCGGCCCTGAAGCGAAAAATGATTTCACACGCATTGGGACATCAGTAAGTCTTAAGCGTTGGGATATCAGCGAATCTTAAGATATCGCCGGATAATGGTAGCAGTGAAAATTCAAGGTCGCCGCAGCTGGTCTGCGGCGTTCGTTTTGTTAAAAAGATCGCCGCCGGACCAGATGCCAGTTCCGCCAGGCGTTTCAAGTGGAGAAGTGATAGTGATAAAAATGAGCAGAATCGCATTAGTGCTGGCCTCGGGCCTGATGATGTCGTGCGCCGGCGCGGAAACGCCAACGGAAGCGAGCATCAAAAAGCTGATCGAGCCGCGCCTGGGCGAAGGCGCCAAGGTCGATTCGGTCAAGGAAACCCCGTATGGCGGCCTGTACGAAGTGCGCACGGGTGGCGACATCCTGTACACGGACAAAGCCGCGCAATACCTGTTCGTCGGCCACGTCTTTGACGCCAAGACGTCGCAAGACCTGACCAAGGTGCGCCTGGACGAAGTCAATCGTATCAAGTTCTCCGACCTGCCGCTCGATTCGGCCATGAAAACCGTCAAGGGCAATGGCAAGCGCGTGATCGCCGTGTTCGAAGATCCGAACTGCGGTTATTGCAAGCGTTTCCGCCAGAACGCGCTGAAGGAAATCGACAACGTCACCGTCTACACCTTCATGTACAACATTTTGTCGCCCGATTCCATCGCCAAGTCGCGCAATGTCTGGTGCGCACCGGACCGCAATAAGGCCTGGGATGACTGGATGCTGAACGGCAAGGCGCCAGCTACGGTGGCCGCCACTTGCGCCAACCCGCATGAAAAAATCCTGGCTCTGGGCCAGCAGTTGCGCGTCTCGGGCACGCCGGCCATCTTCTTTGCCGACGGCAGCCGCATTCCGGGCGCAGTCGATGCGAAAACGCTGGAACAGAAATTCTCGACCATTAAGTAATCCGGGCTGTCGCCAGGAAGGCTGGACGGCGCGCCCTCGCAAGGCGCGCCTTTTTTTGCACTTTTTTCCGCTGTCGTATCATCAAGTGTTGTTTGTAAATGCCATAACAATCCAAAAAAGGGGAAGCAGCAGATGATTACCTTGAATATCAACGGACGCGACACGCAGGTCGACGCCGATCCTTCCACGCCCATCCTGTGGGCGTTGCGCGATAACCTGAACATGACGGGCACCAAATTCGGTTGCGGCGCGGCCCTGTGCGGCGCCTGCACGGTGCACCTCGACGGCCAGCCGATCCGCTCGTGCATTACGCCGATTTCCTCGGTCGGCGCACAAAAGATCACCACCATCGAGGCGATGGAAAACGATCAGGTGGGCAAGGCGGTGCAGGCGGCATGGGTGCGCCACGACGTGCCGCAATGCGGCTACTGTCAAAGCGGCCAGGTGATGAGCGCCACGGCGCTGCTGCGCACCAACAAGGCGCCCAGCGATGCCGAAATCGATGGCGCCATGAGCGGCAATATCTGCCGCTGCGGCACCTATCAACGGATCCGCGCGGCCATCAAGGACGCGGCCAAGACCCTGGCCTGAGGAGAACGACATGCGTATCGAATGGTTGAATCAGGAAGCATTGCAGCATGGCGGAGTGACCCTGGGCGCGGCGCTGGCATCGGCGCCGATGGCTGTGGTTGGCGCGGCCGATGGCGTGTCGCGGCGCGGTTTCATGAAGGCTGGCGCGGCGGCTGGTGGCGGCTTGATGCTGGGTTTTTTCCTGCCGGGCGCGGGCAAGCTGGCGATGGCGGCCGATAGCGCCCCCGCCAAGCCCGTATATGCGCCGAATGCCTTCCTTCACATCGCCCCCGATAACACGGTGACGGTACAGGTGAACCGGCTGGAATTTGGCCAGGGCGTGCAAACCAGCTTGCCCATGCTGATCGCCGAGGAACTCGACGCCGACTGGAGCCAGGTGCATGGCGCTCTGGCGCCGGCCGGGGAACAGTACAAGGATGCCGCCTACGGCATGCAGATGACGGGCGGCTCGGGCAGCATCGCCCATTCGTTTACGCAGTACCGCGAAATCGGCGCCAAGGCGCGCGCCATGCTGGTGGGCGCCGCCGCCGCGCAGTGGAAAGTCCATCCCGACCAGGTGCGCGCCGCCAAGGGCGTGCTGTATGGTCCTGGCGGACAAAAGGCGACGTATGGCGAACTTGCCGACGCGGCCATGCGTCAACCCGTGCCCACCACCGTCAAGCTGAAAGACCCGCGCGAATTTGTCATCATCGGTAAACCCGTGAAACGCCTGGACGCGGCAGCCAAATCCACTGGCAAGCAGCAGTTCGGCATCGACTTCAAACCGCCCGGCGCGAAAGTGGCCATGGTGGCCCGCCCGCCCGTGTTCGGCGCGAAGGTGGCGAAGTTCGACGCCAGCAAGGCCAAGGCCATCAAGGGGGTACTTGAGGTGCTGGAAGTGAAAACCGACCGTGGCGGCAGCGGTGTGGCCGTCATCGCCGACGGCTACTGGCCGGCCAAGCAGGGACGCGATGCGCTGGTGATCGAATGGAATAGCAGCGCCGTGGAAAAGGTCAGCAGCGACAAGCAACTGGCGGCCTTCAAGGCGCTGGCCAAAACGCCGGGCACGGTGGCGCGCGCATTCGATGTCTCCGCATTGTCCACGGCGCCGAAAAAGATCGAAGCCGTCTACGAATTCCCCTACCTGGCGCACGCGCCGATGGAGCCGCTCAATTGCGTCATCGACCTGCAGGCTGACAAATGCACGATGTGGGTAGGCTCGCAATTCCAGACGGGCGACCAGGCGGCCATCGCGGCTACCTCCGGCCTGAAACCCGGGCAGGTGACCCTGCATACGATGATGGCCGGCGGTGGCTTCGGCCGGCGCGCCGTGCCGTCGTCCGACTATGTGGTCGAAGCCGTCAACGTCGCCAAGGCGTACCTGGCTGCCGGCAAGAGCGGGCCGCTGAAACTGATGTGGAGCCGCGAGGATGACATCAAGGGTGGCTACTACCGGCCGTCGCATGTGCACCGCGCGCAGATTGGCCTCGACGCCAAGGGCAAGATACTCGCCTGGGACCATACCATCGTGGGTCAGTCCATCATGGCCGGCACGCCGTTCGAAGCCTTCATGGTGAAAAATGGCGTCGATGGCACCATGGTCGAAGGCATGGGCGAACCGTACACCGTGCCGATGAAGCTGTCCGTGCACACGGCCAAGGCGAACGTGCCCGTGCTGTGGTGGCGCTCCGTCGGCTCGACGCATACGGCCTTTGTCATGGAAACCCTGATTGACGAAGCGGCGCATGTGGCAAAGATGGACCCCGTCGCTTACCGCAAGCAGCTGATCGATGCCAAGCACACGCGCCATATCGCCGCGCTGGACCTGGCCGTGGCCAAGTCCGGCTATGGCAGGAAAAAGCTGCCGAAAGGGCAGGCCTGGGGCGTGGCCATGCATGAATCGTTCAATTCCGTAGTCGCCTACGTGGTGACGGCGTCGGTGGTGGAAGGCGCGCCCAGGCTGCACCAGGTCTGGGCGGGCGTGCATTGCAACCTGGCCGTCAATCCGCTGACGATCGAGGCGCAAGTGCAGGGCGCCGCGCTGATGGCGTTGGGCATGACCATTCCCGGCGCGGCCATCACGCTCAAGGATGGCGTGGTGGAGCAGCAGAACTTTGGCGACTACCCCGTGCCGCGCATGCCCGACATGCCGGTGATCGAGGTGCACCTGGTGCCGTCGGGCGACGCGCCCACGGGCATGGGCGAACCGGGCGTGCCGCCGCTGGCGCCCGCCTTCGCCAACGCGCTGTTCGCCCTGACGGGTAAACGCCTACGCAAGCTGCCGTTTGATTTGGCGGCCGCATGACGGCAGTGGTGTCTTGAGTACGGTCGGCATCTTGCTGGCAGCCGGAAGGGGACGCAGATTCGATCCTTCCGGCGTGCAGAATAAATTGATGCAGCCCTTGACGGAAGGTCCGCATGCGGGCTTGCCCGTGGTGGCGGCGGCGGCCAGGAACATGTTGGCGGCCTTGCCGCGCGTGCTTGTCGTGGTGCGTGCCGACGACACGCAGGTGGCGCGCGTGCTCGGCGCGCTGGGCTGCGAGGTGCGCGTCTGCCATGATGCCGACATGGGCATGGCCGCCTCGCTCACCTGCGCCATCGACTATGTGCGTGCCGCGCCGGGCTGGCTGATCGCGCTGGGCGACATGCCTAGTGTGGAACCGGCTACAATCGCCGCCTTGTCGCAAGCCATCGGCGATGGCGCGCGCATCGCCGTGCCCGTGTTCCAGGGGCGGCGCGGCAATCCTGTCGCCTTCAGCGCCTTTCACTTGCCGCTGCTGCTGGCGCTCGATGGCGACCAGGGCGCGCGCAGCATTGTCAACAGCCATGCCGTGTGCGACGTGACAGTGGACGACAGCGGCATCTTGCGCGATATTGATACACCTGACGATTTGTCGCCGGTGCATGGCGCGCCCGGGCGACTTTAGAACATCCATGCCAGACACGAGAAAAACATGAAAAAAGCTCCAATTAAAAAAAGCATCGCCAAGGTGCCCGCCGCCGGCATCATCTACAGCATCGCCGCGGCCGACTTGGCCGGTCATATGTTCAAAGTGACATTGACAGTCAAGTCGCCGGCCGCCATCGGCCAGGTCTTGTCCTTGCCGGCCTGGATCCCGGGCAGCTATATGATCCGTGAATTTTCGCGCAATATCGTCAGCATCCGCGCCGAGTCCGAGGGCAAGGCCGTGGCGCTGGCCAAGTTGGACAAGCATTCGTGGCAAGCCGCCCCATGCAAGGGGACCTTGACGGTCGAATACGACGTCTACGCCTGGGATTTATCCGTGCGCGCCGCGCACCTGGACCAGAACCACGGCTTCTTCAACGGCACCAGCGTGTTCCTGCGCGTGCTGGGCCAGGAATCCGATACGCACGAGGTGCATATCGTGCAGCCGAAGGATGCCGCTTGCAAGACATGGCGCGTGGCCACCACCCTGCCGGAACTTAACGCGAAGCGCTATGGTTTCGGCAGTTACCAGGCCGCCAATTACGATGAGTTGATCGACCACCCGGTGGAAATGGGCGACTTCGCGCTGGCCACCTTCAAGGCGCATGGCGTGCCGCACGATATCGTCGTCACGGGCAAGGTGCCAAACCTGGACCTGGTCCGTTTGTGCCGTGACCTGAAAGCCATCTGCGAAACGCAGATCGCCTTCTTTGAGCCGAAGACAAAAAAAGCGCCGATGGACCGCTATATGTTCATGACCATGGCCGTCGGCGACGGTTACGGCGGCCTCGAACACCGTGCCTCGACGGCGCTGATCTGCGCCCGTGCCGACTTGCCGACGACGGCGTCAAACAGCACCGAGATCGGCGACGGCTACCTGAAATTCCTGGGCTTGTGCAGCCATGAGTATTTCCACACCTGGAACGTCAAGCGCATCAAGCCGGCCGCCTTTGCGCCGTACAACCTGCAGGCGGAAAGCTATTCGCCGCTGTTGTGGCTCTTCGAAGGCTTCACCAGCTATTACGATGACCTGATGCTGGTGCGCGCCGGCCTGATCGACGAGGCAGCCTATTTCAAGCTGCTGGGCAAGACCGTCAACAGCGTGCTGCGCGGTAGCGGTCGCAGCAAGCAAAGCGTGGCCGATTCCAGCTTCGACGCCTGGGGCAAGTACTATCGCCAGGATGAAAACGCGCCGAACGCCATCGTCAGCTACTACACCAAGGGTTCGCTGATCGCGCTGGCCTTCGACCTGACGCTGCGCACCAAGACGAATGGCGAGCAATCGCTGGACGACGTGATGCAGGCACTGTGGCAGCGCTATGGCCGCGATTTTTACAATGGCAAAGGAGAAGGTAAAGGCCGCGGCGTGACGCCGGCCGAAGTCGAAGCCTTGTTCGATGAGATCTCCGGCACGCGCATGAAGTCGTTCTTCGAGCGCTACATCCGCGGCACGGACGACGTGCCGCTGGCGCGTCTGCTGGCGCCATTCGGCGTGAAGTACAGCGACCAGCGCAAGGCGGAAAAGCCCAGCCTGGACGTCAACCTGGGCCGAGACGGCAACGATGCCAGGCTGGCGCAGGTACACCAGGGCGGCGCCGCCCATGCGGCAGGCCTGTCGGCAGGCGACGTGCTGGTGGCCATCGATGGCTTGCGCGTGACGGGCAACCCGGCCAACCTGGACACCTTGCTGGGCCGTTACGCCGTCGGCGCCAAGGTGGCCATCCACGCCTTTCGCCGCGATGAGCTGATGACGTTTACTACCGTATTGCAGGGCGACCGCGTGCCTGGCGTCAGCCTGGCGTTGTTGCCGGCGCCAAAGAAAGCCACGGGGCCGAAGCGTCCTAGCGCGGCATGATGTTGTTTGTCATGCAGTAAGACAGAAAACCGGCCGTCACTGGCCGGTTTTTCATTTCAAGCAGTAATTTCTCAGATGCAACTCATCCGCCAGCACTGGTGGATTGCCATCATATTTACTGCAAATGAACTAATTTTTCTTTAACTAAACTAGAATTGCCGAACTGTTTCTTTTAGATCGCGCCAACGTGCAAACTCTCGATCCACGAACGATTATGTTGATGACGACCCTGATGTGCGGGGCGATGAGCATCGTCATGTTCTCGGTCTATCGCAGTTTTCGGCGCGAGGTGCATGGCCTGGGACATTGGGCGGCCGGTTTGCTGTTGCTGGTGTGCGCGTCCATGCTGTTCGGTACACGCGAGATGCTGCCGCCGGCATTGTCCCTGATCACGGCCAATGCGGCACTGGTGGCCGGCATCGGCCTGTCGATGCTGGGTACAGAGAAATTCTTTGGACTGGCGACGAGTCGCCGCGCCTATCTGCTGATACTTGTTCTGGCCATCGCTGGCAGCAGCTGGTGGTTGCTGGTGCACCCCGATTTCTCGGCGCGCGTGGCGGTCTTCTCCCTGCTGGTCTTCCTGTTTTATGCGCGGCAGGTGCAGCTGGTATGGCGCTACGGCGAGCGCCATTTTTCGAGTTTTTTCTTTGGTGCGCTGATGCTGCTGCAAGCTGTTGTGGTGCTGGTGCGTGGCGTGTCGGCGTTGCTGCATGGCGGCGCCAGCGTGAACCTGTCGGTGAGCGGTACGCCGGCCGGCATCTATCTGGCGGTCGCCAATTTCATGGCGCTGCTGCTGACGGTAGGCTTCATGACGGTGGCGACGCGCCGCCTGCAACAAATACTGGAGCGCCGCTCGACCCACGATCCGCTGACGCAGGTGCTGAACCGGCGCGGCTTTGGCGATGCTTATGCGCGCGAAATAGATAATCTGCGCCGCCGCCGTTTGCCGCTGACACTGCTCAGCATCGACCTCGATTACTTCAAATCGATCAATGACCGCTATGGTCACGCGGTGGGGGACCAGGTGCTGGCGCATGTGGCCACCGTTATCAAAGGTGCCCTGCGCGAATCGGATTGCGTGGCGCGTTTCGGCGGCGAGGAGTTCGTCGTGCTGATGCCGGACATGCCTGCGCAAAGTGCGTTGGGCGTGGCCGAACGCATTCGCGCCTTGCTGCGCGAGTCCAGTCATACGGGGTTGCCATCGTGTACGGTCAGCATTGGCGTCGCTTGCCAGGCATCGGTGGTGGAGGGGCTGGAACAGTTGCTGTCGCGCGCCGATGCTGCCCTGTACCTGGCCAAGGAGCGGGGACGCGACCGCATCGAACTCGATGCTTGCGCGTTTACTGAGGACCGGACAAGGTGCGTAACTGGAATCGGTACTGGTCGTTGAACAGGAAGGTTTCGGAGAAATCGAAGGTCCGTGCGTGGCGGCGCATCAGGTGTCCCGCCGGCGGAAAGAACGCTGGCACGCGCCGCACGGCAGCCAGCGCCGCGGCCGATGCTTCGCTGTCGCGCGAACGGTGGACATGCACGCTTTTCAGTTCGCCGTCGGGACCCACGCTCAGGTCGAGCACGACGATGGCCGGCAACATGGGCGGCAGGCGCCCGTTGAACGTGTATTCCCCGTTGGCCGCCATGATCTGCTGCGCCACCAGCGACTTGTAAGCGTCGATGCTGGCGGCGAGCTGTATCGCGGCCGGCGTGCGAGGGGGCGTGCGCTCCACAGGCAAGGGCATGCGCCCCGCTGGCGGGGATGCATTCTGGCAAGCCGACAGCAGGACAGTGGCGGCAAGGATGGTGATCGCGTGTCTCATGTCTGCCAGACTACCACGGTTTAACTGAACAGGCGCTCCAGCTCCACGCCGGGGTCCGGCGCGCGCATGAACGCTTCGCCCACGAGGAAGCTGTGGATGTGCGCATCGCGCATGCGTTGCACGTCGGCCGTGCTGTGGATGCCCGATTCCGTGATGATCAATTTGTCTTGCGGGATACGCGGTAACAGGTTGATGGTCGTGTCGAGCGACGTTTCGAAGGTGCGCAGGTTGCGGTTGTTGATGCCGATCAGCGCGCTCTTGAGCTTGAGCGCCGCCGTCAGTTCTTCGCCGTCGTGGCTTTCGATCAGCACGCCCATGCCCAGTTCGTGGGCACACGCTTCCATCTCGGCCATCAGGCCATGGTCGAGCGCCGCGACGATCAGGAGGATGCAGTCGGCGCCCATGGCGCGCGCTTCATAGATCTGGTACATGTCGACCATGAAATCCTTGCGCAGCACGGGGATGGCGCAGGCGGCACGCGCCTGCTGCAGATATGCCACGGATCCCTGGAAGAACTGTTCGTCCGTCAGCACGGACAGGCAAGCCGCGCCATGCGCCGCATAGCTGGCGGCGATATCAAACGGGCGGAAGTCGGCGCGGATCACGCCTTTCGATGGCGATGCCTTTTTTACTTCGGCGATGATGCCAGGCTTGCCGGCGGCGATATGCTGGCGCAGGCTTGCCTCGAAACCGCGCAGGCCGGCGCGCAGGGCGTTGTCGCTTTCCACGTCGTTGCGCAGGCTGGCCAGGCTGCGGTGGGCTTTGGCCTTCGCCACTTCATCGGCCTTCACGGCCAGGATTTTATCGAGTATGTCGGACATGATGGTCGCTATTCTATAAAGGAGGGCGGGGAACTTACGCTTGCGCCGGGGTGCCCAGCTGCTGCGTCACCTGCACGAATTGTTCCAGTTTTGCCAGGGCGGCTCCCGAGCTGACGGCGGTGCGCGCACGCGCCAGGCCGTCTTCAATCGAGCTGGCCACGCCAGCCGCATACAGCGCCGTGCCCGCGTTCAGGGCGACGATGTCGGCGGCAGCACCCGGTTCGCCGCGCAGCGCTTCCATCATCTTCGCCTTTGACTCGATGGAGTCGGCCACCTTCAGATTGCGGCTGGCGATCATCGACATGCCGAAGTCTTCGGGATGGATTTCATATTCACGGATTTCGCCGTTAATCAGTTCACCGACCATGGTGGCCGCGCCCAGCGATACTTCATCCATATTGTCGCGGCCATACACGACGATGGCATGCTGCGCGCCCAGGCGCTGCAGCACGCGTACCTGGATGCCGACCAAGTCGGCGTGGAACACGCCCATCAGAATGTTGGGCGCGCCGGCCGGATTGGTCAGCGGACCGAGGATGTTGAATATCGTGCGCACGCCCAGCTCCTTGCGCACGGGCGCCGCATGCTTCATGGCCGCGTGGTGGTTGGGCGCGTACATGAAACCGATGCCCGTCTGCGCGATCGACTGGGCGATCTGCTCGGGTTGCAGGTTGATGTTGACGCCCAGGGAGTCCAGCACGTCGGCGCTGCCGGACGATGACGAGACGCTGCGTCCACCATGTTTGGCCACGCGCGCGCCGGCTGCCGCCGCCACGAACATCGAGGCGGTGGAGATATTGAAAGTGTGCGCGCCGTCGCCGCCCGTGCCCACGATGTCGAGCAGGTTGGTGGTGTCGGCCATGGGCACCTTGGTGGAAAACTCGCGCATCACTTGCGCGGCGGCGGCGATTTCGCCGATGGTTTCCTTTTTCACGCGCAAGCCCATGGTCAGCGCTGCGATCATGGTGGGCGACATTTCGCCGGACATGATCTGGCGGAACAGGTACAGCATTTCGTCGTGAAATATTTCGCGGTGTTCGATGCAGCGCAGCAGGGCTTCTTGTGGGGTGATCGGCATGATGCTTCCTTCTTCAATGATGGCGCAGGAGGACACTGATGGCACGCCGTGGCGTGCGCATGGAATCAGCGCTCGAGGAAATTCTTCAGCAGGGCGTGGCCGTGCTCCGAGAGGATCGATTCGGGGTGGAACTGCACCCCCTCGATATCGTATTCCCGGTGGCGCACGCCCATGATTTCGCCGTCGTCCGTCCACGCCGTCACTTCCAGGCAGGAAGGCAGCGAGGCGCGTTCGATCGCCAAAGAGTGGTAGCGGATCACTGTGAAGGGGCTGGGCAAGCCTTTGAAAACGCCCACGCCCGTATGCGCGATAAGGGAAGTCTTGCCATGCATGACTTGCTTGGCGCGGATGACCTTGCCGCCAAACGCCTCGCCGATGGCCTGGTGGCCCAGGCACACGCCCAGTATCGGCTTCTTGCCGGCGAAGTGTTTCAGCACGTCGACCGAAATGCCCGCCTGCTTTGGTGCTTTCGGGCCGGGCGAGATGCAGATGCGGTCCGGATTCAGCGCTTCGATCTGTTCGATCGTGATTTCATCGTTGCGGTAGACCCGCACGTCTTCACCCAACTCGCCGAAATACTGCACGATGTTGTAGGTGAAGGAGTCATAGTTGTCGATCATTAGCAGCATCTTAAAACTCCCCATCCAGGCCATCTTGCACTTGTTCGGCGGCGCGCAGTACGGCGCGCGCCTTGTTTTCAGTTTCCTGCCATTCCATTTCGGGGATCGAGTCGGCCACGATGCCGGCCGCGGCCTGCACGTACAACATGCCGTCCTTGATCACGCCTGTGCGGATGGCGATCGCCACATCCATTTCGCCGCCAAACGACAGGTAGCCGCAGGCGCCGCCATAGATGCCGCGCTTGGTGATTTCCAGCTCGTCGATCACTTCCATGGCGCGCACTTTCGGCGCGCCCGTCAGGGTGCCGGCGGGGAAGGTGGCGCGCAGCACGTCCAGGTTCGACAAGCCGTCTTTCAAGGTGCCTTCCACGTTCGAGACGATGTGCTGCACGTGCGAGTATTTTTCGATGACCATGCGGTCGGTGACGTGCACGCTGCCCGTTTCGGCGATGCGGCCGATGTCGTTGCGGGCCAGGTCGATCAGCATCACGTGCTCGGCGATTTCTTTCGGGTCGGCCAGCAGTTCCCTGGACAATTCAGCGTCGCGTTCCGGGGTGGCGCCGCGCGGACGCGTGCCGGCGATGGGACGCAGCGTGACTTTTTTCCCGCCGTCCGTCGTCGTCTCGTTGCGCACCAAAATTTCGGGCGAGGCGCCGATGATCTGCATGTCGCCGAAATTATAGAAGTACATGTAGGGCGACGGATTGAGCGAACGCAGGGCGCGGTACAGGGTCAGCGGCGAATCGACATACGGTTTGCGGATACGCTGGCCGATCTGCACTTGCATCAAGTCGCCGGCCATCACGTATTCATGCGCCTTGGCGACCGCCTTCAGATAGTCTTCCTTGGAAAAGTCACGGATGGTTTCCGTGCGCACGGAGGCACTGGTGACCGGCGCATCGACGCCGCGGCGCAGCATCATGCGCAAGTCCTTCAGGCGCTGGCGCGCTTTCGAGAACGACTCGGGCTGCGTGGTGTCGGCATACACGATCAGGTACAACTTGCCGGACAGGTTGTCGATGACGGCCAGTTCCTCTGTCACCATCAACTGAATGTCGGGCAGGTTCAAATCATCTTTCGGTGCGCCACCGGCCAGTTTTTTCTCGATGTGGCGCACGGTGTCGTAGCCGAAGTAGCCGGCCAGGCCGCCGCAAAAGCGCGGCATGCCGGGGCGTAGGGCCACCTTGAAGCGCGACTGGTACTGTTCGATGAAGTCGAGCGGATTGCCTTCGTGCTCTTCGATCACGGCGCCGTTCTTGACGATCTCTGTGCGGTTACCATGGCTGCGCAAGACGGTGGTGGCGGGCAAGCCGATGAAGGAATAGCGGCCGAAGCGCTCGCCGCCGACGACGGATTCGAGCAAGAAAGTGTTCTTGCCGCCTTGCTGGGTCTGCGCCAGTTTCAGGTACAGCGTGAGCGGGGTTTCCAGGTCGGCAAAAGCCTCCGCAATCAGGGGGATGCGGTTGTAGCCTTGCTGGGCCAGCGATTTGAATTCGAGTTCGGTCATGTGTCTCTCCATGCCGCCAGGGTACGCGTGTGCGTCGTGCTTACAAAGCACAAACCCTGCGGTGGGTTATCAAAAAACCTGCCGGTGCATACAGCACGCACATGCGCGCCTGCCGCCGACAGCAATCTTACACGGCTCGGCCCTTAGGCCTGCCAGGATTGCCAGCGTCGCCAAAGCCAGGCCTCAATCGAGCCGGTTTGGGTGACATTGTGTTTTTTGATGAGAAACGTGTTCACGATATGGTGTTGGGGTTGGTCAGTATGCTGGTCTGTTGTGCATGCTAATAAAATTGGCCGCTTCGAGCAGCGTATTGACTATACCATCGGAATCGGTGTCGTGTATAGAGTGTCCGTGGTTGTAACCATACGGTACCGTCAAGACAGGGCAAGCCGCAGCCCGTGCCGCTTGCGCGTCATTCGAAGAGTCGCCGATGGCCACCACTTTGGCTGGCGCCAGGTCGAAGTCCGCACACACTTGCAGCAGTGGCATGGGGTGGGGTTTTTTCTTCGGCAGCGAATCGCCGCCGTAGACGATCTCGAAATACTGTGCCAGGTTTTTCTGCTTTAGCAGGGGCAGGGCGAAGGCGATCGGCTTGTTGGTGACGCAGGCCAGGCGCAAGCCCGCCGCCTTCATTGCCGCCAGCCCAGCTTCCACGTCCTGATACAGGGTGCTGAACTGGCCATTGATGGCCAGGTAGTGGCGCTGGTAAGCCTCCATCGCCTGCTCAAAACGCTGCTCCACGCCGGCCGCATCGAAGTCGAGCGCGAGCACGGTGCGGATCAGGTTTTCCGAGCCCTTGCCGACCATCAGCTTGATGGCCTCGGCGCTGATGGGTGCCAGATTCAATTCGGCGCGCATGCCATTGATGGCGACATGAAAATCGGGCACGGTGTCGAGCATCGTGCCATCGAGGTCGATGATGGCGGCGCGCACGCCGGCCAGTACGTGGTCTTTCACCGTGCCCGGCTGCATCAGTTGCCCACCGTTTTGGCTAATTCGGCGCGCATGGCGTCGATCACGGCCTTGTAGTCCGGCTTGCCGAAGATGGCCGAGCCGGCGACGAAGGTGTCGGCACCGGCGGCAGCGGCGGCGGCGATGTTGTCGATCTTGATGCCGCCATCGACTTCCAGCATGATGTCACGGCCCGATTCGTCGATCATGCGGCGCGCTTCGGCGATTTTCTTGAGCGTATGCGCAATGAAGGACTGGCCGCCAAAGCCCGGATTGACCGACATGATCAGGATGATGTCGATCTTGTCCATCACGTGTTCCAGGAAGTGCAGCGGCGTGCCCGGGTTGAACACCAGGCCCGATTTGCAGCCATTGTCGCGGATCAGCTGCAAGGAACGGTCAACGTGATCCGACGCTTCCGGGTGGAAGGTGATGATGTTCGCGCCAGCCTTGGCGAAATCCGGGATAATGCGATCAACAGGCTTGACCATCAGATGCACATCGATGGGTACTTGCACGTGCGGGCGAATCGCTTCGCACACCAGCGGGCCGATGGTCAGGTTCGGCACATAATGGTTATCCATCACGTCGAAGTGGATGATGTCGGCGCCGGCGGTAACGACGTTGCGCACCTCTTCGCCCAGGCGGGCAAAGTCGGCGGACAGGATGCTGGGAGCGATACGGAATGTTGTCATGGTGGCTAAGGGCTAAGAGTAGAAAATGCGAAGATGCGCTATTTTACGCTTGACGCCGTTACCATGCCTTACTGGAACGCAGAATACACGGCGCGCGATGGCCAAGGCGGCGCGCGCGACACACAATATACGACTGGCAATGTCTGAATAGGAATAACGATGGCGACTTATGAATTTACGGTAACGGTTAAGACGCAATATCTGCCCGAGCAATCGGCACCGGACGAGGGGCGGCATGTGTTCAGCTACACGATTCGCGTCGTCAACACGGGCACGGCCGGTGCGCAACTGATTTCGCGCCACTGGGTCATCACGGATGCGAACAACAAGGTGGAAGAGGTGCGCGGCCTGGGCGCCGTCGGCCACCAGCCGCTGCTGCAGCCGGGCGAGCAATTCGAATACACAAGCGGCACCATGCTGGGCACGCCGCAAGGCTCGATGCACGGCGAATACTTTTGCGTGGCTGAAGATGGCCATCAGTTCGAAGCGCCGATTCCCGAGTTCGTGCTGTCGGTGCCGCGTACCCTGCACTGACGTGACGCCGGGGGCTTGTGCCCCCTTACTTCAATTTTTCGGTGCTGTCCTGTTCTTTGCTGAGCTGCTTGCGCGCCGGTGGCGCGGGCTTTTTGCCCGAATACATGGTCCACCAGACTATAAATGCCAGCAAGAAGAACGCCACCAGCGCCTCTATAATCAAGATCCACATACGCACTCCTATGTTATTTACCCGCAGCTTAGTATTTACCCGCCGTCTGTTGACACGCGGTAGTCTACCCGTTTCAGTCGGCGCCGTCGCGCTTGCGCTTTCCGCCTGTACCACGCCGCCGGCAGCGCCGGTCACCGCGACTGGCAAGGCGCCGGCCATCGCTCCGACCGTCGTCAAGCCGGTGCCGGCCAAGCCGGCCGATGCCAGGGATATCACGGATGCGGCAGCGCCCACCTTCGTACCCGCCAAATTTGCCGCCTTGCCTGGCTGGGGCCGCGATGACATGCGCGCCGCCTGGCCAGCGTTCATGGCTTCGTGCGGCGTGCTGGTGAAACGTCCGGATTGGAAAGAATCATGCACGATAGCGCGTCAGGTGAATGCCGACAGCGACAAGGCCATCCGCCTGTTCTTCGAGACTTTCTTTGTGCCCAATCAAGTCATCACTGCCGATGGCGTCAGTACTGGCCTCGTCACGGGCTACTATGAGCCACTGCTGCACGGCGCGCGCAAGCGCGGCGGTCCATACCAGACGCCGCTGTACAAGGTGCCGGACGATCTCGTGTCCGTCGACCTGGCTGGCGTGTACCCAGAACTGAAAAACATGCGTTTACGGGGCAAGCTGGTCGGCAAGAAGGTGATCCCGTATGCGACCCGCGCCGACATCGAGCGTGCCACGGCCGTCACGGGCAAGGAATTGCTGTGGGTGGATGACGAAGTCGAGGCCTTCTTCCTGCAAGTGCAGGGTTCCGGGCGCGTGCAGCTGACCGATACGCAGGAAACCGTGCGCGTGGCATACGCTGACCAGAATGGCCACCCATACAAATCGATCGGCCGCTACCTGGTCGACAAGGGGGAGCTGACCCTGAGCCAGGCGTCCGCGCAGGGCATCAAGGCGTGGATCGCCGGCCATCCCACGCGCAAGGATGAATTGTTCAACGCCAACCCGAGCTATGTCTTCTTCAAGGAGGAGCGTTTGCCCGATCCGAAAGTGGGGCCGAAAGGCGCATTGGGCGTGCCGCTGACGCCGCAACGCTCGGTGGCCATCGATTCGCGTTTCCTGCCGCTGGGTGCGCCCGTGTTCCTGTCCACCACGCAAGCCAATAGCGAGATTCCCATGCAGCGCCTGGTGATGGCGCAAGATACGGGCGGAGCCATTCGCGGGCCCATCCGGGTCGATTACTTCTTTGGTTTTGGTGCGGAAGCGGCGGAGAATGCGGGCCGCATGAAGCAGAGCGGCGCCGTGTGGGTATTGCTGCCGAAACAGGCGCCGGCGCGCTGAGTTTCTCGCGGCGCCGGGCGGGGATGCGCTAACGCAAGGTTAGCGCAAGACCATGACTGGCAGCTGGGTATGCGCCAGTACTTTTTGCGTTTCGCTGCCCACGAACAGCTTGTTCAAGCCTTTGCGGCCATGCGAGGCCATCAGGATGATGTCGCAATGGTAGGTTTGCGCCGCATTGACGATTTCCTCGTGCGGGCTGGGCGAGACGGCGACCACGCCTTCGAAGGGCACGCCGACGGCGCGCGCCGCTTCACCGATCTTGTCGACAGCGCGTTGCGATGCTTCCTGCATTTGTTGTTCGTACAAACCGGCGTCGAGCACGATGCCGCCATCGGCCATCGGCGAGAACGGGAAGGGCTGCACCACGCTGAGGGCGACCAGCTTGGCCTTGTTCAATTGAGCGAAGGCGAGAGCCGTCTCGGCCGCTTTGTCGGACAGCGGCGAGCCGTCGGTGGGAAATAAAATGGTGTTAAACATGACGTGCTCCTAGAGTGATGTAAGACAGCTTATGGATTTACATCAACTAAAACCTTGATGTAAATCAAACCTCACAGGCTTTGGCATGAATAGTGTCGCCAAGGCAATCTTTCAGCAGTGTATGCCCGTTTATCGCTTCAGGTGCGCACGCTACGCAGCGGCGTGCCCCACACCATGGCGACGGTCAACAAGATACTGCCCGCCGCGATGCAGGCCAGGCCATTGCGCACGCCAAAGTGTTCCGCTACCCAGCCGGCGGCCAGCGCGCCCAGCGGCGCCGTCGCCACCGTCAGGAAGCGCATGGTCGAGGTCATGCGGCCCAGCATGGGGTCGGGTGTGACTTTCTGGCGCAGGCCCAGGTAGGGAATAAAAAACAGCATCACGCCGCAATCGAAAAAGAACATCAGCACGGCATACGCCACGGCGCTGGCGACCGCGCTGCCGAACAGCGCAGCGGGGATGGTGGGCGTCATGGCAAAGCACACGGAGGTGGACGCCAGTCCGATGAGGATGGTGCGGCCGGCACCATAGCGGCGCGTCAGCGGCTTGACGATGAAGGCGCTGAGCAATACGCCGGCGCCGCCCAGCATCTGTGTCATGCCCAGCACGCCGGGGCTCATGCCCAGGTCGCGCGTGGCGAACAGCACCGTCAAGGCCATGCTGGCGTAAAACAGGAAGTGCCAGATGCCGGCACCCCATGCCAGCGCGCGCAGCAGCGGTTCACGCCAGACAAACAGCAAGCCGTCAGCGATGTCGCGCAGGGCGTGCTTGTCTGACGGCGCAGGCCGTGGATCGCGTACGCTCATGGCACGCAAATTGAAGACGGAAACCAGATAGCCGCAGGCCGTGCACAGGATGGCGACGGGCGCTGACAAAACTTGCACCAGCACGCCGGCCAGGCCTGGGCCGATTAGGCGCGAAGCCGATTCAGTGGCGGCAAATTTCGACTGTGCATCGATCAAGCCATCGCGGCCCACCAAAAAGGTCAGGAAAACCTGTTCGGCGCCGCCGCCGACGACAAAACCTGTGCCGATGATGAATCCTACTATATATAACCACGGCATCGACAGTACGCCGCACCAGTAGGCGACGGCCACGCTGGCCAAGGCCAGGCCCGACATGCTTTCGCTGAAGAGCATGATCGGGTGCTTGCTGCGCCGGTCCAGCAGCACGCCGACTGGCAAGCCGAAGAGGGCGAACGGCAGCGCCTGCAGGGCAACGAGCACGCCCATCTGTTCCGGCGTCGCATGCAGCAAGAGTACCGCACACAGGGGCAGGGCCAGCGAGGTGATCTGGGCGCCAAAGCAATTGAGGCCGTTGCTGAACCACAGGCGGCGAAAATTGACGCTGGCGGCGCTGCCGTCACCGCGCAGGTAGTGGGTGCAGTACTGAAAGAAGGAGGAGAAAATACGCTGCTCGATAAAGGTGATCGGGCTCACAATAATAGCAGCGCACCTGTCGCGCCGCTGCCGTTAGCCGCTACAATCGTCACACCGTTCATCCAGAGGAGACACTATGCAATACGAAGATCTGATCATCGACATCCAGGACAAAGTGGCGATCATCCGCCTGAATCGCCCGAAGGCCTTGAACGCTTTGAATGACAATATGATGAATGAGTTGGGCGACGCCCTGCTCAAATTCGACGCCGATGACAATATCGGCTGTATCGTGCTCACGGGCAGCGAAAAAGCGTTTGCCGCCGGCGCCGATATTGCCGCCATGGCCGATTACACTTATCCCGATACCTTTACCCAGGGTTATATCAGCCGCAACTGGGAGCATATCTTGCGCGTACGCAAACCGGTGGTGGGCGCAGTGGCTGGCTACGCGCTTGGTGGCGGCTGCGAATTGGCCATGATGTGTGATTTCCTGATCGCTGCTGACAGCGCCAAATTTGGCCAGCCGGAAATCAAGGTCGGCGTCACGCCAGGGGCGGGCGGTACGCAGCGTCTGCCGCGCGCCATCGGCAAGGCCAAGGCCATGGACCTGTTGCTGACGGCGCGCACCATCGACGCCGCCGAGGCGGAACGCATCGGCCTGGTATCGCGCGTGGTGCCGGCCGATAAATTGCTGGAAGAAACCCTGGCCGCCGCCAAGACTATCGCGGCCATGCCGACCTCGGTGGCCATGATGATCAAGGATTGCGTCAACCGCGCCTTTGAAACCACCTTGACCGACGGCGTCGCCTACGAGCGCCGTTTGTTCCAGGCCGCCTTCGGCACCCCTGCTCAAAAAGAAGGCATGCACGCTTTCCTGGAAAAGCGCTTGCCAAACTTCGATGGTCTTTGATATGATTCGCCTCCCCGATGAGACGCACTAGTTTGCGGCACAAAAGGGACAGCCTTCAGGGGCTGGGCAGTAAAAGAAGGAGTTGACGATTGTGCTGAAATGCTTCATACTCTTCCTTCTTCGCAGCTGACAAACACAACGCTTTGTCGATAGCGCGAGAGTAGTAAATAAGCAG
>NZ_JBNYXZ010000009.1:0-271607 GCF_051380935.1 Janthinobacterium algoris | reverse complement strand
AAAGCGTTGTGTTTGTCAGCTGCGAAGAAGGAAGAGTATGAAGCGTTTGCAGCATTTCGTCAACCTTCTTTTTCACCCTGCTTTACTCGGCATTTGCATGCGTCGTTCAGCGAGGGGCGAATTATAGCCCTGCACCGCATGCCCCGCAAGGGCTATTTTGCAGCTGAGCAAATATTGCTGTGTGATATCGTAGCGCTGGCAATACCCTGCCGCATCCACCTTGACTCCCATGCCTATTCCACACATCTGCCCCACCGCCCATCCCGCCCTGGCCAGCGCGCTCGAACATGCCATCAATAGCAAGACCAAGCCGCTGGGCAGCCTGGGCCTACTGGAAACCCTGGCCCATCAGATCGGCCTGATCCAGCTAAGCACGCAACTGGCATTGCACCAACCTGCCATCATCGTTTTTGCGGCCGATCATGGCGTCGTCGCCGAAGGCATTTCCGCTTATCCACAAAGCGTGACCTGGCAAATGGTAGAAAACTTCCTCGGTGACGGCGCCGCCATCAATGTCTTTGCCCGCCAGAACAATTGCGCCTTATATATAGTGGACGCCGGCGTGAACCATGACTTCGGCGCGCGCGACGGCTTGCTTGACCGCAAGCAGGGTCCCGGCACCCGCAACTTTGCCAAAGAACCCGCCATGAGCCAGGAGCAATGTCTGGCCGCCATGCAGGCAGGGATGGACTTGGTGGCCACCTTGGACGGCAATGTGTTGGGCTTAGGCGAAATGGGCATCGGCAACACCACCGCTGCCGCCGCACTGATGCACAAGCTGACGCAAATACCGGTCGCCGACTGCGTGGGCGCCGGCACCGGTCTGTCAAGGGAAGGCATATTGCACAAACAGCAGGTGATCGAAGCGGCTGTCGCGCATCATGCGGCGGCCCATGAGCCACTCGACGTATTGGCCACCTTCGGCGGCTTCGAAATCGCCATGATGGCCGGCGCCATGCTCAAAGCAGCCGAACGGCGCATGATTTTGCTGATCGATGGCTTCATCGTCAGCAGCGCCCTGCTGGTGGCGGCCCGTTTGCAGCCGGCCATCCTCGATTACTGCGTGTTTTCGCACTGCTCCGATGAAAACGGTCATCGCCAGTTGCTGGCTAGCCTGGGAGCACGTCCGCTGCTGCATCTCGATTTGCGCCTCGGTGAAGGCACGGGTGCGGCGCTGGCCTTGCCGCTGCTGCACGCAGCCGTCAACTTCATGCGCGAGATGGCCACCTTCGCCTCGGCCCAGGTCAGCGAAAAGTCCACGCCAGACTAAGACCATGACCAATCCCGCTTCTGTCGCAGTCCATCAGTGCCGCCTCTTCTTCATTGCGCTGCAGTTCTTCACGCGCCTGCCGATCCCGCGCTGGGTGGGTTTCGAGCCGGCTTGGCTGCAGCACGCCTCGCGCTACTTTCCGCTGGTCGGCGTGGTGGTGGCGGCCATCAGTGGCGCCGTGTATCTGCTTGCCAGCTGGCTCCTGCCTTCAGCGGTGGCCGTGCTATTGGCCGTTGCCGCCGGCATTTACCTGACGGGCGCCTTCCATGAAGACGGCTTCGCCGACATGTGCGATGGCTTTGGCGGTGGAATGACGCGTGAGCGGGTCCTGGAAATCATGAAGGATTCGCGCATCGGCGCATATGGCGCCATCGGCATCCTCTGCCTGCTGGCCATCAAATGTGCGGCGCTCGCATCGCTGCCGCCTGCCACGGTGGTGGCGACATTACTCATCGCCCATCCGCTCTCGCGCCTGGCCGCCGTTTCGCTGATCTGGCTCATGGACTATGCGCGCGACGACGGCAAGGCCAAGCCGATGGCGCAGGAAATGAGCACCGCTGAATTCATCATCGCAGCTACCTGCGGCCTATTGCCCGCCATCGCCTGCGGCGTGCTGGGGATACTTAACTGGGCCACGCTGGCCTTTGCCATCGTGGCGGCGGCGGCGGCCGCATTCTGGCTGGGCCGCAAATGTCAGCGCCGCCTGCAAGGCTACACAGGCGACTGCCTGGGCGCCGTGCAGCAACTGGCTGAAGTGGCGATCTATCTGGCCATCCTCTCCAGCTTTCAGCCTCCATTGCACTTTTACTAAGCAAACATGCGCCTGATCCTCGTTCGCCACCCCGCACCGCAGGTCACCAGCGACACCTGCTATGGCCGCAGCGACGTGGCAGTGGCGCCGCACGAAATGGCCACGGTGCGCGCCAGCCTGCAAGCGACTTTGCCGGCCGGTGTGCCGCTCTACGCCAGTCCGCTGCGCCGCTGCGCCGGCCTGGCGACAGCATTGGCGCAGGACTTGCCTTCCTGCGACTTGCACTTCGACGCGCGGCTGGCGGAGATGGATTTCGGCGCGTGGGAAATGCAGCCCTGGCACGCGATTGCGCGCACGGAAATCGATGCCTGGGCGGCCGACCTGGCCTGGTACCGCCCCGGCGGAGGCGAGAATGTGCTGGCGATGGCCGCCCGCGTCGATGCGTTTTTAGGCGATCTGTTGCGCGAACAACACGAAACGGTCGTCATCATCTGCCATGCAGGCACCATCCGCCTGCTGTCGGCACTGCAAGCCCGGCTGTCATTGGAAGAAACGGCCCTGCTGGCCGCCCGTTCCGCCCACAAAATCGCCTACGGTGCGACCGTCGTCGTCGATTTCTGATATCTAATCGTCCAGCCAGCCATTTCAGTCCATGCCTGCTACACGTATAATGGCGGGGTTTTGGTGCCCGCGCTCATGTCCATGAGCGCAGTTAAACGGGAAACACGATGCCGCGATCGCGGCGAGCGTGTGCTGCCCCCGCAACGGTAAGCAAGTGTCGCCTCTCTCTACAGGAAGCGGGCGACAAGCTATCTCTGACAACCACTGTGCTTGCAATCATCGAGCATGGGAAGGTAGGATAGCCGTACTTGCCAGCCCGGATACCGGCCAGGACAGGTGGAAGTGCGGGCCTTGCCGGGTGCCGCGCCTTCCGTTGAATCTGGCTTGCGGGGACGCGAGCCGGGTGCTTTTTCCGAAGAAAACGATATCATGACTGCTCCCGTATTACACCGCCGCGCGCCGGCAATGGCGCCGCGCGCCCTGTTTTCCGCCATTTCCCTGTGCTTCATCGCCGCCACTCCCGCCTTCGCGCAAACCGGTGGCAAAACGCTGGACCAGATCGTCGTCACGGGCTCCCGCTTCAACAGCGACCCCGCACTGCAGCCGATCGGCGCCACCGTCATCACGGCCGATGAAATCCGCCGCGCGGGCGTCACGGATGTGAACCAGGCCATCCGCAAGATCGGAGGCGTGTATGGTCGTCAAAGCCTCACCGGCAGCCCTGACTTTACCCTCGACCTACGTGGCTTCGGTGCCACCGCCAGCCAGAACATGGTCGTGGTCCTCGACGGCGTACGCCTGTCGGAAAATGAACTGACCGATCCAGTCTTGGCCAGCATTCCCATCGATAGCGTCGAACGCATCGAAATCACACGCGGCGGCAGCAGCGTCCTGTACGGCGACGGTGCGACGGGCGGCGTAATCAATATCGTCACCAAACGTCCAGGCAAGCAGGCTGGCCGCGGTACGGTCTTCGCCGAAGTGGGCCAACTGGGCCAGCGCGAAGTGCGCGGCTCCGTAGCCCAGACCTGGAATAACGTCACTCTCGATGCCGCTGTCGGCAAGCAGGAAACCGACAACTATCGTGATAATAACGAATACAAGCAAACCAACTTCGGCGGCGGCGCGCAATGGCAGGACAAGAACGTCCGCGCAGGTGTGCGTATCGACTCCACGCGTCAGGATAGCCGCTTTCCTGGCTCGATAACATTGGCCCAGTTTGAAGACAATCCGCGTCAGGCGAAGAAACTGAAAGATTTCGGTTCAGTCGACAGCGACCGCTACACCGCATTCGCCGAAGGCCGCCTGGGTGCCGTTGATCTGGCAGCCGAGCTGTCGCACCGTGAAAAGACGGCCAAGTCCACCTATTTCAGCAGTTTCGGTCCTTCCGCATCGGAACGCAAGGTCAAACAAAACCAGTTCTCGCCGCGTCTACGTCACCTAGGCCAGCTCAACGGTATGCTCAATGAAATCGTCGCTGGCGCCGACTTCATCAAGTGGGACCTGGCGGTTGACGCTTCGTATTCCCAAGCCAAGGCAAAGCAGAAATCGCAGGCATTCTATGTGCGCGATGAGCTGAAATTCGCGAGCCCGCAAAACTTCCGCGTTGCCGCCGGCGTGCGCCATGAGACTTTCGACAAGGACTCCGTGGATCCAGCACCGTTCACCACAGCCACCTACAAAATCAAGCAAAACTTCAATGCCTGGGACCTGCAAGGCAGTTTCGATGTCGTGCCGCAGGTAAATCTGTACGCCAAGGCGGGCCAGAGCTATCGCGTCGCAAATGCCGATGAAAATGGCTTCACCCCTATCGCTAACAAACCATTGCAAGGCCAGACCTCGCACGACCTGGAACTGGGCGCAACCTACGACAACAGCATCGTCAAGCTCGATGCACGCGTCTTCCGCCACAAACTGACCAACGAGATCTATTATGATCCGACGGCAGGTCAATTTGGCGGGGGCGCCAACACCAACCTGGATCCGACCAAGCACCAGGGTTTCGAACTCGATGCCAGTGCGAATATCGCGACTGACTGGCGCGTCAGCGGCCACTACCAGCACGTAAAAGCGACCTTCACCGAAGGCGTCAACTCGGGCAAGGAATTGACACTGATCCCGAAAAACACCCTGTCGGCCCGCCTGTCGTGGGTGCCGAAAGATGGCCAGAGCGTGGACATCGGCGCGCAATGGGTGGACAGCCAGCGCTATGGCAGCGATTTTGCCAATACCTGCGCTGCCAATATCCCGTCATTCACCACATTTGACGCCCGCTATGCACGCAAGTTCGGCGCCTGGGAAGTGGCGGTCAATGCCTTGAACCTGACCGACAAGCAGTACTTCACCTACGCATTCAGCTGCAAAGGTGGCATCTATCCTAGCAATGGCCGCCAGATGAAACTTTCGGCACGCTACGATTTCTAAAGCGGCCAGGAGTTGATTACAATGGCCCGTACGCGCAACCGCATGCGGGCCATTTTTCGTATACGCCCCATCAACGCATCTGAGGAAGTCCGCAGCCACTTGCACCGCTCCCGTTACACCTAAGGCAGTACATGCACCCATTTTTCCGCAATATGCGCCACCGCGCCACCGTGATCCTCACGGTGCTGATCGCGTGCGCGGTTGCCAGCCTGATTTTCTCCGGCATGATCGGTTCGATCGCGATTCCGCTCGCCGACCTGCCTTCCGCCCTGTTCCATGTCGTGCAGGGCAAGACCGATACTCTTACCGCCACCCTGCTCGACCTGCGCCTGGGCCGCGCGCTGACCGCCTTTGTCACCGGCGCGGCGCTGTCGCTGGCTGGCGTCATGATGCAGGCGCTGCTGCGCAATCCCCTGGCCGACCCGTATGTGCTGGGCATTTCCGCCGGCGCTTCCGTGGGCGCGCTGGCCGCGCTGCTGTTCATGTGCGCGCTGTGGGTGGTCGATGCGGCCGCCTTTGCGGGCGCCGTCGGCGTGTCCATGCTGCTGTACTTCTTTGCCCGGCGCGACCTGCGCGGCGGCACGGCGGCCGAAGGCGGCGCCTCGCTCTTGCTGCTGACGGGCGTGATCCTGGCCTCGGCCTGCATGGCCATCGTCACCCTGATGCTCTCCATCGCCCCGGAAAGCCGCTTGCGCAGCATGGTGTTCTGGATGATCGGCGACCTGGCCGGCGCACCGGCGCGGCTGATGCCATGGCTGGTCCTGGCCGGCGCCATGATCTTCGCCTTGCGCTGCGCGCGTTCGCTGAACATCATGGCCCTGCACGCTGAAGCGGCCAGCACCCTGGGCGTGCGCGTGGGCGCCCTGCGCAAGGGTCTGTTCTTCTGTTCCGGCCTGCTCACGGCCAGCGCCGTCACCAGTGCCGGCAGCGTGGGTTTTGTCGGCCTGATCGTGCCGCATGCGCTGCGCTTTGCCTGCGGCCCCGATCATCGCCTGTTGATACCAGCCGCCGCGCTGGCCGGCGGCACCTTCCTGGTGCTGGCAGACACGTTGGCGCGCACCGTGCTGGCGCCCTTGCAGCTGCCCGTCGGCGTGGTGACAGCCATGATAGGCGCGCCCGTCTTCCTGTACCAACTGCACCGATTACGCCGCACATGATACGTACTTACCAACTCGGCCTGAAGGCAGGCACGCGCTCCCTCGTGGAAAACCTCACCTGGCACATCAGGGATGGCGAATGCTGGAGCGTGATCGGCCGCAATGGCGCGGGCAAGAGCACCTTGCTGCGTACCCTGGCCGGCTTGCGCGAACCGGATGCGGGCCACGTGACGATACAGTGCCGCGCCCTGATCGACTGGCCGCTCGATGAACTGGCACGCGAACGGGCCTTCCTGGCGCAGGCGCGCCACGATGCGTTCTCGTACCGCGTCATCGAAACCGTACTGTCGGCGCGCCACCCGTATCACGACAACCATTACTGGGAAGGCAGCGACGACCAGCGCATCGCCCTGGCGGCGCTGGCCTCGATGGAAGTGGAGCACCTGGCCGAGCGCGACGTACGCAGCCTGTCCGGCGGCGAACGCCAGCGCGTGGCGATTGCCGCCATGCTGGCGCAGGATACGCCCTTGCTGCTGCTGGACGAACCGGCTAATGCGCTGGACCTGGCGCACCAGGTCAGCGTCATGGGCCTGCTGTCGAAACTGTGCCGCGAACAGAATAAAACCGTGGTGATGGTGGGGCATGACCTGAACCTGGCGCACAGTGTCTCGACCCATGCGCTGCTGCTGATGGGCGACGGCGGCTGGCTGGCCGGTCCTGTAGCCGACGTGATGCAGGCATCCATCCTGGGCGACTACCTGGGCCACCCGATCGAGATCATCGCCCACGGAAAACGCAAGATATTCATACCGAAAGAGGATTAAACATGAGCGACAACAAACCCGTCGATGCGGAAACCGCAGCCAATACCGCAGCTATAAACCAACGCCACCGCGTGCGCATGGAACGAAAAAAAACCATCATCGATGCGGCCATCGCCAAGGCCGATAAGGAAATCGGCATCATCGTCGTCAACACGGGCAATGGCAAGGGCAAGAGTTCGAGCGGCTTCGGCATGGCCATCCGCGCCATGGGCCACGGCATGAAAGTGGGCGTGGTGCAGTTCATCAAGGGCGCCATGTCGACCGGCGAAGAAAAATTCCTGCGCCGCTTCCCCGATGAAATCAGCTTTCATGCGATGGGCGAAGGCTATACCTGGGAAACGCAAAACCGCGAGCGCGACATCGAAAAAGCCGAACTCGCATGGGAACAGGCGAAGACCTTCCTGTCCGACCCCAGCTACGGCCTGGTGCTGTTCGACGAACTCAATATCGCCCTCAAATACAACTACCTCGACGTGCACAAGGTCATCGCCGACCTGCTGGAACGCCCGGCCATGCAGCACGTGGTCATCACGGGCCGCGGCGCACCGGACGAATTGATCGCCATCGCCGACACCGTCACCGAGATGGCCGTCGTCAAACATGCGTACGCGGCCGGCATCGGCGCACAAATCGGCACCGAGTGGTAACAGCGCCATGACGCGCACCCTGGTCTTCGGCGGCGCCCGTTCCGGCAAGAGCGCCTATGCGGAAAAGCTGGCCCGCGAGTCGGGCAAGGAAGTGATCTACATCGCCACCGCGCAGGCGGGCGACGGCGAAATGGCCACGCGCATTGCGCATCACCGGGTACAGCGCCCGGCCGAGTGGGCCACCCTGGAAGAACCGCTGCGCCTGGGCGACGCCATCCTGCGGGAAGCACGGCCCGGCCGCCTGCTGCTGGTCGACTGCCTGACCCTATGGCTGACGAATCTGATGTTTTCCACCGGCGAGACGTATCCGGACGTGGGTGACATCGCCCTGCCCGAACTGTTCCACAGCGAGCGTGCGCACTTGCTGTATGCGCTGGCTGAAATCGACGATACCGATAGCGCGAGTTGTGAGCTTGTACTGGTATCGAACGAAGTGGGCATGGGCATCGTGCCGTACGGCGCCATCTCGCGCTGCTTCACCGATGAAGCCGGACGCCTGAACCAGGCCGTGGCAGCCGTGTGCGACCGGGCCGTGTTTATCGCCGCCGGCCTGCCCCTGTACCTGAAAGGCGGCACATGCTGAGCGGCTTGTCGCTGCCCATGCTGGCCGCCTTGATGACGGTTGGCGTGCTGCTCGATCTGATCCTGGGCGAGACGCGCCGCTGGCATCCGCTGGTGGGCTTTGGCCGCCTCGCCAGCACGCTCGAACGCCTGCTGAACCGGGGCCGTGGGCGTTTCCTGCGCGGCGGGCTGGCGTGGGCGCTGGCCGTGCTGCCGATCAGCTATGCCGCCTACTGGCTATGCGGCCTGGCGGGTGCCGCCCTCCACGTCTTCCTGCTATATCTATGTCTGGGCCTGCGCAGCCTGCGCGAGCATAACCAGCCGATCGCCGAGGCCCTGGCCATCGATGACTTGGACAAGGCGCGCCTGCTGACGGCGCGCATCGTCAGCCGCGACACGGCCAATGCCGACGCAGCCAGCCTGGCCAAGGCCAGCACAGAATCCCTGCTGGAAAACGGCAACGACGCCGTCTTCGGCACCCTGTTCTGGTTTGCCGTGGCGGGCGGCCCCGGCGCCGTACTATTTCGGCTGGCGAATACCCTCGACGCCATGTGGGGCTACCGCAACGAGCGCTACAACTGGTTCGGCTGCTGCGCCGCGCGCATCGACGATATCATCAATTACCTGCCGGCGCGCCTGACGGCCCTGTCCTACGTTTTGCTGGGCAAGACCATGGCGGACAAAAAGCGCGCCTGGCACTGCTGGCGCAGCCAGGCCCCAAGCTGGGGCAGCCCGAACGCTGGGCCCGTGATGGCCAGCGGCGCCGGTGCCCTGGGCCTGGCTCTCGGTGGCGACGCCTTCTATGACGGTGAGCTGGAACGCCGCCCGCCGCTGGGCGTCGGCCGCCCGGCCGAAGCGCGCGATATCGACCGCGCCTGGCGCCTGGTGGCCGAAACGGCGGTTCTTTGGCTGATCTGGGTGGCGCTGCTGGCCGGGCTATACCACCTGCGGGGGACATACTTTGCTTGAACATGGCGGCAAGCTGCGCGACGCCGAACGTGAATACGGACGGCCTCTGGATGACTGGATCGACCTGTCGACGGGCATCAACCCGCACTGGTATGCAGCGCCAGCACCGAACGCCAATGCCTGGCACCGGCTACCGGAAGCCGATCCGGCCCTGGCGGCCGCTGCCTGCGCTTACTACAACGCGCCAGCCATGCTGCCGGTCGCGGGCACGCAGGCCGCCATCCAGGCCCTGCCCCGGCTGCGCGCACCATCGCGCGTGGTGGTGGCCGCACCTTCGTATGCGGAACATGCGCACCACTGGGGCCAGCACGGCCACCAATTGCGGCAAGTGGCGTATGCGCAGCTGGCCGATGCCATCGACAATTGCGATGTGCTGGTGATCTGCAATCCGAACAATCCCACGGGCGAACGCATCGCGCCCGAGGTATTACTGGAGTGGGCCGGCAAGCTGGCCGCGCGCGGTGGCTGGCTGGTGGTCGATGAAGCGTTTGGCGACACGGAAGCGCAAGCCAGCCTCGGTCAGCACACGGCCCAGCCGGGCCTGATCGTGCTGCGCTCCATCGGCAAATTCTTTGGCCTGGCGGGGCTGCGCCTGGGCTTTGTCGCCGCTCATCCCACGTTGCTGGCACAGCTGGCCGACATGCTGGGCCCATGGACTGTCAGCGGCCCGGCGCAGCAGGCGGCGCTGGCCGCCTTGAGCGATACGCAATGGCAGGAAGCGATGCGCGAGCGCCTGCGCGGCGAAGGTGCCCGCCTGCGCCAGTTATTGGCCGCGCACGGCATCGCCAGCAACGGCACGGCACTGTTTCAATGGTGGCCGGAAGAACGTGCCGAAGCCTTCTGGCGCCACATGGCAGTATCAGGCATCTGGGTGCGCCTGTTCCGCCACGCGGCCCACGGCATCCGCCTGGGCCTGCCCCCCGACGAACATGCCTGGCTGCGCCTGCAGCAGGCCCTCACTGCATGGAAGCACATATGAACCACTTGAAAACCGCACTGCTGCTGGCCGGATTGATCTCGCTGCAGGCGCATGCCGCCATCACCGTGCGCGACGACGACGGCAATACCGTCAGCGTGGAAAAACCGGCGCAGCGCATTCTGGCGCTGGCGCCGCACGTCACGGAGCTACTGTTTGCAGCCGGTGGCGGCGACAGGATCGCCGGTGTCGTCAGCTACAGCGACTACCCGGAAGCGGCAAAGAAAATCACGCAAGTGGGCGACAACCGACAGTACGACATGGAGCGCATCATCGCCATGAAGCCGGACCTGATCGTCGTCTGGATGCATGGCAGCGCCGAGCGCCAGATCGCCATGCTGCGCCAGCTGAAGGTGCCCATCTATCACAGCGAGCCGCGCAAGCTGGCCGACATCCCCGACAGCATGGAGCGCCTGGGCCAGCTGATGGGCACGGAAAAAGTCGCCAAACCGGCCGCCGCCCAGCTACGCGCCAAACTGGCCAGCTTGACGGCGCAATATGCGCAGCGTCCGCCTGTGCGCGTGTTTTACCAGGTGTGGGACAAACCTTTATATACCCTGAGCGGCGCGAGCATCATCAGCGACTCCATGCGCGTGTGCGGCGGCCAGAATGTGTTTGCCGCGATGAAGGTGGTGGCGCCCGTCGTCACGCCGGAAGGCGTGCTGCAGGAAGACCCGGAAGTCATTTTCGGCACCAGCGAAAAGAGCGATCCACGCAGCGAAGGCGGCCTGGCGATGTGGCGCGCCTTCCCGTCGATGACGGCCGTGCGCAGGAATAACCTGTTCCGCCTGAATGGCGACCTGCTCAACCGCGCCGGCCCGCGCATGATCGAAGGCACGGCCGCCATGTGTGAGCAGCTGGGAGTGGCCCGCCAGCGCCGCACCAGCAAGGCGGCGCCATGAGCCACTACCAACGCATCGCCTGTTTGTCGACGGAAGCTGTGGAGACGCTGTACGCGCTGGGCGCGCAAGACGTCATCGCGGGCATTTCCGGCTTTACCGTGCGCCCGCCCCGCGCGCGCGAGGAAAAAACCAAGATCAGCGGTTTTTCCTCCGCTGACCTGGCACGCATCCTGGCCGTCCAGCCCGACCTCGTGATCGGCTTTTGCGATATGCAGGCCGATATCTGCCGCGACCTCGTCAAGGCCGGCATCGAAGTACACCAATTCAACCAGCGCTCGGTGGAAGGCATCCTGCGCATGATCGCCGTACTGGCCGCGCTGGTGCAGCGCGAGGATGCCGGCCGCGCACTGATCGCCAGCCTGCGCGCGGACATTGCCGCCGCCCGGGCCCGCGCCGCCTCCTGGACGCGCAAGCCCGTGATTTACTTTGAAGAGTGGAATGATCCCCTGATGAGCGGCATCGGCTGGGCGGCGGAATTGATCGACATCGCCGGCGGCACGGACGCCTTCCCGGAATTGTCCGTGCATCCGGGCGCCAGGGAACGCATCATCGCCGATCCACAGGAGGTGGTGCGGCGCGCGCCCGACATCATCATCGCCACCTGGTGCGGCAAGAAGTTCCAGCCGGCGCAGCTGACGGCGCGCCCGGGATGGGATGCCATTCCCGCCGTGAAAAACCAGATGCTGTTCGAGATCAAGTCGCCCGACATTCTTTCGCCCGGTCCGGCCGCCATCACGGAAGGCTTACGCCAGATCAGCGACATTATCGCGCAGTGGCAACATCAGCAGAAGCGGCCGGCATGAACAGCCCCTTCCCCGTCCTGATGGTGCAGGGCACGACGTCCGACGCGGGCAAGAGCACCGTCGTCGCGGCCCTGTGCCGCCTGCTGAAACGGCGCGGTGTGTCGGTGGCGCCGTTCAAGCCGCAGAACATGGCCTTGAATAGCGCCGTGACGGCGGACGGCGGCGAAATCGGCCGCGCACAAGCCTTGCAGGCACTGGCCTGCGGCATTGCGCCACACACGGACATGAACCCGGTACTTTTGAAACCGTCGTCGAACACGGGCGCGCAGGTGATCATCCAGGGCAAGGTACGCGCCGAGATGGATGCGCGCGACTACCAGCAATACAAGACCATCGCCATGGGCGCCGTGCTGGAATCGTTCGCGCGCTTGCGCCAGCAATACGCCGCCGTCATCGTCGAAGGCGCGGGCAGCCCCGCCGAAGTCAACCTGCGTGCGCGCGACATCGCCAACATGGGCTTTGCCGAAGCCGTCGACTGCCCCGTTATTTTGGTGGCCGACATCGACCGCGGCGGCGTCTTCGCGCACATCATCGGCACCCTGGCCTGCCTGTCCGACAGCGAGCGCGCGCGCATCCTCGGCTTTGTCATCAACCGCTTCCGCGGAGATATCTCCTTGCTGCAACCCGGCATCGACTGGCTGGAACAGCAGACGGGCAAGCCCGTGCTGGCCGTGCTGCCCTATCTGCAAGGCTTGTTCCTCGATGCGGAAGACGCCGTGGAAGCCACGCAGGCAGAACGCGGCGCCTTCAAGGTGGTGGTGCCGCAACTGCCGCGCATCAGCAACCACACGGATGTCGACGCGCTGCGCGCCCACCCCGATATCGACCTGCAATTCATCCAACAGGGACAAGCGATTCCGCCGGCGGATCTGGTGATACTGCCCGGCAGCAAGAACACGCGCGGCGACCTGGCCTGGCTGCAGCAAGAGGGCTGGCCCGCTTACCTGGCGAAACACCTGCGCTATGGCGGCAAGGTACTCGGCATCTGCGGCGGCTTCCAGATGCTGGGGCAAAGCGTGTGCGATCCGCTGGGCGTGGAAGGCGCGGCGGGAGAGTCAAAGGCGCTGGGATTGCTGGAGATGGTGACGGAACTGACAAGCGACAAGCGGCTGGAACAGGTGCGCGGCCACTGCGCGTTTGCCGGCGCCGCCGATGCGCCTGTGGCAGGCTATGAAATCCACATGGGCGTCTCGCATGGCGCGGCGCTGGCGCAGCCGGCCTTTGTCATCGATGGGCGCGCGGAAGGAGCCGTGTCGGACGACGGACAAATCCTGGGCAGCTATTTGCACGGTATGTTCGACACGCCCGCCGCATGTTCGGCGCTGCTAGGCTGGGCGGGGCTGGACTCCGGCCACACGGTGGACACCGCCGCCCTGCGCGAGGCCAGTCTTGAGCGCATCGCGGACGCGGCGCTGCCGCTGCTGGCCGCGCTGGATCACATTAAACGCTAGCGACTATTTTTTAAGGCACATGCCCATGTACGAGCGGTCGGTCGAAAACTCGATTGCCATGCTCGACGACACGGGCATGAACATCGAATAGTCGGCTGGCACATCGGCAGGGTCCTTGAACACGGCGATGCCATCGAAATCGACAGCTTGCGCGCCCAGGCCCAGCTTGTTGACGGTGATGGTTTCCGCATGCGCCTTGCCGGTCGTGTTATTCGTCAGGGTGGCGGTGCCGCCGGCAATCACGATGTTCGCGCTGATGCCCTGCGCCGCACAGGTGTAGCTGCCATTGATTTCGCTGCCGATCTTTTGCTGCTTGGCTGCCACGATGGTGCCCACGCGCATGACGTTCTCCTGGTTGCGGCTATAGCGGTCGATGAACAGCGCCAGCCCCCGGTCCCCGGCATGCACGTGCACGATGCCGAAGTCCTGTCCACCCTGGCGGGCGACGAGCAAGCCGTTCTTCGCATCCTTGACCAGGGTCAGGTCTGCGCTTTCCGGCTGGGGCAAGCCAGGTATGGCCGAACAGGCGCCCTGGGCATTGAAAACACCGCTATTGCACAGTTGGGCCGCTCCGTCGGCAGCGATCTTGAGACTGCCTTTCGGATTGAAACGGTCAGCACCGTTCGATGCATTGCGCATGGCGCCCAGAAAAATATAGCTGCCGGCCAGTTTGGCGACATCGCTGACGGCATACGCCGTGCCGCTGACGGTCGAGACCATGCTACCCAATTTGATATTGCCCGACAGAAGGCGCGTGCGCGCATCGACGGTGACGCTGAGATCCGTTGCCGTGTAGGTGGTGAAATTGCCGCTGGTGGATGCAGTAAACGTGCCGCTGCGGTCGCTCAAGCCGAACTGCGTCGACAGGACGCGGATGGCATAGGTCTTCTTGACCCTGTCAAAGGTGATGCGCCAGGTGTCGCCGATATCGGCGGCCACGTCATAGACGCTTTCGTCGTCGCTGGCGCCGGCAATGACGTTCAGGCCTGCCTCTTTGGCCACGGCTTCCGATGCCACCGTCACGCTATCGGCGGGAACGATCGGAGGCGTGCCTACGACTGGCGGCGTGACCGGTGCTTCCGGCGTCACGCTGTCGCTGCCGCCGCCGCATGCGGACAAGGCCGCGCCCAGGACGAGGAAGGTAAGTGCATTTTTCATGTGGTGTGACTTTCGAGGAAAGAAGAGCTCGGAGCTGCCAGAAAACACATGCTAGCCTTGCCCGCAATATATTGCCATGGAACAAATGTTCCATGGACGATGCCCCCGGCACGCTGCCAGAATGGACGGCGCGGGCGGCACGCCTACGCCGTTTATGTGACAATTCGTCGTACTGTCGGCTCCGTTTCTCTTCCTCAGGCTCACATCCATGACCAGCTCCCCCGTTAAAAGCTACCTTCCCTGGGTGGTTGCCACCGCCCTGTTCATGGAGCAACTCGACTCCACCATCGTCAACACCGCCATCCCCGCCATGGCTGCCAGCCTCAACGTGACGCCACTGAGCCTGAAGGCCGTCGTCACCAGCTACATCCTGAGCCTGGCCGTGTGCATTCCCATTAGCGGCTGGATGGCCGACCGCTTTGGCACGCGGCGCGTGTTTTCCGCCGCCGTTGCCATCTTTACCATCGCCTCCATCCTGTGCGGCCTGTCCGTGAATGCGCCCATGCTGGTGGCCGCGCGCCTGTTGCAAGGGATGGGCGCGGCCATGATGATGCCGGTGGGCAGGCTCACCATCATCCGCACCTTCCCCAAGTCACAATTGCTGGCAGCCATGAATTTCGTCATCATCCCCGCCCTGATCGGCCCCCTGCTGGGGCCAACGGTGGGCGGACTGATCGTGCACTGGCTGTCGTGGCGCGAGATTTTCTTTGTCAACGTGCCCGTGGGCTTGGCGGCGCTGTACCTGGCGCACCGCTACATGCCTGATTACTATGGCGACAAGCCCCGTCCACTGGACCTGATCGGCCTGGTGCTGTTCGGCACGGGCATCGCGCTACTGTCATGGCTGCTGGAAATCTTCGGCGAACACCGCATCGATGGCACCTCGTTTGCCGTGCTGCTGTTCATTTCCATCAGCCTGCTGGCCGCGTACGCCTGGCATTCGAGCGAAGTGCTGCACCCGCTGCTGCGCCTGACCCTGTTCAAGATCCGCACCTTCCGCGTTTCTGTGGTGGGCGGTTTCGTTACGCGCCTGGGCGTGGGCGGCCTGCCCTTCCTGTTGCCGCTGCTGTACCAGCTGGGCCTGGGCTTGCCTGCCTGGCAATCGGGCTTGCTGATGATGCCGTCGGCCGCGGCCGCCATGGGCATGAAATTCATTTCCGCCCGCGTGCTGGCCCGCTTCGGCTACCGCCAGGTGCTGATCGTCAACACCGTGCTGATCGGCATCACCATCGCCATGTTTTCGCAGGTGGGCGCGGGCACGCCCCTGTACGTCATCGTCGCCATCAGCCTGTGCATGGGCTTTTTCAATTCGCTGCAATTTTCCAGCATGAACACCATTGCGTATGCCGATGTCGACAAGACCGATTCCAGCATGGCCAGCACCATCGCCAGTTCGATGCAGCAACTGTCGATGAGCTTTGGCCTGGCCTTCGGTTCGCTGATCACGGGCTGGTACCTGGGCGACATGCCGCAGTCGGACCGCGCCATGCTCAGCACCGCCCTGCACCACACCTTCCTGACCCTGGCCGCCCTGACGGTGCTGTCCTCGCTGACGTTCTGGACCTTGCGCCGCGACGATGGCGAAAGCATCAGCAAGGGCACCGACAGCGACGAGGAAGATGCGGCCGACGTGAAGGCCCAGGCCCTTGTGCAAACGGAAGTACAAACCACAAAAGGCTGAGCCACATCAAGCTTGCCGCCAGCGCGGCTGGCGCTTTTGCCTGACGCTGCTACCGTGACGGCAGGAGGTGCGCATGGCGGCCGAGCGGCGGTTTGCATGGAAGGGCACGGACCGTCATGGCAAGATGGTCGATGGCATCTTGCGCGCCGCCGATGCCACCGCTGCCGGCCTGGCCTTGCGGCGCCAGGGCATCCTGGCCACCAGGGTACAGGCGGCGCGCGCCGCGCCGGGCAAGGCCATCACGCACAAGGATATTGCGCTGTTCACGCGCCAGCTGTCGACCATGATGGCGGCCGGCGTGCCGCTGCTGCACGCCTTCGACATCGCCGGCAAGGGCCACGCCAAGCCCGCCGTCACCGAGCTGATGCACGACTTGCGCCACGAGATCGAAGCGGGCAGCAGCCTGCAGCAGGCATTCCGCCGGTTCCCGCTGCTATTTGACGAGCTGTATTGCAACCTGCTGGCCGCCGGCGAACAGGCCGGCATCGTGCAAGACTTGCTGGCGCGCCTGGCCACGCATCAGGAAAAAGCCATCGCCCTGCGGCGGCAAGTGCGCGGTGCGCTGATGTATCCGCTGGCCATCGTGCTCGTCGCCATCGCTGTCACGGCCATCATCATGAGCGTGGTCGTGCCCGCCTTCCGCCAGGTCTTCGACAGCTTCGGTGCGCCATTGCCGCTGCCCACCCTGCTCGTCATGGGTCTGTCCGCCTTTCTTGTACGCTACTGGCTGACCTTGCTGGCGGCGCTGCTGCTGGCCTGCCTGCTGCTGCACCTGGCCTTGCGCCGCTGGCCTGTCTTGCGGCGCAACATGCAACTGCGGGCATTGCGCCTGCCCGTGTTCGGCCCGCTCCTGCGCAAGGCGGCGATTGCCCGCTGGACGCGCACCCTGGCCGCCATGTTCGCCGCCGGCGTGCCGCTGCTCGACTCGCTCGGCTTGGTGGGTGCCGCCTCCGGCCACGCGCTGTACCAGGAAGCGACGACGCGCATCGAACGTGAAATCCGCGCCGGCGGCAGCCTGGCCCTGGCCATGGAGCACAGCGCCGTGTTTCCCCCGCTGTTGACGCAACTGGCCCTGATCGGCGAGGAATCGGGCGCGCTCGACGCCATGCTGTCGCGCGCGGCCGAAATCATCGAGGCGGACATCGATGCCACCGTGACCACCCTTTCCGCGCTGCTGGAACCGGCGCTGATGGTGGTGCTGGGCCTGCTGGTCGGCGCCCTCGTGATCGCCTTGTATCTGCCGATTTTCAAGCTGGGCGCCGTGATTTGACTGCGCGCCTGTAGGTTGCCACCGACACCCTGCATGAACCAATGCTTGTGATACATCTACCTTTTCATCAAATAATAGCAATTGACTACACAATAGAAGTGAATTATATTAAATCAATAGATAGCAGATATCGTATATTCATATCACAATGTAGGGCATGAGGTAATCCTAGGGGGTGGGTATGGCAAATACAGTGGTCTGGTTCATGTACTTGTTGGGGATTGCACGCATCGTCGTTGGCGTCGTCAAGTTCAAGGGACCCGTGGCCGCAACTTTCCCGCAAGGCATTCCATGAATGGGTATTTTGTCGCTGCAGGGGCAACGATAAGCCTGGTCGCTATGATTCACTCCGTTTTGGGCGAAAAACGCATCTTCAATCGACTCCGGTGCGGCAAACTGGTACCAACCGCCGGGTCGGCCTTGGTATTTTTTGGTACCAGGGTCCGGCATCCAGGCTGGGTCTGCCTGCCCGCCGTCGCACTTCTTACATGGTTGGGCCAGACTTGATTGTTTTGCCCGCCGACATTCCACTCTTCTTCAAATTTCGATCATGCGTACTTCAAAAGCCCAACAAGCCAAAAACCATCGGCTGATCATTCAGACCGCAGTGGACCTGATGACCCAGCATGGGTTTGAAGGCACCACAATGAAGCAGATCGCGCGTGCCGCCGACGTGGGTGATGCCACCATCTACAAATACTTCCCTACCAAGGAGAAACTGGTAACCGCCTACTTTCAGCAAGCAATTGCAGACGCAGTGGCGCAGGCCGACAAGACGGAGGGACAGAACGAATTTTCGCTGCAGGAGCGCCTGCAACTGGTGGTCAACAGTCTGCTGGAAGGTTTGCTGGCCGACCGCGAATTTGTGGGTCTGGCGCGCGGCATGGTGGAGCGCGCTCCCACGCTGCTGTTGGGCGAGCAACTACCCGGCAAGCCTTTGCTCCGGCAAACCTTCGTCCAGATGCTAGAGCAGGCCGAGACGACAGGTGAAATCGTGCCTTGCGGCTTCAAGCCCAGCCTGGCCGGACTGTTGGCCGATTATGTGTACGGCGTCATTGCGTACTGGCTACGCGATACCTCCGACGAATTTTCCAACACCACGCAAATGGTCGATTTAAGCTTGGGCGTGCTGGTGTTAGCCTTGCGCAGCGGCCTGGTGGACAAGCTGCTGGAGCTGGGCGGTTTCATGGTGCGCAGCCAGCTGGCGCGCCTGATGCAAGACGGCAATGGCTTGCTGGATCTGCTGCAATTGGCCCGCCGCGGCTTGGGCGGGGTACGCTCATGACGCCCACGACCAAGACGAACAAAGTTTCGCAGTTGCCGCGTACCGGGCGTCTTTCGCGTGGCGCGATTGTCGGCATGGCAGTGGCGCGGGCCGGGCTGACCCACCTGGGCCATAAGGCCAAGTCGATGACGCGCGACGATGCGAAAACGGAACAGGCCCGCGTGGCACATGAGGCGGAACTCGGGCGCATCCTGTTTGCCGCGTTGAACCAGCTCAAGGGCACGGCACTCAAAGCCTCGCAGCTACTCAGCATGGAGCTAGGCTTTCTACCCGAGGGCATGCGCCAGGAACTGGCCCGCGCCCACTACCAGGTTACGCCGCTGAACCGCGCGTTGGTGATCCAAGTAATGCGCCAGGAGTTTGGCCAGAATCCGCAAGCCCTGTTCCAGCAATTCGATCCGATCGCCTTTGCCGCCGCCAGTCTGGGTCAGGTCCACGCCGCCATCATGACCGACGGTCTGGCAGTGGCCGTCAAGCTGCAATACCCCGGAATGGCGGACTCCATTGGCAGCGACATGCGTATGCTGCGCAGCCTGCTGCAAGCCTTGGGGGAACGCTCGGATATGATGCCCAAAGCCGATATCATCGCGCGCATGATGGATGACATCGAACAGAAACTGGCCGAGGAGCTGGACTATTTGCACGAGGCACAGACCATGCAATGGTTTGCGCAGCATCTCACGCTGCCTGGCCTGGTGATCCCCCAGCCGGTAATGGGCCGCACCACACGCCGCGTGCTGACCATGCAACGCCTGCCGGGACTGCATCTCAACGAATGGTTGCTGACCGAACCCGATCAAACCGCACGTGATCAGGCTGGTCAGTTGCTGTTTGACGCCTTCTTTCATTGCACCTTTGTGCTGCACCGCTTGCAAGCCGACCCGCATCCGGGCAACTATCTGTTCATGCCGGACGGCCGACTGGGCTTGTTGGACTTTGGCTGCACCCGCGCGCTGGACGCTGACTTTTGCCAATCGCTCAGCGCGCTATGGTCGGCACAGTTGCGCGACCCGGAGGACCACAGTGCCATGCAGCAGGCCTATCGGGACTTGGGTCTGATTGGGCCGAATCTGAATGAGCAGGACTTTTGCCAGCAACTGCTGCCGGCAATGGCCGAGCGGCATGCGTGGCAGAAGTTGCCGTTTACCGTGGCGGTGTATGACTTTGCGCAACACCCGCCATACCCACGTCCATCAGCCGAGCATCAGCGCCAGGCACTTAGGCACCTACAATCCTTGCCGGAGGAACTACCCTACGTAGACCGGGCCTATTTAGGTCTGATCCAGCTTCTCAGAACCCTTGGTGCACGTGTGCGCACCGCCAACCCGTGGATTCGTTAAATGAATACCACGTTTCTGCTTGCGGGATGCGCAGTCTTCATCATGCCTGGCAACAGCCACGCCGCGACTGCGCAATATCCGACCACCACAGTTCAATCACCCAGTGTTGCACTTGATCCTTGAAACCAGCAAGCCTATACACGCGCCTCCTCGTGTTCGCGGCCTTCATGACCTTTGCTGCCATTGGCCTTGCCAGCCCAATGATCGTTTTTTTCGGCGTAGCAGATCTTCTTGGAGGAATGTGCACCTACTTCGCACTGAAAGCAGACGCGCAGTCGGTAAGAATTGTTTGCCTTGTTTCACAGGACAAACCATCTGATATCGCTATGGAGCATGCCGACCCATGTGACCACGATGCAAGCACTCCGTCCGCCAGAGCACGTTTGCAAACTTTGAATGCGCGCTAATCAAAACAACCGCAGTCCGACCGTCACTCACTTTACAGAGAGAGTTTTATTCATGACAAACGAAGCAAATAAAGTCTTCTTCATTGCCGCACCGGCGGCAGCCATGTCGGCGTCAGGATTGACGCGCATTGATTTCTCCGACGGCTATTCCGGTCAGGGGGATCGAACCTACGTGGACGCCGAACAAGCGGGGCGCGCCGTGTTCGCTGAACCACATCGCATGCTCACCTGGCTCATTATTCTGCGCAACGGAATCGTCGCACCGTTGGGACTAAAGAAAAGTATTAGCTTTAGCGATCGCGGGCTGGGGAAGATTGGCATGTTTCCGATTATTTCAAGTACGGGCACTGAAGTCGTCGTCGGTGGTGACGACAAGCATCTGGATTTTCGGATCTGGATAAGCATTCAACCGAGTCTGAAGGGATCGGAAGTGACGGTTTCAACCTTGGTTAAAATAAACAATCTCTTTGGAAGAGTTTATTTGTTTATCATCATGCCGTTTCATAAGCTCCTGACACGCTCGCTGTTGGAACGCGCGCTCAACCGGCGCGACAAGGTGCACCGTAAGCCAGAAAGGTGACCTCATTGTTGCCGCTAACCGAATATTGACCATCTAAAGGCAGCGTGGAAGTTTCCAGCGCTCGGCTTGCGGGACAGCCTCCGCAAGCCTGCTGACAAACCCACACATCGGTGAGCGACTGGAAGAATTCGAACCACGCGAAAGCTACGGTCGCTATGCTGGCCCGCCGTCATTCCTCGACCAGCGCTCTGCGCAAAAGATCCCCATGTGCTGGCAGATGTTTTACACTGCGGCAGTGCCAGGCAATGTTGCGCGGCAACGATCTTCACCTCAGACAAATCCACCATGCTGCAAGATACCCTGCTATTCGCTGCGCCCGGCAACCTGCCCGTCGCCCTCGTCGCCGCCCTGTTCGGCCTGATCGTCGGCAGCTTCCTCAACGTGGTGATCCACCGCGTGCCGAAAATGATGCAGCGCGAGTCCGATAATTACGTGGCGGAAGAAAGCGGCTTGCCCTTGCCGCACGCGGACCGCTACAACCTGATGCTGCCGCACTCGCACTGCACCGCGTGCGGCCACCGCATCACCGTCATGGAAAATATTCCCGTCATCAGCTACCTGCTGCTGCGCGGCAAGTGCAGTGACTGCCAGGCTCCCATCTCCGTGCGCTATCCGCTCGTCGAGCTGCTGACGGGTGCGCTGTCGGCCCTCTTGATCTGGCACTTCGGCAGCGGCTGGACGGGTCTGGCCACGCTCGTGTTTGCCTGGCTGCTGATCGCCATGACCTTCATCGATGCCGACACGCAAATGCTGCCGGACGACCTGACCTTTCCCCTGCTGTGGGCGGGCTTGCTGGTCAACATCAATGGCACCTTCGTGCCGCTGCAGGACGCCGTCATCGGCGCGGCCGCCGGATATCTGGCCCTGTGGGCAGTGTACTGGGCCTTCAAGCTGGCGACAGGCAAGGAGGGAATGGGCTATGGTGACTTCAAATTGCTGGCGGCGCTCGGTGCGTGGCTGGGCTGGACCATGTTGCCGACGATCATATTATTGTCGTCGCTGGTCGGCGCCGTGGTCGGCATCGGCCTGATCGTCTTCGCCAAGCGGGGACGCGACAAACCGATTCCGTTCGGCCCTTACCTGGCGGCGGCGGGTCTGATCGCCATGCTGTACGGCACGCCCCTGTCGCAGCTCACGCTTGGCCTGGTCGGCTGACCGGCGCAGCACCGCGCACCTTATGGATAAACACATGCAACGACAAAACGCCCCTTATTTCAGCGTGGGTCTCACCGGCGGCATCGGTTGCGGCAAGAGCACCGTGGCCGACCTGTTCGCCGCGCGCGGCGCCGCCATCGTCGATACCGACCAGATCGCCCACAGCCTGACGGCGCAAAATGGCGCCGCCATGCCGGCCCTAGTGGCGGAATTTGGCCCGGACTACGCCGATGCGCACGGCGCCCTCGACCGCACAAAAATGCGCAAGCTCGTGTTTTCCGACGCCGCCGCCAAGGCCAGACTGGAAGCCATCCTGCATCCGCGCATCCGCCAGGCCACCCTGGCGGCCGCCGCCGAAGCGACGGGCAGCTATGTAATCTTTGCCGTGCCCCTGCTCGTCGAGTCCGGCGGATGGGTGGAGCGCGTCAACCGCGTGCTGGTCATCGATTGCCTGGAGAGCCTGCAAGTATCGCGCGTGATGGCACGCAATGGCTTATCGGAAGAACAAGTAAAAGCCATCATGGCCACGCAAGCCACGCGCGCCATGCGCCTGGCGGCGGCGGACGATGTGATCGACAATAATGGCGATTTGGCGGCCCTGGCGCCGCAGATTGCCCAGTTGCACGATTTATATCTGGCATTTTCAAAAAGAATGGCCGGAATCGGGCCGCAACGTTTGTAATTTGTCGACGCTTGGTTCAAAATCACGGGATTGTTTGCAGGTCCTTACTTAAGGGAATTATTTTGATTGTCTACGAATACCCTTTCAACGAACGCATACGTACCTTGTTGCGGCTGGAAGACCTGTACGACAAATTCAAGTTCTTCATCCAGCAAGAGCATGCAATGCAGCACCATGTTGCCTTAGCAACCATTTTCGACATGCTCGAAGTGGCCGGCCGTGCCGACCTGAAGTCCGACCTGCTGCAGGAACTCGAACGCCAGCGCCAAAGCCTGCTGGGCTACCGCAGCAATCCGAATGTGGAGCCGGAAACCCTGGACGCCATCCTCGGTGAACTCGACAGTGTCAGCGGCGCCCTGGTGGCGGCGCAAGGCAAGACGGGCCAGAATATCCGCGACAATGAATGGCTGATGAGCATCCGCGGCCGCACCATCATCCCGGGCGGCGCCTGCGAATTCGACTTGCCGTCCTACTTTGCCTGGCAAAAACGCAGTTCCGAGCAGCGTCTGACCGATATCCACGCCTGGTTTGCCCCGCTGGCGCCCCTGTTCGATGCGCTGGCCCTGGTATTGCGCCTGCTGCGCGATTCCGGCGGCCCCGTCAAACTGATCGCCAATGGCGGCAGCTACCAGCAAATGCTGCAAGGCAAGGTGTACCAGATGCTGCGCCTGAGCCTGGATGAAAACAGCGGCGCCATCCCGGAAATTTCCGCCAACAAATATATGCTGTGGGTACGTTTCACTACCCAGGGTGGCGACTTGAAACCCAAGCCGCTGGAAGAAGATGTTCCGTTCGAGCTCACGCTCTGTAATTTTTAACTGTTACTTATTTGCCCCATCATGACCGTCGTTAACTGCCCTACCTGTGCCGCCAAAGTCGAATGGACTGAAGCCAACAAATTCCGCCCCTTCTGTTCGGAACGCTGCAAACAGATCGACCTGGGTGCCTGGGCCGAGGAAAAATACACGATCCCCGCCGCCGATCCGTTCGAAGATCCGCTGGCTGACGAAGATAACAAACCCCAGTAATACTCAGCGAAACGGATTTTCCAGGCGCAGCCCCTGCGTCACGAAACCGTCGAGCCTGCCGCTGACCACCGTCAAGCCATAGGCGATCCCCATCGCAGCGATCTGTCCATCCACACCTTGCACGTGGCCGCGAGCATGCAGGCGCGCGCACACGAGCGCGCAATCGAGGTCGAATTCCAGCAGCCGCGGCGCATACTCTGCCAACACAGCTTCCAGCCAGCCTTCCAGCGCCAGTGCTTCTAGCGCCGCTTCGCGCCGCCAACTGCGCTGTATGCCTGCGCGCAATTGCGCGATCACCTGCACCGGCACATAGCGCGTCTCAGGCGATACCCGTTCGAAAAAATCGGCCACGCCTGCCGGCGCAGCGCCACCTTTGCGCGCTGCAACGATCACATCCGTATCGACCAGGTAGGCGGCCATGGCGGGTCAGGAGCGGCGCTCGAAATCCGTATCGGGTCCCACGTCGGGCATGCTGCGCAAAATATCGTCGAGCGGGCGCTTCGGCAACGGCCGCAAGGCGCTGCGCAAGATGTCGCGGTGCTCATCTTCGACGCTGCGCCCATGCGCGCGGGCACGCTTGTGCAGCGCAGCGATCAACAATTCATCGGTATCGGTAAAGGTCAATGTCAGTGGCATGCGAAACTCCCCGGTGCTGGATGCAAGCACTGTAGCGCAAAGCGCGCACGATACAAGGACAGCAAGAGTAAAGCTTGCGCCAGCGCGCAGCATGGTGCTGCCCGCCGGCACGAGTGAAGATCAGGCAGACGCCAGGGATTCCCGGCGCACCTCATCGAGCCATTCCAGCAGGGGAATGGTGGCAGGCAGCAAGGGTTCCACGCCGACCGTGCCTTGCCAGGCGAACGCCTGCCCTTCCAGGCTTTGCGGCTCGCCCCGCCATTCGCGGCTGATATAGAAATGCAGGCGCACATGGGCGTGCGGATACACATATTCCACGCCGCACCAGGCCTCGGCACTGTCGATATACAAGCCCAGCTCCTCGACAAACTCGCGCTTCAAGGCATCGAGGATGGCCTCGCCCGGTTCGACTTTGCCGCCAGGAAATTCCCAATAGCCGTCATACGGCTTGCCGGCCGGGCGCTGGCCCAGCAGCACGTCGCCATTCGGCTTCATCAGGATGCCGACGGCGACGTCCACCGGTGTGACTTTCACTTCGCTCATTGCGGCAACTTCCCCGCGTAGTCGCGCGCAAATTGCCAGGCCACCCGGCCCGAACGCGAACCGCGCTGCAAGGCCCAGCGCAGGGCGTCGCCGCGCGCTGCGGCAATTTGCTCCGGCGTGCAGCCGAAGGAAGCGAGCCAGTGGGCAGCGATATCGAGGTAATCATCCTGCTTGAACGGATAGAACGACAGCCACAGGCCGAAGCGCTCGGACAGCGAGATTTTCTCTTCCACCGTCTCACCCGGATGCAAATCGCCATCGTCGTCCGTCTTGTAGCTGGTATTGTCGGACATGCGCTCCGGCATCAAGTGACGGCGGTTCGACGTGGCATAGATCAGCACATTCTCCGATTGCGCGGCGATGCTGCCATCGAGCGCCACTTTCAGCGCCTTGTAGCCACTCTCGCCCTCTTCGAACGACAGGTCGTCGCAAAAGATGATGAAGCGCTCGGGACGCGCCGCCACCAGGTCAACGATGTCGGGCAAGTCGGCCAGGTCGGCCTTGTCGACTTCGATCAGGCGCAAGCCCTGGTCGGAAAACTGGTTCAGGCAAGCCTTGATCAGCGACGACTTGCCCGTGCCGCGCGCGCCCGTCAACAGCACGTTATTGGCAGGACGGCTGGCGACAAACTGGCGCGTGTTCTGTTCGATCTGCGCTTTTTGCGTGCCGATATTGTGCAAGTCGTCAAACGCGATGTTCGACACGTGCGCCACCGCCTGCAGATGGCTGGCCGCGCCCTGGCGCGGGCGCCAGCGGAAGGCAAAACTGTTCCAGTCCGGCGCGGGCGTCGGCTGCGGTAGGATCGCTTCCACGCGTGCCAACACGGCTTCGGCGCGCAGCAGGAATTGATCGAGGCCGGTCATGAGCGGTAGTCGGCGTTGATCGACACGTAGTCATGCGACAGGTCGCACGTCCACAGGGTGGCCGTGGCATCGCCGCGCGCCAGTTTCACGCGGATGGTGATTTCGCTTTGCTGCATCACGCGCTGGCCATCCTGTTCCTGGTAGTCGGGATTGCGGCCGCCATTCTTGGCCACCCACACGTCGTCCAGGTACAGGTTCAACTGGCCCACGTCCAGGTCGTCCACGCCCGCATAGCCGATGGCGGCCAGGATGCGGCCCAGGTTAGGGTCGGAGGCGAAGAAGGCCGTTTTCACCAGTGGCGAATGGGCGATGGAGTAGGCGATCTTGCGGCACTCTTCCACGTTGCGGCCGTCTTCCACGGTGACGGTCATGAACTTGGTCGCGCCTTCGCCGTCGCGCACGATAGCTTGCGCCAGGAAAGTCGACAGTTCGGTGACGGCAGCGGCCAGTTCCGCATAGTGCGGCGAATCGATGGAATCGATGACCAGGCTGCCAGCGCCCGTGGCCACCAGCATGAACGAGTCATTGGTGGAGGTGTCGCCGTCGATGGTGATGCAGTTGAACGATTTGTCGGCCGCCTGCTTCACCAGTTGGTCCAGCACGGGCTGGGCCACGGTGGCGTCAAAGGCGAGAAAGCCCAGCATGGTGGCCATGTTCGGCTTGATCATGCCAGCGCCCTTGCTGATGCCCGTCAGGGTAACCGTGTGGCCACCGATGGTGAGCGTGCGCGAGCCGGCTTTCGGCTGCGTATCGGTGGTCATGATGGCTTCGGCGGCCGAGAACCAGTTGTCCGATGTCAAAGCCGACACGGCTTGCGGCAAGCCCGCCACCAGGCGCTGCACAGGCAGCGGTTCGAGGATCACGCCGGTGGAAAACGGCAGGATTTGCTGCGGCGTGCAGCCCAGCAGCTCTGCCAGCGCGGCGCAGCTGGCCTGCGCGGCGGCCAGGCCCGATTCGCCCGTGCCCGCATTCGCGTTGCCTGTATTGACCAGCAGCGCGCGGATAGGCGCGGCGCCGGCCGTCACGGCGGCCAGGTTGGCTTTCGAGATTTGCACGGGCGCGGCGCAGAAGCGGTTCAGAGTGAACACGCCGGCCACAGTGGCCGTCGGCGCCAGTTTCAATACCAGCAAATCCTTGCGGTTGGGTTTCTTGATGCCGGCTTCGGCAACACCGATTTCAATGCCGGCGACGACTTTCAAGTCGGCGGCGACGGGCTTGGGAGAATTGACGGCCATAGGAGTTCTTCTGCGAGGGAAAATGGAAGCGCTATTGTAGCGCCTTCGCGGCGCCGTTGAACATGCGGCAAGTGAATAGTCGCGACGGCCCCGGCTGCGCCGAAGCGGGTCGGCAGCATGGCCAGGCTTGCGATTTATCAGAACCATGCCACTTGGCGGCGCTAAGGTATGAGAATGGACGATGGTGAGTCTTGCCATCGCACCGCCCACGGAGGATGTCATGGCGCATGGTCAGTCAAACCAAAAACAGCACAGCGATACGGGTCTGTCATGCCTGTTGCGTCTGTTATGCCTGCTGGCCTGGTTGACGGCCTGTACGGTGCAGGATGGAGCGGCGCACCGTATGGACGGTGACTCTGCCGGACTGGCATCCGAAGCGCCGCCTGCCGGGGTAGCACGGCCATCGCCGACCAGTCCGTGGAGCAGTGCATGGTCGGGCATGGGTGGCTTGCTCGGCAATCTGGGCGGCAGCACCGGCAGCGGCGGCAGCACCGGCAGCACCGGCAGCGCCGGGACGCTGACCTCCGGCAACGAGACTCCGCCAGCCGGCGCCATGCACGTCACGGTGTATTACGCCACCGACAGGCAATACCAGGCCAGCAGCCACAATTATGGCTGGCAACCCAACCGCGCGGCGCCCTACCTGAGCTATGGCAGCGTCGTGGTGAGCATCCCTGAAAAAAGAGCGCCGGGCGAACTGCCGTTGCCACCCTGGTACGCCATCCTTTCCAGCGACAATGCGCAAAAATATGTGCTGATCAAGGGCGCCACGCGCCTGTCGCGCGAGGATTTTCTCGCCACCGCCAAGGCCAGGATACAGGCCGCCCCGGAACGGCGCGCCGCCTTCATCTACATCCATGGTTACAGTAACTCCTTTGACGACGCCGCCCGGCGCACGGCGCAGATGGCGGTCGACCTCGATATCGGCGCCCTGCCCGTGTTCTACAGTTGGCCATCGAAAGGCACCTTGGCCGGCTATGAATTCGACCAGAATTCGGCCGAATGGACACAGGCGCACCTGCAGGTCTTCCTGGCTGACTTCGCGGCGCACTCCTCCGCCACCGATATCTACCTCATCGCCCACAGCATGGGCAACCGCCCGATGACCGTGGCCCTGGCCAACCTGCTGGAAAAACGCCCCGAACTGCTGCCCCTGTTCAAGCAGGTTGTGCTGGCGGCGCCGGACATCAATGCCGATGTCTTCCGCGCTCAGATCGCGCCCCGTTTTGCCAACCTCAAGCTCCCCACCACCCTGTACGCTTCCGCGAACGACAAGGCCATCCGCGCTTCCTACAATTTTGCCGACTGGGACAGGATAGGCGACATCCGCGGCCCCGTCGTCAGCATTCCCGGCATGGAATTCGTCGATGCCTCGGCCGTCATCATGAACTTCATGGGACACGATTACTTCGCCAGCAACCGCGTCTTGCTGACCGATATCGCCACCATGATCAAGACGGGGCAACGGGCAAGGAACCGTGGCGGATTGAAAGGCATTCCATCGCAGGCGCCGCAATACTGGGCCTTTCCATGAACACGCAGCTCATGCCATTGCGAACAAAAAAAACGGAGACCGCGGTCTCCGTTCTTGTTCAGGCTGCGAAGCCGGCTTTAGGCCAGCTTGCCGTGGCAAGCCTTGTACTTCTTGCCGCTGCCGCAAGGGCATGGGTCATTGCGGCCCACTTTGACACCCATGCTCACGCTCATGTCGTCGACGTTGTCCATGTTGCCGCCTGCCGTAGGCGCCAGCAGTTCTTCCGGCGCCGCGTTCGGATCGAACTCGGCATGCTGGTAGTGCACGTTTTCCACGTGCGACTGCTGCATCGCCTGCTCGGCCGCATCGACTTCTTCGCGCGACTGGATACGCACCGTCATCACGTGTTTCGTGACGTCGTTCTTGATCATGTCGAGCATCTGGCCAAACAGTTCAAACGCTTCACGCTTGTATTCCTGTTTCGGGTTCTTCTGCGCATAACCACGCAAATGAATACCCTGGCGCAGGTGATCCAGCGCCGCCAGGTGTTCGCGCCAGTGGCTGTCCACGCTTTGCAGCATGACATTGCGTTCGAAGCCGCCAAACGATTCCTTGCCGACGATATCGATCTTCGACTGGTACACGGCATCGGCCGCGACCAGCACTTTTTCCAGGATCTCTTCGTCCGTCAGGGTCGAATCGGCTTCCAGCATGGCCTGCAACGGCAAGTCGAGCTGCCATTCGCTGGACAGGGTGTTTTCCAGGCCCTTGATATCCCACTGCTCTTCCACCGATTCGTGCGGCACGTACTCGTGCACCAGGTCGGTGAATACGCCATGGCGCAACGAGCCGATCATGTCCGAAATGTCGGTCGTTTCCAGCAACTCGTTACGCTGCTGGTAAATCACCTTGCGCTGGTCGTTGGCAACGTCATCGTATTCCAGCAATTGCTTGCGGATGTCGAAGTTGCGTGCTTCGACCTTGCGCTGGGCCGATTCGATCGAACGCGAGACGATGCCTGCCTCGATCGGTTCGCCTTCCGGCATTTTCAGGCGGTCCATCACGGCGCGCACGCGGTCACCGGCGAAGATGCGCAGCAGCGCATCGTCGAGCGACAGGTAGAAACGCGACGAACCCGGATCGCCCTGGCGGCCGGCACGGCCACGCAGCTGATTGTCGACGCGGCGCGATTCGTGGCGTTCGGTGCCGATGATATGCAAGCCGCCCGCATTAACCACGTGGTCGTGCAGCGATTGCCATTCATCGCGCAAGGTCTGCGACTGGGCGGCCTTGTCGGCATCGCTCAGCTCTGGATTGGCTTCGATGAACTTGATCTGGTTCTCGACGTTGCCGCCCAACACGATGTCCGTGCCGCGACCGGCCATGTTGGTGGCGATGGTGATGGCTTTCGGGCGGCCTGCCTGGGCGATGATTTCCGCTTCGCGGGCATGCTGCTTCGCGTTCAGTACGTTGTGCGGCAAATCGGCCTTGGTCAGGATGCCCGACAGCAATTCCGAGTTTTCGATCGAGGTCGTGCCCACCAGCACGGGCTGGCCGCGCTCGTAGCAATCGCGGATGTCGTTCAACATCGCGTTGTATTTTTCCGCCGACGATTTGTAGACCTGATCCTGACGGTCCTTGCGCTGCAACGGACGGTTTTGCGGGATCACAACCGTTTCCAGGCCGTAGATTTCCTGGAATTCGTACGCTTCGGTATCGGCCGTACCGGTCATGCCGGCCAGCTTGGCGTACATGCGGAAGTAGTTCTGGAAGGTGATCGAGGCCAGGGTCTGGTTCTCGTTCTGGATCTTGACGCCTTCTTTCGCTTCGACGGCCTGGTGCAAGCCATCGGACCAGCGGCGGCCCGTCATCAGACGGCCGGTAAACTCATCGACGATGACGACTTCACTGTTCTGCACCACGTAGTGCTGATCCTTGAAGTACAGCGCATGCGCGCGCAAGGCCGCATACAGGTGGTGCACGAGGGTGATGTTGGCCGAATCGTACAGCGAGGCGCCTTCCGGCAGCAGGCCCATTTCCATCAGGATGCGCTCGGCCTTTTCGTGGCCCGCTTCCGTCAGCAGCACCTGGTGCGCCTTTTCATCCTTGGTGTAGTCGCCCGGCACGTCAACCTTGCCCTTGCCATCGGGCGTTTCTTCGCCGATCTGCAAAGTCAACAGCGCAGGGACTTCATTGATCTTGTAATACAGGTCCGTATGGTTCTCGGCCTGGCCCGAAATGATCAAAGGCGTACGCGCTTCATCGATCAGGATCGAGTCGACTTCATCGACGATGCCGAAGTTCAGGCTGCGCTGCACGCGCTCGCGTGCTTCGTAGACCATGTTGTCGCGCAAGAAGTCGAAACCGAATTCGTTGTTCGTGCCATACGTGATGTCGGAGTTGTACGCCTGCTGCTTGGCGCTGTGCTCCATCTGCGACATGTTCACGCCCGTCGACAGGCCCAGCCAGGCATACAGGCGACCCATGGTCTCGGCATCGCGCTGCGCCAGGTAATCATTGACGGTGACGATATGCACGCCCTTGCCCGACAAGGCATTCAGGTAGGCTGGCAAGGTGGCCATCAGGGTCTTGCCCTCGCCCGTGCCCATCTCCGCAATCTTGCCAAAATGCAAGACCATGCCGCCGATCATCTGCACATCGAAGTGGCGCATGCGCAGGACACGCTTGCTGGCCTCGCGGCAGACGGCAAATGCTTCCGGCAACAAGGCATCGAGCGATTCGCCAGCGGCGATGCGTTCCTTGAAGGCAGGCGTCTTCGCTTGCAGCTCGGTATCCGACAGCTTTTCGATGGCCGGCTCGAGCGCATTGATCTCGCGTACCGTTTTTTGGTATTGCTTGAGCAGCCGCTGGTTGCGGCTACCGAAAATCTGGGTCAGTAATGACATGCTTGAATTCTTGAAAAAACGCCGTTAAAAAAAGCTCGGTAGGTGACGACGAGGTAACAATCGCGTGACCGCACGGAGTTCGACTATGGCAAAAGACGATGATTTTATCATGCGTTCCCGCTGAGGTTGGGCTAATGCACCATATAACAATAGCTTAATGACAAACAAATAGCAGAAATTGCGGACATTTTCCATACTGTAAGGCAATACGACCGGCCAGCTTGCGCCGTACCCGCCGCCGCACTCGTCATGCGCGGGCGAGTGTGCTATGTTTCGGCCATGCGAACTCCCACTTATTCTCCGGCACCGCGCCGCGGCTACGGCTTTGCCCGTTCAAGCCCGGCCGTCACGGGCGCAACCGATTTTCTGCGTGGCAATGCGACGATGGCGTCCCTGATGCCCACCGTCACACGCCTGGCCGCCCTGCAAAAAGACTGTGCCAAGACCTTGCCGGCGATGTTCGAGCATTGCGACATCCTGCAATTCGAGGGCGGCCAACTGGTACTGGCCACGCCGAATGCGGCGCTGGCGGCCAAGCTCAAGCAACAATTGCCGAAACTGCAAGGGGAACTGGAAAGGAAGGGCTGGCAGATTTCAGGCATCAAGCTGAAAGTGCAAGTCATTAAGAGCATCGCGCCCATCGTGCATACGCGGGCGCTGGTCTTGCCGGAAAAAGCCATGACGGCCCTGGAAGAGCTGAGCACGGCCCTGCCGGCGTCGAAGCAGAACGAACAACTGATCGCGGCGCTGCGCAACATGGTGCGCCACCACCGCGAACCTAAAGATTAACTCAGGTCAGCGACCACTCACGCTCCATTTGACGCAGGTAAGACTGCGGCGCCGCCTCGTTCGTGGCGAACGAGACGATTTCATACGCGTCCGGCTGTTCCAGCAGCGCCAGCAGCAACTGGTTGTTCAGCGCATGACCCGACTTGTGCGCCGTGTAATACGCGAGCAAGGGGTGGCCCACCAGGTACAGGTCGCCGATGGCGTCGAGTATCTTGTGGCGCACGAACTCGTCTTCATAGCGCAAGCCATCGGCATTGAGGATGCGGTACTCGTCCATGACGATGGCGTTTTCCAGCGAACCGCCACGCGCCAAGCCCATGCCGCGCAAGCTTTCCACGTCCTGCATGAAACCAAAGGTGCGCGCGCGCGCCACGTCGTGCACATACGACACGTCGCCAAAGTCGACGGAGGCGCGCTGCATCGTGCCATCGACGGCGGGGTGATTGAACTCGATGAAGAAATCGAGCTTGAAGCCGTCGTACGGCGACAGCCGCGCCCATTTCTCCGCATCACCCTTGCCGTGACGCACTTCCACCGGCTTGATGACCTTGATGAATTTCTTCGCCGCCTGCTGCTCTTCCACGCCAGCCTGCTGCAGCAGATAGACGAAGGACGAGGCGGAACCGTCCATGATGGGAATTTCTTCCGCATTCACGTCGATAACCATATTGTCGATGCCCAGGCCAGCCGCCGCCGACATCAGGTGTTCCACGGTGGACACCCTGGCGCCGTCCTTGATCAGCACGGACGCCATGCGCGTATCGCCCACGGCCATGGCGCTGGCGGGAAACTCGACGATGGGATCGAGGTCGATGCGGCGAAACACGATGCCCGTGTCGATCGCGGCAGGACGTAAGGTCAGTTCCACCTTGGTGCCAGAGTGCAAACCGACACCGATGGTGCGGACCAGTTGTTTGATAGTGCGTTGTTTTAACATCTGTCGATTATATCCAGTTGCGGGATTTTCGTTGCGACGCGGCATGGGTCACGCCAGAAAAACCACATCCGGCCATCATGGATGTTCGCTTTCCGCATGCACGGCTTCGCGCCGCACCAGGTAAATGCCGCTGCCGATGATAATGGCCGCGCCGATCAAGGTGTACTCGTCGGGCAAGGCGCGCCACAGCATCCAGTCCAGGGCCATGCCCCAGGCCAGGGCCGAGTATTCGAACGGCGCCACGCTGGACGCCTTGCCAAAGCGAAAGGCCTCCGTGATGGCCAGCTGGCCCAGGAAACCACTGACAGACAAGCCTGCCAATAGCCACCAGTCTTCGCGGCGTATGCTCACCCACTCGTGCGCCGACAGCGCTACGCCACCGATGGCCATCATCACCATCAGCCAGAAGACCATGCTTTCGCTGGCGTCCGTGCGGCTCAGGATGCGGCCCGTGACGGCGGAAATGGCGTAGCAGGCGGCAGAACCCAGCACGGCCAGGCCGGCCAGCGAGAAAAATCCCGAGCCATCCGGACGCAGTGCCACCAGCACCCCCAGAAGACCCACGGCGATGGCGCACCAACGCGCCAAGTCGACTTTTTCTTTCAGGATAAACACCGACAGGACCGTGATCAGCAAGGGCGCGATGAAGAACAGCGCATATGTCTCGGCCAGCGACATGCGCTTCAAGCCGTAAGCAAACAGGGTAATCATCAGCACGCCCAGCGCGCCGCGCAGCAAGTGCAGCGGCCAACGCACCTTCAGCACATTCTTGAAGGCGCCGCGGTACAGCAGGTACAAGCACACGAGCGGCAGGGATGACAGGGCACGCAAGGCCGTCACCTGCATGGGGGGGTAATGGGCGGACAGCAGCTTCATGGCCGTGTCCATCAGGGAAAACATGGCGACGGCGATCAGCATCACATAGATGCTGCGCAGGTTTTCATTGCGGGGTATCAGGACAGACTCCTGGCGAAAGAGCGGGACCGTCATCATGGCGACGGCCGGAGCCAGGACAGCATGGCAAGGCCAAACGGTCGGCCAGATTATAGCGAGCCCGGCCGTTTCACCTTATGACGCAGGCAATAGCATCACCAGTTTCAATTCATGCTGGCGCGCCAGGTGCGAGGTCACCTGGTGATAGCCAAGCAGGCCCTGTTGTGGATGTTGGAACTGGCGCAAGCCGCCATCGCGGCCCTGCACCTGCTGCGCACCCCACCACTGGCGAAATTCAAGACTGGCGTTGGCCAGTTCGGCGATCAGGCCGGCCAGCGGTGCCTGATCCGCTTGCCGGCCGATATCGGCGCGGAACTCCGCCACCAGGCGCTGCGCCCGCTCGGGCCAGCCGACGACCAGCTCGCGCGCACCCGCATCCAGGAACATGAAGCGCAGCTGATTCGGCGCGGCCGCTTCGCCATGCAGCCAACCCTTGAACAGCATGGATGCCGCCCCATTCCACGCCACGGCATTCCATTCCCGGTCCAGGATATACGCGGGCGCGTCGATGGCGGCGACGATGGCAGCCAGCTCGGCCGCCGCAGGCCCCCCGCCCTCGCCTGTGCCGTGGCTGGGGTCATGCTTGTCGGCCACCTCGAACAGATAGGCACGCTCGGCCGTGCTCAGCTGCAGCACCTGCGCCAGGCGTGCCAGCATCTTGGCCGACGCAGATACGGGCCGCCCCTGCTCCAGCCACGTCAGCCAGGTGGGACTGACCTCGCATAGTTGCGCCAGCTCTTCGCGCCGCAAACCGGGCGTGCGCCGGCGACCGCCACCGGGTAAACCGGCCATGGCGGGCGTGACGGCTTCGCGCCGGGCACGGATAAATTCAGCGAGTTTACTCGACATGATGTGGATGCATGGTAGTAGATATACCAGTATAAGTTATGGTCTTGTTACAGGATAATTTTATCCCTATTCTGCAGGAACTCACCCATCAACAGGAGAAAACCATGCAGCAGCACGATGTCGTTACCGAACAGTTTGGCAAGACGGCCAATGCCTACCTGAGCAGCGCGATACACGCACAAGGTGCCGACCTGGTGCTGATGCAGGAATGCGCACGCCGCCATGGCAAACCGGTCGTGCTGGACCTGGGCTGCGGCGCCGGCCACGCCAGCTTCGCCGTCGCCCCTGTCGCGCACGCGGTCGTCGCCTACGACCTGGCGCAGCCCATGCTCGACGTGGTGGAACACGCCAGGGTGCAGCGGGGCTTGCACAACATCAGCACGCAGCAGGGCGACGTGGCCCGTTTGCCGTTTGCCGACGCCAGCTTCGACATGGTCGTCACGCGCTTTTCCGCGCATCACTGGAACGACGTGGCAGGCGCGCTGGCCGAAGCGTGGCGCGTGCTGCGCCCGAACGGCACTTTGCTGGTGGTCGACATCGTCGCGCCGAAAACGGCCCTGTACGACAGTACCTTGCAAGCGGTGGAAATGCTGCGCGACGCCTCGCACGTGCGCGACTACCGTACGTGCGAATGGGGCGCCAAGTTCGAGAACGCGGGCTTTACGCACAGCTTGCGCAGCGTGTGGAAACTGACGATGCAGTTTGACGAGTGGGTGGCGCGCATGCGCACGCCAGGCGAACGCGTAGCGGCCATCCGCAACCTGTTCGATGGCGCGCCCGAGGAAGCGCGCAGGTATTTCGCGCTGCTGGACGATTATTCGTTCAGCATCGATGCGGCCATGTTCGAGGCGACGAAACCCTCAGTACAGTAAACGTAAAAACGGCGCCGATGGCGCCGTTTTCATGCGAATAGGAAGCGCTTAAGCCAGTTGGCCCAGCAGCGTTTCGGCATTCGACACTTCAAACTTGCCGCCCTGCTCGATGTTCAATTGCGTCACGACGCCATTGTCGACCAGCAGCGAGTAGCGCTGCGAGCGCGTGCCCATGCCGTGCTTGGAAAAATCAGCGTCCAGGCCCAATGCCTTGCTGTAGGCGGCATTACCGTCAGCCATCATGCGCACCACGCCAGTGGCTTTCTGGTCGCGGCCCCAAGCGCCCATCACGAACGCGTCGTTGACGGAGATGCACCAGATTTCATCGACGCCCGCAGCTTTCAGCTCGGCAGCGTGCTGCACATAGCCTGGCACATGCTGTGCGGAGCAGGTCGGCGTGTAGGCGCCGGGCAGGCCGAAGATGGCGATCTTCTTGCCCTTGACCAGGTCTTGCACGTTGAACGTGTTCGGGCCCAGTGCGCAACCTTCGGTTTCGCTTTCGATGAATTCAGCCAGGGTGCCTTCTGGCAGGGTGTCGCCGATCTTGATGGTCATGTTGACTCCTTGTGTACTGTCGGTTAAGGACGCCGCCCGCGCCATGCTGCGAACAACGCCCGTGATCTGGTTCTGCCGGCATGATGCCGACACTGCGCGATAGTATGCCTGACTTGCCATATTTATGCAGAAAGTGAGCGGAAAGGCAAAGGCAAAAGTCAAAAACCGGCAAAAAAAACGGCGACCCTCAGGCCGCCGTCATGCTTGCTTGCATCAATTCGCCTTAATCCGCTTGTTTGCGCAGGAAGGCGGGAATGTCATACGTCTCCATGCCATTCTTTTCCATCGCGCGCACCTGCTCGGAAGCCGATTCGCGGCGCCATACTGCCGGCGCCTTCATGCCGTCGAAACCGGCTGCCGGCGTGGCCACGCCAACCGTCGTCGTCGCTGCCTGCGCGCTACCCATGGCTGCCGATGGGGTCAACGGGCTGTTGTGGGTGCCGGTGCGCAGCACTTGCTGCGGTACCAGCTGGATGTTTTTCTTCGCGCGGCCCAGGCCCGTGGCCACCACGGTAACGCGAATATCGTCGCCCATGGCGTCATCGTAGGCGATACCTTGCGCGATCGACGCGTCCGGCGCGGCAAACGCGCGCACGGCAGCCATGACTTCCTTGATCTCTTTACCTTTCAAGCCACGGCTGGCCGTGACGTTGACCAGCACGCCGCGCGCGCCGGAGAGATCAATGCCGTCCAACAGCGGCGAAGCGACAGCCTGTTCGGCGGCGATGCGCGCGCGGTCGACGCCGGAAGCGGTCGCCGTGCCCATCATGGCCTTGCCCTGCTCGCCCATGATGGTTTTCACGTCGTTGAAGTCGACGTTGATATGGCCCGGCACGTTGATGATCTCGGCAATACCGGCCACCGCGTTATTGAGCACATCATCGGCATGCTGCATCCATTCCAGCATGCTTTCATCTTCGTAGATCTCTTCCAGCTTTTCATTGAGGATGATGATCAGCGAATCGACGTGCAGGGACAGCTGCTCCAGGCCTTCGTCGGCGATGTCCATGCACTTCTGGCCTTCGTACGAGAATGGCTTGGAGACCACGGCGACCGTGAGCGCGCCCAGCTCCTTGGCCACTTCGGCCACGATAGGAGCGGCACCCGTGCCCGTACCACCACCCATGCCGGCGGCGATGAAGACCATGTGCGCGCCGCGCAGCGCATCGACGATGCGTGCGCGCGATTCTTCGGCCAGCTGGCGACCGACGGCAGGCTTCATGCCGGCGCCCAGACCGGTATCGCCGATCTGGATGATGTTGTGGGCCTTCGATGTCGACAGGGCCTGTGCGTCGGTGTTGGCGGCAATGAACTCCACACCCGACATGCCTTTGTTGATCATGTGTTGGACTGCATTGCCACCCGCACCGCCGACGCCGACGACCTTGATGACGGTACCTAAAGCTGTGTTATCGACCATATCGAACTCCATGATGTGCTCCTATCAGATGCGGTTTCCAAGCGCCAGGCCTCATATTGGTAGGAGAACTGGAGATTGAAAACTGCGGTTAAATATAAAATAAAGTTATGTGTGTGTACCTGCGATGCTGCCAAAAAACCTGTGCTGCCGGGCGTAAATCAAGCCCTTAAAAATTCCCTAAAAACCATTCCTTCATGCGCTGCCAGACTGCCTTCACCGAGCCGTCCTGACGCGTCACGATGTGGCCGCGCAGGTATTGCTTCTTCGCTTCCAGCAGCAGGCCCAATACCGTGGCATAGCGTGGACTACGCACCACGTCGGCCAGCTGGCCCCGATACTCGGGCGTGCCCAATCGCGCCGGTTTGAGGAAAATATCTTCTGCCATTTCCACCATGCCAGGCATGATGGAGGTGCCCCCCGTGAGCACAATGCCCGACGACAGCACGCCTTCATAACCGGATTCACGCACCACCTGGTGCACCATCGCGAACAGCTCCTCGACGCGCGGCTCGATCACCGCCGCCAGCGCCTGGCGCGACAGGTTGCGCGGGCCGCGGTCGCCCAGGCCTGGCACTTCCAGCGATTCGCCGGGATCGGCCAGGACCTGCTTGGCCACGCCATAGCGGATCTTGATTTCTTCCGCTTCTGCGGTCGGAGTACGCAAAGCCATGGCGATGTCGTTGGTGATCTGGTCGCCGGCGATGGGAATGACTGCCGTATGGCGGATCGCGCCATCGGAGAACACCGCCACATCGGTCGTGCCGCCGCCGATGTCGATCAGCACCACGCCCAGTTCCTTCTCGTCTGGCGTGAGCACCGCATCGGCAGACGCCATCGGCTGCAGAATCAGGTCCGACACTTCCAGGCCGCAGCGGCGCACGCACTTGACGATGTTCTGCACTGCCGACACGGCGCCGGTGACGATATGCACCTTCACCTCCAGGCGGATGCCGCTCATGCCGATAGGCTCGCGCACATCTTCCTGGCTGTCGACGATGAACTCTTGCGGCACTGTGTGCAGCAATTGCTGATCGGTCGGAATGTTAACCGCTTTTGCCGTCTCGATGACGCGCGCCACGTCGGTCGCCGTCACTTCCTTGTCCTTGATGGCCACCATGCCGCTGGAATTGAAGCTGCGGATATGGCTGCCCGCAATGCCCGCGTAGACATTGCGGATCTTGCAGTCGGCCATCAGTTCGGCCTCTTCCAGCGCGCGCTGGATGGACTCCACCGTGGCCTCGATATTGACTACCACGCCTTTTTTCAGGCCCTTCGATTCGTGCTGGCCCAGCCCGATCACCTCGTGGCGCCCGTCGGACATCACTTCGGCTACCACCGCCACCACTTTCGAGGTGCCGATGTCGAGACCGACGATCAGGTTTTTCGCGTCTTTTGTCATTTCTGTCGCCTAATTTTTTGGGCTATTGCTAAATTGATGATTAAGTTAAGTCGGTTTTTTAATCGGACTGCCATTTTTCTTCTTGATCGCCGCTGCCGGCTTGCCGTCCTTGCCTTCGGCCGGTATCACCAGGCCGGCGGAACTGAGCGCCAGCCCATTCTGGTAACGCATATCGATCGTGTCGATATTTTCCAGCCGGCTCGCCAGTTGCGGGTAGATGCCCACCAGCCGATCGACCCGCGCCTTCAGGGTCGTATGATTCTGCTCGCGCCCCAGCGCCACGCTCATGCCATTATCCAGTTTCACGGTCCATGCATAGCGACTCGACAACGACAGGGTTTCCGGCACCATTCTCAAAGGTGCAAACCACTTTGCCAGCTGCACATAGGTGGCCAGTACTTCCTTCTCGCTGCCATCGGGGCCGGCGAAGGCAGGCAATTCATGATCATCTTCGGCCTCGGCCACATTGGCCGTAAACACGTCGCCTTTGACCGACAGCAGGCGTCCATCCTCGCCCCAGGTGCCCAGCGCTTCGTGTTCTTCCAGCGCCACGATCAGCTGGTTCGGCCACTCGCGTCGCACGCTGGCGCGGCGCACCCAAGGTACCGATTCGAACACGCCGCGCACGCTTTCCAGGTTGGTCGTGAAGAAATTGCCCTTGATGCGGCCCATGGTGCCGCTACGCAGGGTCAGGTAATTCACGTGGCGCAGACCCTTGTCATCCACGCTTTCCACCTTGATCGTGCGCAGGTCGAACATGGGACGCTGCGACACCCACCAGACGCCGGCGGCCACGCACACGACCAGAACCGCGGCGAGCAAGCCGTTGGCAGTCGTATTCAGGCTTTTAGCGTCATGCCACATATCAGTGCTGTCCCTTGTGCATTTTCAGACGCGCGCCAGCGACGATTTCCAGGCACAGGTCTTCATAGCTGATGCCCACCGCGCGCGCCGCCATCGGCACCAGCGAGTGGCTGGTCATGCCGGGCGAGGTATTCACTTCCAGCAGGAACAGCTTGCTGTCGGCCGCGCGCATCAGCACGTCCACACGTCCCCAGCCTTCGCAGCCGAGGGCACGGTAGGCTGCCACGGCGATACGCTCCATTTCCGCCACGATTGCCTGGTCCAACTGCGGCGGACAAAAATACTGCGTGTCGTCCGTGAAGTACTTGTTCTGGTAATCGTAATTGCCTTGCGGGGCGACGATTTCGATCGGCGGCAGCGCGCGCGCCGTGGCGCCTTGGCCCAGGATCGCCACGGTGAATTCGCGGCCCTTGATGAATTCCTCGGCCAGCACCGAATCATCGAGGCCGGCGGCGATATCGTAGGCCGCCTGGAAGGCGGATGCTTCGTTGACCGTGGTGATGCCGATGCTCGAACCTTCGTGCGGCGGCTTGACGATCAGCGGCAAGCCCAGTTCCGCGGCCACCTTGGCCAGGTCGGAGCTGTCATTCAGCACCGCGTACTGCGGCGTCGGCAACTGGTGCATCAGCCAGATCATCTTGGTATAGACCTTGTCCATGCCCACCGCGCACGCCATCACGCCGCTACCCGTGTAGGGGATGCCCAGTTGCTCGAGCGCGCCCTGCAGGCTGCCGTCTTCGCCGAAGCGGCCGTGCAGCGCGATGAAGACGCGGTCAAATTGTTCAGCGGCCAGTTCGGCCAGGCTGCGTTCGCCCGTGTCGAACGCATGCGCGTCCACGCCACGGCTTTTCAGTGCAGCCAGCACGCCCGTGCCGGACATCAGCGACACTTCGCGCTCGGCCGAGCTGCCGCCGAACAAGACGCCGACCTTGCCCAATTGTTTAACGTCGATAGCTGAAGCTTGGTTCACGTCAGGCCTTTACAGTGTGAGATTGATACGTTGTCAGTTGCTGCGGGATGCCGCTGATAGAGCCCGCCCCCATGGTCAGCACGACGTCACCGTCGCGCGCCACGCTCATGATGGTGTCGGCCATGTCCCTCATGGACTCGACGAAAATCGGTTCGATCTTGCCGCGCGCGCGCAGCGCATGCGCCAGGGCGCGGCCGTCGGCGGCGACGATAGGCGCTTCGCCGGCCGCATACACTTCGGATAGCAGCAGCACGTCGGGCGCACCGAGCACCTTGACGAAATCCTCGAACAGGTCGCGCGTGCGGCTGTAGCGGTGCGGCTGGAAAGCCAGCACCAAGCGGCGGCCAGGATAGGCAGCGCGCGCAGCGGCCAAGGTCACTTCCGTTTCCACCGGGTGGTGGCCGAAATCGTCGACTAGCGCAAAGGTGCCGCCGTTCGGCAGCGCCACGTCGCCATAGCGCGTAAAGCGTCGGCCCACACCGGAAAACTCGGCCAGACCCTGCTGCGTCGCACTGTCGGCGATACCAATTTCGCGCGCGATGGCGATCGCCGAGCAGGCATTTTGCACATTGTGCATGCCAGGCTGGTTCAACACCACGTCGAGATCAGGATAGCCTTCCTGCAGCACCGTGAAATGCATTTCCAGGCCCACGGCGCGCGCATTGATGGCGCGCACTTCGGCGTCTTCCGCGAAACCATAGGTGGTGACCGGCTTGGTGACGAACGGGATGATGGCGCGTACGTGCGGATCGTCGATGCACAGCATGGCACGGCCATAGAAAGGCAGACGGTGGGTGAACTGCACGAACGCCTGCTTGAGCTTTTCAAAATCGTGCTCGTAGGTGTCCATGTGATCGGCGTCGATATTCGTGATCACTTCGATCATCGGCGTCAGGTTCAGGAACGAGGCGTCCGACTCATCGGCTTCGGCCACCAGGTAGTCGCCCGAACCTAATTTTGCGTTAGCGCCGGCACTGGTCAGGCGTCCACCGATCACAAAAGTAGGATCGAGGCCGCCCTGCGCCAGCACCGAAGCGACCAGGCTGGTGGTCGTCGTCTTGCCGTGCGTGCCGGCGATGGCGATGCCGCGTTTCAAACGCATCAATTCACCGAGCATCACGGCGCGCGGCACCAGCGGGATCTTGCGCGCACGCGCGGCAACCACTTCCGGATTGTCTTGCGGGACGGCGCCCGACGTCACGACCGCATCAGCGTCGCCGATGTTCTCGGCCGCGTGGCCGAGCATGACAGTCGCGCCCAGACTCGCCAGGCGCTGCGTCGCCGCATTGCTGCCCAGGTCAGAGCCCGACACCTTGTAGCCCAGGTTGACCAGCACTTCGGCGATGCCGCTCATGCCGCTGCCGCCAATGCCGACAAAATGGATATTGTTTACTTTATGCTTCACAGAGCTAACCTCATGCCAGTTTTTCCAATACGTTTGCGATCGCCTCATTGGCGTCGCGCTTGCCTGCTACCAGTGCCGCTTGCGCCATCTGCTGGCAGCTGTCGCGCGTCAAAGACGCCAGCATCGCGCTCAGCGACGCCGCACTCATTTCCGTCTGCGGCAAATGAATCGCCGCGCCCTGCTTCGCCATCCATTGCGCATTGTCGCGCTGGTGGCTGGTGGTTGACGCCACCAGCGGCACGAGTACGCTAGCCACGCCGGCCGCCGTCAATTCCGACAGGGTGATCGCGCCAGCGCGGCAAATCACCAGGTCGGCCTCGGTATAAGCCTTGGCCATGTCGTCGATGAAATCGACCACATTGGCCCGCACGCCCGCGTGCGCATACGCGGCATGCAGGGCGTCGATATTCTTCTTGCCCGACTGGTGCGTCACCAGCGGGCGCTCGCCCTCCGGCATCAAGGCCAGTGTAGCGGGCAGATTGTCGTTCAGCGCTTTCGCGCCCAGGCTGCCGCCCACCACCAGGATGCGCAGCGGCCCGCTGCGGCCCGCAAAGCGGGACGCCGGCGGCGCCATGGCGAGGATCTCGGCGCGCACGGGATTGCCCGTGACGACGGCCTTGCCCGCAGCGCTGCCGAAATCGGCGGGAAAACCGAAGCAAACCTTTTGTGCCAGCGGCACCAGCGTCTTGTTCGACAACAGCAGCGCCGCGTCGGCATTGACCAACACCAGTGGCACGCCCTTCAGGCGCGCCATCAGGCCGCCCGGCACGGTAACGTAGCCGCCCATGCCCATCACCACGTCCGGCTTGCGACTGGCGATGAAACGACGGATGGCAAAAAAACTGGCCAACATCTTGAAGCCGCCTTTGAGCGTATGCGCCAGACCCTTGCCGCGCATGCCGGAGAACGCAATGGCATCCATGGGAATGCCGCTTTTCGGCACCAGTTCCTGCTCCATGCCATGGGTCGTGCCCAACCAGCTCACTTCCCAGCCGCGCGCGCGCATCGTCTGCGCAATCGCCAGGCCCGGGAAAATATGGCCGCCGGTACCGGCTGCCATGATCATCAGTCTTTTCGTCGTTTTCAAGTTCGTCACGTTGTTCATAGCCGGCCTCCCCGCATCAGGATCCGGTTCTCGTAATCGATGCGCAGCAAAATCGCCAGGCCGATACAGTTAATCAGTACGCCCGTGCCGCCATAACTCATCAGGGGCAAGGTCAGCCCTTTTGTCGGCAGCAGGCCCAGGTTCACGCCCATGTTGATGAAGGTCTGCACGCCGATCCAGATGGCGATGCCTTTCGCCGTCAGTCCCGCGAAGGTCTGGTCGATGGCGATCGCCTGGCGGCCGATATCGAACGCGCGCTTGATAATCCAGTAGAACATGCCGATCACGATCAGGACGCCCACCAGCCCCAGTTCCTCGCCGATCACGGCCAGCAAAAAGTCCGTATGCGCTTCGGGCAGGTAGTGCAGTTTTTCCACGCTGCCGCCCAGGCCCACGCCAAACAGTTCGCCGCGCCCGAAGGCGATCAGCGAGTGCGTCAGCTGGTAGGCCTTGTTGAGCGCATTGTCTTCCTGCCACGGATCGAGATACGCAAAAAAGCGCTCACGTCGGAATTTCGACAAGGCGATGATGGTGACGAAAATCGCCGTCAGCATGGCGCCGATGCCACCGAACCAGATGGCGTTGACGCCGCCCAAAAACAGGATGCCCATGGCGATGCAAACGATCACGCCGAAAGCGCCGAGATCTGGCTCCATCAACAGCAGCAGGCCGACGAAACTGACGGCCAGCGCCATCGGCATGAAGCCCTTGGTCAGCTTGTGCATGTATTCCTGCTTGCGCACCGTGTAATCGGCAGCGTACAGCACCATCACTACCTTCATCAGCTCGGACGGCTGCGGCCGCAGGCCCGGCAGGTTCAGCCAGCGGCGGCCGCCGTTGACCGACACGCCCAGGCCAGGTATCAGCACCATCACCAGCAGCACCAGCGTGCCGATGAACAGCCACGGCGCCATCTTTTGCCAGGTGGCCACGGGAATGCGGAACACCAGCGCGCCGACGATGATCGACACGCCGATGAACAGCCCCTGGCGCACGACGAAATAATTGTTCGTGTAGGCGGCAAACTTGCGCGCATCCGACAGCGAGATCGAGGCCGAATACACCATCACCATGCCCAGCAACATGAGCAGCAGGACGACCCACACCAGTGGCTTGTCATAGTCCATCATCTTCGACTGCCGCGCGCGGCTATCCAGCGGCTTGGCAGCCGAGCCGGAACCAAAGCTGAAGGGCAGTTGGAAGGCCATCAGATATCCTGTCCGTTTTCCAGTGCGATATCGCGCACGGCGTCGACAAACACCTGCGCGCGGTGCGCATAGTTCTTGAACATGTCCAGACTGGCGCAGGCGGGCGACAGCAGCACTGCATCGCCGGCCAGGGCCAGGTTGCTGGCGCGCTTGACCGCTTCCGGCAAGGTGGCGCAGTCGACGATGTCCACGCCAGCCGGTTCCAGGGCCGCGCGCAGGGCGGGTGCATCGCGGCCGATCAGCACCACGGCGCGCACATAGCGCGACACGGGTTCAGCCAGCGGCGAGAAATCCTGCCCCTTGCCATCGCCGCCGGCGATCAGCACCAGACGCTGTTCCGCGCCGCCAAACGCCTTGCCCAGGCCGAACAGGGCCGCCACTGTCGCACCCACGTTGGTGCCCTTGCTGTCGTCGTAGTATTCGACTTCACCCACGGCCGTGATCAGTTCCACCCGGTGCGGCTCGCCCTGGTATTCGCGCAAGCCATGCAGCAATGGCGCGAACGGCAGGCCGATGGCGCGGCACAGGGCCAGCGCTGCCAGCGCATTCGAGGCATTGTGCTGGCCACGGATTTTCAGCGCATCGGCCGGCATCAGTTTCTTTGCCATCGTCGGCACCGGTTCCGGTGCCGGATCGTTCTTCCTGCGTTTTTTCTCGATGACTTCTTCACTGGGCACGGCTTGCGCCAGCCAGAAGATACCCCGTTCATTGACCAGGCCAAAGCTGTCTACGTCAAGCGGCTCGCCCGTGCCGAAGGTGATGGTTTCCGCAAGCGGGTCGGCCATGTGCATCACGGCAGCATCGTCGCGGTTCAGGACGCGCACGGTCTGGTCGCCGAAGATGCGTGCCTTGTCAGCGGCATACGCAGCCATGTCGCCATGCCAATCCAGGTGATCCTGCGACAGATTCAATACCGTGGCCGCATCGGCCTGCAGGCTGAACGTCGTGTGCAGCTGGAAGCTGGACAGTTCCAGTATCCACGCTTGCGGCAAGGTGCTGGCGACCGGTTCCGCCGCTTCAGCCTCTGCATCCACCGGCAGCGGCGCCGGTTCCGCATCGAGCACCTCGCGCAGCACGTCCAGCGCCGCCGGGCTGATATTGCCGGCCACGCGCGTGGCCAGGCCTGCGCGTTCGCACAGCAGGCCCACCAGGCTGGTCACCGTCGTCTTGCCATTCGTACCCGTGATGGCGATCACTTTCGGCGCATAGCCGCGCTCCGCCTTCAACGCCGCCAGCGCCTGCGCGAACAGTTCGATCTCGCCCCATACGGGGATATTTTTTTCCAAGGCGGCCGGCGCAATATGCGCCAGTTCGCGCTGCGGCGCCAAGCCGGGGCTGACGGCAACGAAATCGACGCCGTCGAGCAGGTCGGCCGTGAAGGCGCCGGCGATGAACTGCGCCTGCGGCACGGCGGCCTGCAAGGCAGCCAGGCGCTCTGGTGCCTCGCGCGTATCTGCCACGCGTACGCTGGCACCGCTGCGGGCCAGCCACAGGGCCATGGCCAGCCCCGACTCCCCGAGGCCCAGTACCAGTGCGGTTTTAGCGTCGTACATCATCAGCGCAGCTTCAAGGTGGTCAGGCCGAGCAGCACCAGCATCATGGTGATGATCCAGAAACGCACGACAACCTGCGTCTCTTTCCAGCCTTTTTGTTCAAAATGGTGATGCAGTGGCGCCATCAGGAAAACCCGGCGGCCAGCGCCATAGCGCTTCTTGGTGTACTTGAACCAGACGACCTGGATAATCACGGACAGCGTTTCGACGACGAAGATGCCGCCCATGATGAACAGGACGATTTCCTGGCGCACGATGACGGCGACGGTGCCCAGCGCGCCGCCCAGCGCCAGCGCGCCCACGTCGCCCATGAACACTTTCGCGGGATGCGTGTTGTACCAGAGGAAGGCAAGGCCGGAACCGGCCAGCGCGCCGCAGAAAATCACCAGTTCGCCGGCACCCGGAATATGCGGAATGAACAGGTAGCGCGCATAGGTCGCATTGCCCGTCAGGTAGGCGAACAGGCCCAGGGCCGTGCCGACCATCACGGTCGGCATGATGGCCAGGCCATCGAGACCGTCCGTAAAGTTGACGGCATTACTGGTGCCGACGATGACGCAGTAAGTCAGCGCGATGAAGCCCCACACACCCAGCGGATAGCTGATGGTTTTAAAGAAGGGTACGATCAGATCGGCCTTGGGCGGCAAGTCCATGGCAAAGCCGGACTGCACCCAGGCGTAGATCAAATTCCACACCTGACCCGCGTCGGGTTCCGACACGGAGACAGAAAACGCCAGGTAGAAGGCGGCGGCGATGCCGATCAGCGACTGCCAGAAGTATTTTTCGCGCGAGCGCATGCCTTCCGGGTCCTGGTGCACCACCTTGCGGTAGTCGTCAGCCCAGCCGACGGCGCCAAAGCCCAGCGTGACAATCAGCACTGGCCAGATAAAGCGGTTCGACAGGTCGGCCCACAGCAGGGTGGAAATGCCGATGGCGATCAGGATCAGCACACCGCCCATGGTGGGCGTGCCGTGTTTTTTCAGATGCGTCTGCGGACCGTCCGTGCGCACGGCCTGGCCGACCTTCATGCGCGTGAGCATGCGGATCACGGCGGGACCGGCGCACAGGCCGATCAAAATCGCCGTCAGGGTGGCGAAGACGGCGCGGAAAGTGATGAAGTTAAAGACCCGCAATGGGCCAATGTCGTCCTGGAAATAATGAGCGAGCCAGAGCAGCATGATTAGTGAGCTTCCTTGTTATTGTTGTTTGAACCAATCAAATGCTGCACGGCCCGTTCCATTTTCATGAAGCGGGAGCCCTTGATTAATACTGTTGCATCCGAACGGCCGGACAAATGCGCATCAAGCGCCGCCAGCAAGCCGTCGAACTGTTCGAAATACTCCACGACCGTGCCCGATTCCTGGCTGGCGGCAGCCTGCGCCGGATTCACCAGATGGCGCGCCAGGCAGCCCGTCGCCAGCACGTATTCGATGCCTTTGATGGCGGCGTAGGCGCCGATCTCTTCGTGGAACTGCTGCCCCTGCGTGCCGACTTCGCCCATCTCGCCCAGTACCAGGATGCGCGGTGCCGCGGCCTGCGCCAGCACATCGATGGCCGCGCGCGCCGAATCCGGATTGGCGTTATACGTGTCGTCGATGATGGTGGCGCCGTTGGCGGCACGTTTTTTCTGCAGGCGGCCGTTCACTGGCGCGAACGCCTCCAGGCCCTGCTTGATATACTCGATGGCGATGCCCGCGCCAACGGCGCATGCCGCCGCGGCCAGCGCATTGCGCACATTATGGTCGCCCGCTGCCTGCAAGCCGACAAAGAACTGGCGCAAGCTGCCGTCCTGCGCGCGCACGCTGACGAACATGTCGCTGCCAAAATCCTCGGCCGCGCGGTGCGTGCAGCTCACGTCGGCGTCTTTCGACAGGCCGAACGTGATGACGGCGCGCGTGCCGGCCAGCTCGCGCCACAGGGGCGTGAATTCATCGCCATGCGGGAAGACAGCTACACCGTCATCGCCCAATGCCGCCAGCGCCGCGCCGTTCTCGCGCGCCACCGCTACCACCGTGTGCATGAATTCCTGGTGCTCGCGCTGCGCGTTGTTGACCATCGCCAGCGTCGGCGCGGCGATCGCCGCCAGGCGCGCGATTTCGCCAGGATGGTTCATGCCCATCTCAATGACGGCCGCCTTGTGCCCGGCACTCAGGCGGAACAGGGTCAATGGCACGCCGATTTCATTATTCAGGTTGCCGCGCGTGGCCAGGCGGGCGTCTTCGCCAAAGGCCGCCGCCAGGATGGACGAAATCATCTCCTTGACAGTGGTCTTGCCATTGCTGCCGGTGACGCCGATGACGGGCAGGCTGAAACGTCGGCGCCAGTGATGCGCGATGCGCCCCAGTGCGACCAGGGAATCGACGACCAGGATGGCCGGCACCTTGCTGCTGTCCCAGCCAGCGGGCAGGCGCTCGACCACCACGGCGGCAACGCCACTGGCGGCCACCTGGTCGAGGAAATCATGCGCGTCGAAACTCTCACCGCGCAGGGCGACGAACAGCGAGCCCGCTGGCGCGCTGCGGCTGTCGGTGGAGACACCGTCAAAAACGGCGTCGCCCGTCAGCTGCGCGCCATGCAGGGCAGGCATCAACTCGGCCAGGCTTGCGTGCATGGGATGATGAATAAGCTGGTCCATCAGTTCGTCCTCATCATGGTCAGGCGCGCGGACAGGGCCAGTTGCGCATGATCGGCATCGGAGAACGGCAGCTTCTTGCCCTTGATTTCCTGGTACGGCTCATGGCCCTTGCCCGCCAGCAGGATCACGTCCGGCTTGGCCGCGTGCTTGATGGCCGACAGGATGGCCGCAGCGCGGTCTTCGATGGCCTGCGGCTGCGGGCCGTCTGCACGCATGCCAGCGACGATCTGCGCGATGATGGCGTGCGGGTCTTCGCTGCGCGGATTGTCACTGGTGACCAGCACGTGATCGGCCAGCTGCGCGATGGCGCCCATCTGCGGACGCTTGCCAGGATCGCGGTCGCCGCCGCAGCCAAACACGCACCACAGCTGGCCACCCCGTTCTTGCGCCACCTGGCGCAAGGCTGCCAGGGTTTTTTCCAGTGCGTCCGGCGTATGCGCGTAATCGATGACGACCATCGGCGCTTCCTGTCCGCCCACCTGCTGCATGCGGCCAGGAGCCGGCTGCAGGGATTCGATGCCGTCGATGGCGGCGCGCAGGCCGGTGCCATGCGCCAGCAACGCACCCAGCACGGCCAGCGCGTTACTGATATTGAAGTGGCCCACCAGCTGCGTTTTGACCAGCGCCACGCCCAGCGCGCATTCCAGGTGGAAGTCGGTACCGGCATTGCGGCTGCGGAACTGGCTGGCGCGCAGCATCAGCACGCCCGGCAAGTCCGGCTGGCTGGCCGCAGCCTGCAAGGTATAGCCGATGACCGGATACTCGCCCGCCAGCTTGCCATCCACGTGGCGCGCCAGGCGCAAGCCCATGGCGTCATCGAGGTTGATGACAGCCGTTTTCAGGCCGGGCCAGTCGAACAGCTTGACTTTGGCCGCCTCGTAGGTGGCCATGTCACCGTGGTAATCAAGATGGTCGCGCGTCAGGTTGGTAAACATGGCGACATCAAAATGCATGCCGGCCGCGCGCTCCTGATCCAGGCCGATCGACGACACTTCGATGGCAACAGCCTTGGCGCCTGCGTCGCGCATGGCGGCGAGTTTACGCGCCAGCAGCACCGCGTCGGGCGTGGTGTAGCCGGTCACGTCGAATTCGATGGCGCCGCGCGGCTTGCACAGGCCCACGCCCAAGGTGCCGATGACGGACGAGGTTTCGCCCAGGCGTGCCAAGGCCTGCGCCAGCCATAGTGCACACGAGGTCTTGCCATTCGTGCCCGTCACGCCGGCGCTGAACATGGCGCTGTCGGGCATGTCGTAAAAGGCGTGGGCGACAGGGCCTGCCAGGCGTTTCAGGTCGCCGACCAGCAGATGCGGCACATTCCATGCGGCGTTCCATTCAACGGCGTCATGCACGATGGCGGCGGCGCCCTGCTGAATGGCGGTGTCGATGAATTGGGTGGCGCCCGCGTAGGCAAAAAACACGTCGCCGCGCTGCACGCGGCGCGAATCGGACGTCAGCTGCCCGGACGGGGCAGCCGCTTTGATCCACAAACTGATGTCTTGTATGGTCATGAGTGACTTCACATGGCCTCCGGGCCGGCATTGGCCGGGACCACGATTTCGGTAACGGAGGAATCGGGCGGTACGTTCATCGCGCGCAGCGCGTTGGTTGCAATCGCCGCGAAAGCGGGAGCGGCGACCTGGCCACCGTAGTGATACAGGCCGGTCGGTTCATCGATCATCACCGCGATGATGAAGCGCGGCGCCGACATCGGCACCATGCCGACGAAAGAGCCAATGTATTTGCGCGGCATCGCATAGCGGCCGTTTTCCACCTTGTAGGCGGTGCCCGTCTTGCCGCCGACGCGGTAGCCGGCGACCTGCGCGCGCTTGGCCGAGCCGTGCGCGCCGGAGACCACCAGCTCCAGCATGGCGCGCATGTCGGCGGCCGTCTTCGGCTTGATCACTTGCTGGCCCACGGGCAGTTCATTGACCTTTTGGAACGACAGGGGAATCGTGTCGCCGTCGCGCGCGAACATCATGTAAGAACGCGCCAGCTGGATCAGCGAGACGGAAATGCCGTTACCGTAGCTCATTGTGGCCTGTTCAACCGGGCGCCACGATTTATACGGACGCACGCGGCCAGCCACAGCACCGGGGAAGCCCCATTTCGGCTGCTGGCCGAAGCCCACCTTGGTAAACATCTCCCACATTTCCTGCGACGGCATGCCCAGCGCAATTTTCGAGGTGCCGATGTTCGACGACATCTCGATGATTTCGGAGACATTGATCACGCCGTGCGGCTTGGTATCGGTAATCGTGCGGTCGGCGATGGTGTAGCGGCCCGGCCCCGTATCGATCAGGGTGGTCGGCTTGACGCGGCCCGTGTCGAGCGCCAGCGAGACCGTGATCGGTTTCAGGGTCGAACCGGGTTCAAACGTATCGGTCATGACGCGATTACGCAGCTGCTGGCCCGTGAGCTTGCGGCGGTCGTTCGGGTCGTAGCTGGGGTAATTGGCCAGGGCCAGCACTTCACCCGTGTGCACGTCAAGCACGACGGCGCCGCCGGCCTTGGCGTTGAATTTTTCCACCGCTTCCTTCAATTGCGTGAAAGCGATGTACTGAATCTTGCTGTCGACGGAGAGGGTCAGGTCCTTGCCATCATGCGGTTCGTGGATGAAGCCGATGTCTTCAACGATGTGGCCCAGGCGGTCCTTGATCACGCGGCGGCTGCCGGTAGTGCCGACGAGGGTTTTCTGCTGCGCCAGTTCCATGCTTTCCTGGCCCACGTCTTCCACGTTGGTAAAGCCGACCACGTGGGTCATCACTTCGCCCTGTGGATAGAAGCGCTTGTATTCCTTGCGCTCGTCGATGCCGTCGATGCCCAGCTTGGAGATTTTGTCGGCCACGTCCATCTCGACCTGGCGTTTCAGGTAGACGAAGCTGCGGTCCGAATCGAGCTTCTTGCGCAATTCGTTGACGTTCATTTCCAGCAAACCGGCCAGCGCGTTGATTTTCTCGGGCGACGCCTGCAGCACGTCGTCGGGGATGGCCCAGATGGCCTTTACGGGCACGGACGACGCCAGCACCTGGCCGTTGCGATCGGTGATCTTGCCGCGCGTGGCAGGCAGCTCCAGCGTGCGCTCGTAGCGCGCCTTGCCCTGCTTTTGCAAAAACTGCGTCGACACGCCCTGTAGCCACAGGGCGCGCACGCCCAGGCCGGCGAAAGCGAAGAACAGCAGGAACAGCACGACGCGCGAACGCCAGACGGGCAGACGCACTGCCAGTACGGGGTTCTTCGAGAATGGCACGCCTTTCGATGCAGCCACCCGGCCGTTGCTGTTACCGCCCAACTTCATTATTCACCCTCCGTCAGGTATTGCGTACGCGCCGCCGTCAGCGGCGTCATGCTCAGATCGCGCCGTGCAATCGATTCGATGCGTTCATGCTTGCCCAAAGTGGACTGGTCAAGCTGCAGTTGCGCCCAATCGATGTCGAGCTGGCGCGACAGCGCTTGCGCGCGCTCCAAGTCGATCAGCAGGTGGCGCGACTGATACTGCGCGTTCACCAGCGACAGGCCGCAGCACACCAGCAGGGCCGACAGCACGACACACAGCTTGCCAGTCATCGGGAGCCGCCATTGGCAGGGACGACCAGCGGCAGGCGCTGCGCCACGCGCATCACGGCCGAACGCGAACGGGGATTACCCTCGATCTCGGCGTCGGACGGCTTCATCTTCAAAATCAGCTTCATTTCCGGCTGCGGCAAGTCCACCGCGCGGATCGGCAGGCGGCGGTCTGGCTGCTCCACGTTCGCCTTCGAGGCGAAGAAGCGCTTGACCATGCGGTCTTCCAGCGAATGAAAGCTGATCACGGCCATGCGCGCGCCGGGCGCCAGGCAGGCATACGCCTGATTCAGACCGATCTCGAGATCCTCGAGCTCTTTGTTAATGAAAATGCGTATGGCCTGAAAGGTGCGGGTAGCGGGGTCCTTACCCTTCTCGCGGGTCTTGACGGCGCCTGCCACGATGCCGGCAAGCTGTCGTGTGCTTGAAATTGGCTGGACTGCCCGGCCAGCAACAATCGCCTTTGCAATCTGAAAAGCAAACCGTTCTTCCCCATAATCGCGTATCACTTTCTCTAAATTCTGCTCGGTTTCCACCGCCAGCCATTCGGCTGCGGAGATGCCGCGCGTGGTATCCATGCGCATGTCCAGCGGTCCGTCGTTGCGGAAGCTGAAACCGCGCGCCGCATCGTCGACCTGCGGCGACGAGATGCCCAGGTCGAGCAAGATGCCGTCCACCTGTTGCACGCCACGCGCGGCCAGGCTGGCCGTCATGGTGGCAAAGCTGTCATGGACGATTTCAAAGCGGGGATCGCCGATCTGTTCGGCCGTGGCGATGGCTTGCAAGTCCTTGTCAAAGCCGATCAGGCGCGCGTCGGACGCCAGGCGCGACAAAATCAATCGGCTATGCCCGCCGCGGCCAAACGTGCCATCGACGTAAATGCCGTGCGCGCGGTCGCCCGACAGGTCGAGCGCATCGACCGCTTCATCGAGCAGCACCGTGCGATGCTGAAATTCCGGCACCGTGAGTTGTGTCATTACGGAGCCTTAGAAAGAAAAATTGGAAAGTACATCGGGGGTGCCGGCATCGATCGCCTGCTGTTCTTTGTCGGCCAACTTGGCGGCATCCCATATTTCAAAGTGACTGCCCATGCCGATCATCATGACTTCGCGCGACAGCCCCACGGCGTTGCGCAATTCGGGCGAGATCAGCACGCGGCCGGCCGAGTCCAGCTCGACGTCAACGGCGTTGCCGAGGAAGATGCGCTGCCAGGCGCGCGCCGACATGGGCCAGGCGGCGATTTGCTGGCGGTGGCTTTCCCACACGGGACGGGGGAAAAACAACAGGCAGCCATCGGGGTGTTTGGTCAGGGTCAAACGGCCTTCGCATTGAAGCGCCAGCGCGTCACGGTGCTTGGCAGGGATAGACATCCTACCTTTGGCATCGAGATTGATTGCGGACGCGCCTTGAAACACGGAAGACCTTTTTTGAGCTTGGGTTGCGACGCTTACGCATCACGATGAAAAGGGAAAAATTCCCACAAAAACACACTTTTTCACACAGTTGCCCACTTTAGAGGAAGCAAAGATAGTGGTCAAGCGGTTTCCGATTGGCAAAACAGGAATTTTATTAATGAAATTAAGGACTTAGCGCATATCGTTGAAGGAGTCTCAAATAAAAATATATCGATAAATTAGATACTTATGAAAGATAGTGAATGTGCTACCTCATCTGCACACATGTGTTTTCCTACCGTAAACATCGAAAAAAACGAAATCGAAAAATTGAATTTTTTACAGTTAGTTGACACATGACAATAGTTTCGTCATCCAGGCACAACAATAATCAGTCGCCGCGAAAGACTTGGTTTAAAGCAAAAAAAATTCGCCCATGGCGCGTACCGCGCCTGTTTTCCGGGGCTGGCCTGTCGCAAAAAAACTATTTTTGCAACGCAGCAATTAATTAAGAAGAGGAAACTTTAACCAATTGTTCATCTTAGTTGTATATACAACTTTATCTTAACTGCTATACTTTTAGAAACAAAAAAAGCCCCGTTGCGGGGGCTTTTTTTGGCGGCGCGCAGCAGGAAAACCGCTGCGGTCGATACACTCCCCGGCAGGCCGGGAAGTAAAAATTCAAGTGAAGCAAGCCGGTAGGCCGGATTTTGTTACGGCGCCTTCCCTTGCAGGTTGGCACTATGACAGTCATTCCTCTAGGCGCCAGATTACTCGGGCGCTCAAGCTTTCTACCCGCACGCTCCGCGAGCAGCATCATCGCGTGCCTATTTGAAATTGCACCAGGTGGAGGTTACCGCGTTTCACCGTAACTTAATACGCTCGTCTCTGTGGCCCTATTCCTCGCCTTATACCATGGGCTAACTGCGCTTGCGGCTTTCAGCGGACGGCCGTTAACCGTCACCCCGCTCTATGGAGTCCGGACCTTCCTCCCGCCAGCGCATTGCTGCGCCGGCCAGCGACTGTCTGGCCTGCTTCACCCGCCATTGTACCGCGCCGCAGCATGTTTCTGCAAAAAGGCCTGTGCAGGCCCCTCGTTACCGCTCCCTCCCAGTCCGGGGGATTGTGTAATTCGGTGTCGCCATTTCAAAAGCCGGGCCAAATCGACTCACATAGAATGAGGCAAGCTGCTTGCATGCAAGCACATGCGCACCGCCTGCCCCAACTTCTTTGCCACCCCACTAGAATATAAAGAGCCGAACATGACGCAACAATCCCGTACCGGCGGCCAGATCCTGGTCGATGCCCTGCAGATCCACGGTGTCGACACCGCTTTTGGCGTGCCTGGCGAAAGCTACCTCGACGTGCTCGACGCCCTGCACGATTCGGGCATCCGCTTCATCATCAACCGCCAGGAAGGCGGCGCCGCCTTCATGGCCGAAGCCTACGGCAAGCTGACGGGCAAGCCGGGCATCTGCTTCGTCACGCGCGGACCGGGTGCCACCAATGCCTCGATCGGCGTGCACACGGCTTACCAGGATTCCACTCCGATGATCCTGTTCATCGGCCAGGTGGGCAATGATTTCGTCGACCGCGAAGCGTTCCAGGAAATCGACTACCGCCGCATGTACGGCCAGATGGCCAAATGGGTGGCGCAGATCGACCGCGCCGAGCGCATCCCCGAATATCTGGCGCGCGCCTTCCAGGTAGCCACCAGCGGGCGCCCCGGCCCCGTCGTGCTGGCCCTGCCGGAAGACATGCTCATTTCCATGGCGACTGTCGCCGACACACGCGCTTACCAGCCCGTGCAGGCGGCGCCATCCGACGCCCAACTGCAGCAACTGCGCAGCATGCTGGTTAGCGCGAAACAGCCGCTGGTGTTGCTGGGCGGCACCACTTGGACGCCGCAAGCGTGCGCCGACCTGCAACAGTTCGCGGAAAACAACCACTTGCCCGTCGCCTGCGCCTTCCGCTTCCAGGACTTGCTCGACAACGCCCACCCGAACTACATCGGCGACGTCGGCATCGGCATCAACCCAACACTGGCCGCGCGCGTGAAAAATGCCGACCTGGTCATCGCCATCGGCCCGCGCCTGGGCGAAATGACGACGGGCGGCTACACCCTGTTCGACTCGCCCGTACCGCGCCAGCGCCTGGTGCACATCCATACGGATGCCGAGGAGCTGGGCAGCGTTTACCAGGCCGAGCTGATGATCAACAGCGGCATGCCGCAGGTCTGCGCCATGCTGGCCGCCATGGCGCCTGTGGATGCGTCCGCCTGGCAGCATACGCCGGGCGAAGCCAAGGCCGAGCTGGCCGCCTACCAGCAGCGCCCGCCCATCTTCCAGGATGGCCAGGCACCGCTGGATCTGTGGCAAGTGACACAGGAGATCATGGCGCAGGTGCCACCCGACACCATCCTGACGAACGGCGCCGGCAATTACGCTTCGTGGGCGCACCGCTTCTACCGCTACGGCGGCATGCGCACGCAGCTGGCGCCAACGAATGGCGCCATGGGCTATGGCGTGCCGGCCGGCGTGGCGGCGAAGATCGTGCATCCGGAGCGCACCGTGATCACCTTTGCCGGCGATGGCGAATACATGATGAATGGCCAGGAACTGGCCACCGCCGTGCAATACCAGGCCGGCGTGGTCATCATCGTCTTCAATAACCAGATGTTTGGCACCATCCGCATGCACCAGGAACGCGATTACCCGGGCCGCGTCTCGGGCACGACCCTGCATAACCCGGATTTTGCGGCACTGGCGCAAGCGTATGGCGCGCATGGCGAAGTGGTGAATACGACGGAAGAATTCGCCCCAGCCCTGCAGCGGGCCTTGGCGCACGCCAAGGCGCACAACTTGCCGGCCCTCATCGAGCTGCGCTACGACGGCAACCTGATCACGCCGAACGCCACCCTGGCCACCATCCGCGCCACGGCGGAAAAGGCGCAGGCGGCCAAATAAGCCCCTTGCAAGGCGAGAAATAACAAAGGCCCGGTCGATACTGGGCCTTTTTCTTTTTGACAGCGGGAATCGCTCAGGCGGCGGGCGCTAGTGCGCTTTCCTCGGCAGGCACTGCCTCGGCGGGCGCCTCCGGCATCGGTGGGCAGGGCGTGCAATTTTTCAAGGGACGGCCGAAATCGCGCACGCGACTCAGTTTCATGGGCATGCGCACGTTGCCGCCGCAGTAATCGCCTTCCAGCGTCAGGGTCTGCCCATCTTTGGAAAACTTGCCGACGATGGTGCGTTCTTCGCTGTCGGCGCCGGCGATGGTGAAGTCGAAGGCACCCGTGGCGACGTCCAGGTTGACGTCGTTGGCGACGATGGGCCAGCTCAGGGCGCCAGCCGTGAATTCGTAGATGACGGAATCGGCCTCGGCAAAGCGGTGCAGGGTCACGCGCTGGCCACCGATTTCGCCGCTATCCTTTTGCAAGCACAGATCCGAATAGACGGCGACGCCGTAGCGCTCCAGTCCGGCCGACTTCTTGCCCTTGACCGCGGCGAAGGCAGCACCCGTGGCGCCAGCGAGCAGCAGCGCGGCCAGCATAGCGGGCAGGCGCGGCAATGGGTATGAATACATGGCATTCCTTTACTTGAGTAACGGCGCCATTATAACTGGCACCGCCCATGCAAAAACGCGCCGCCAGGACTAGCCTGGAGACGCGTTTTCTTGCTTATCAACATCCCCGAAGGGATGCTGGCAGCGGTACTAAGCTTCGCTTGCGCGACTATTAGAACGAGTGACGAACACCAACGTTGAAGGCTTTGTCGCCCGAACCGATGTTGCTGTTGTTACCAACAGTGTAGCCAGCGTTGTTTTTGTTCTTGATTTTAGCGTACGAAGCGTAGGTGCTGGTGCGCTTCGACAGAGCGTACGAGTAGCCCACTGCCCATTGATCAGCATCAGCGTTCGTGCCAGCTTTGTCGTTCGTGCGGATGAACGAAGCCATTACGGTGCCAGCTGGACCAACAGGTACGGTTGCGCCAACCAGGATGTTGTTGCTGTCGTTGCTGTAAGCAGCGGTGTTGTAGTTGAACGAGTTGGTCGTCGAGAACGTACCGTCCGCGTTTTCCTTGGCGTTGTTAGCTACAGCGCTGTTGTTACCTTTGTTGGAGCCGTACGCGATGTAAGCTTTAGCAACTGCGAAGTCGTAGTTAGCTGCAGCCAACCAGTTGCGTGCGCTACCAGCTTCGGTGGTTGCGGTGTCGTTGCTGGTGGTGTTGTAAGCCAGACGAGCATTCAAAGGACCGTTCGAGTAACCAACCGACGCGCCGATTTGACGGCCGATTTTGTTCGACTCAGCTTTTTCGCCGAAGGTGTAAGCCACGTCAGCGTCAAAGCCGTTGAAGTTTGGCGAGGTGTACAGCACGGTGTTGCTGGTGCGGGTCAGTGCTTTCGATGGGAACAGGTTCTTGGCGGAACCAGCGTAGCCCACTGCGAATGGATCAGCAACTTTCGACAGGGTGTTGTACCAAGGCGTGTATTGACGACCCAGGGTCAGGGTACCGGTCGTTTTGCTGCTCAGACCGATGTACGATTGACGATTGAAGATCGAACCGGCTTTGTCTTGCGTACCGTTGTCAACGCCGAAACCCGACTCCAGAACGAACAGTGCCGACAGGCCGCTGCCCAGATCTTCGGTGCCTTTGAAGCCCAGACGGGAAGCCGAAGCAACGCCGCTGTCCAGTTTGTTGGTGTTGCCGGCTGCGCCGCCGCGCTCGCTGACGAAACCAGCGTCAACGGTACCGTAGATAACAACGCTCGATTGAGCTTGGGCTACGCCAGTGGCTGCTGCCAGGACTGCCAGGGTGATCAGAGTTTTTTTCATTGCGATTTCCTTTAATTTTTGAAGCAAAAAGTAATACAGCCTATGCATCTCGAGCTGCGCTCTAGCAGAGCGCTTTTTATGAGTGAGGGCAAGGTCTCCACCTGCCACATTGCTGTTCCGGTCAGGGGAACATTCATATCGGTATCGGCACGCTATTGCACCGATAAGCTTGAAGGCTGCATAACGACCGTCATTCGTGCGCCGGTTCGGTGCTCAAACGGCACCGGAAGCGGCACTATAACGACCGTTTCACATTCCATCAAGTTCCAACATGTTACTTCCGGTACCAGGCCGGGTGCTTTTACAGGCATTCCGACCATCGCCAACCGTACTACGCGACAGAGCCAGTGCCCCTTGCCAACCAATGCATTGGCCTGATTGACCATTCCATCATAGCGCATGGCTTGCTGGCACCCGTTGTATAAGTGCAACAGTATCAGGCGAGTGATTAAAACGTCAACATGCTTTACCCATCATTTGCCCTTCAAGACTTACACGACAAAGCGCACAATTTGTCAGGTGATAATGGATAAACGGGATGAAGCATACACGGCATCGCCAATGTTTGCCGCTGGATGCCCAAAAACGCGAAATAATGCGCCCTGTTTTGGTGCGTTGCCGCATTATTCAGGGGCGTAGGCACAAATTTGTACGTCGGTATGCGCATCCAAAAAATAGCCAGAGTGACAATGAATTTACTGACTTTCGGGTAATTTAAATTGCTCACATAGAAATGTTTTCCATGTTTTGCCATGCATGCGCCCGCTACCCGACAGCAACGGATGAGGACGACTCTTGCTTGCAAATTGCGCATCAATTGAAACAATTTCTTACAATGTTGCCTTCTCAATATTTTGACATATTTGTGTCAAAAAAACGACATATTGACCAAAATCAAGTTTTTGCCGCCCCAATTCCACACAATTAACTTTTTCTTTTTCGCATTTTTTGCTTGAAAGCATCAAGAAACAAGCTTAGCGCTGGCTTGCGCGCCGGAGCATGCGCATGAAACCGCCCAGCAGCGGCAGTTTTTCATACAATTCTTCGGCGGCATCCCAATAATCGCGGTGCAAGACCACCCGCCCCTGCATATCGAAGCGCACATGTGTGGCACCGCGAATACATTGTTCGCCAGATACCAGGCGTTTCATGCGGAAACGGAACTCCCACGTCAGAAAGGCTTGCGTCCCCTGCCCCAGGCTTTCCAGCACGACAAACCTCGGCGCATCGACTTGCATGAACATGTGCTCGAAGATGGCCAGGATGGCGGCATGCCCCACCACCTCGTTGAACGGGTCCTTGAAATGCGCGTCCGGCGCGTACACGGCGCCCAGCTGGGCCAGGCTTTCTATGCTCAAGTGCTCGTAAAATGCCACCAGGCGCGCCAGCGCGCCTTCCGTCTGCGCCGCATTCTGCATGCTTGCGTTCATAGGCCCGTCACCTTGCGGATCAACCAAAAATAGGCCCGGTACGGCAACAGCCGCGCCAGGCGCAGGGTATTCGTGAAGCGTTTGGGAAAGTGGATGTGAAAGTGGCCCCGCTCGATGCCATCGAGCATGGCGACGGCCGCGTCATGCGCCGTCATCAGGGCCGGCATCTTGAAATCATTGTCCGCCGTCAGGGGCGTGGCGACAAAACCGGGATTGATTTGATACACATCAATCCCGCGCCCATGCAAATCCAGGTACAGCGACTCTGTCAGGTTGATCAGCGCGGCCTTGCTGGCGCCATACGCGAGCGCCTTCGGCAAGCCGCCATAGCCGGCTACCGAGGCGACGATGCCGATGCCGCCGCTGCCTTGGCGCAACAGCCACGGCAATGCCTGCTCCAGGCAATTGAACACGCCGCCCACATTCAGGGCCAGCAAGCCCTGCGCCGCTTTCAGGTCAAAACTATCGGCACGCATGGCCTGATAGCCGCCAGCGACTACCAGTATCAGGTCGATCTGCGGCCACTGCTGCTGCAAGTCCGCGCAGACGGCACGCAACTGCGCGGGCTGGGTGATATCGAGCGGCAATGCCTGCGCCAGCGGCTGCCCCTCGCACAGCAGTTCCAGGCTGGCGCGATGACGGGCCGACAAGGCCACGCACGCGCCCTGCTCCAGCAGCAAGCTGGCGCACGCGGCGCCGATGCCGCTGGAGGCGCCGATGATCCACACGCGCTTGCCAGCCCAGTTGGTGATCTTGCGATTCATGGGGCCGCCTGTGGACGCTTGCTGAACGATAAAGTGACGGCGCCCAGGTTGAAGCCAAATTTGCTCATGGCGGCGCGGTTGAGCATCACCTTGTCATCCATCAGGAACATCCAGTCCTCGAAGTCGACGTGGTAGACCGTGCCATCGACGGGCAGCGCCAGCACGTACTGCCAGCGCAGCGCATTGCCGGCCACTTCGCCGATGGCTTCGCCGACCACGTCGGGCGCCGTGCCGATGAAGCGCCCAGGCGCCGTCTTGCGCAGGGTCCATACGCGCCTTTGCCGGCTGCCATCGGCGTACGTGAAATCCTCGTCCAGGGTACCCGTCTCGCCCACCCAACTGGCCCGCATCACCACCGTGAAGCGCTTGACCACCTTGCCCGAGCGGTCCTGGAAAATGCCGTACGCATCGAGCGTGCCATTGAAATACTGTTGCAGGTCCAGCACGGGCAATTCCTGCGCGTAAGTGGCCGGCGTGGGCGGCGTGGAGCAGGCGGCCAGCGCCAGCAGCAAGGCCGCCGCCATCATGCCACGCTGGCAGGATCTCATGAGGTGCATAGTCGGTTCTCCCTGGGTTCACTATATATATGTTGTAAAGGCGCGCGCCACAGCAACAGCGCCGCCAGCAGCTTCAGGGCGCAGGGCAGCAAGGCGTAGGCCGCCGACAGGGCCGGCAAGCCTTTGCCGCTGCCCGGCACATAGCCAAGCCAGGCCAGCAGGGGCAAGGCAATGCCGGCCGCCAGCGCCAGGCTCATTTGCACGCCCCAGTTCCACCAGCCGAAATACGCCGCTTCGTGCCGGCCCGCATGGCCGGCCGCGCCGATCAGCCCTGCCAGCAGGGCCGGCGGCAAGGCCAGGTCGGCGCCCAGTGCCAGGCCCGACAGCAGACAAATGCTGGCAAAGCCCCAGGCGGCGCCTGCGTCGAGGCCATACGCCCAGACAAATACGCAAGCGGCCAGCAGCATGGCGCCGCCCCAGGCACGCGCTTCACCAAAGCGGCGCGCCAGGGCCACCCACAGGGGCATCGAAGCGGCTGCCGCGCAAAAATACACAATCAGGAACGGGCCGGCGTAGTGCCCCAGGCGCAGATAATCGCCGGCAAAGAACAGGAACAGAGTGGCGGGGATAGCGGCGGCCACGCCATTGACGAGCAAGACGGCGAACAGCCAGCGGAACGCGCGCTGGCGCAAAGGGACTTTCCAGCCACTGCCGGCGACCACGTCCCCGGCACTGCGCAAGGCAGGGCGCGGTGCGCGCGCCAGCAGCAGCGCGCCCGCCGCCAGCAGGCAGACGGCAAAGGCCAGCGACAAGCCGTCATAGCCGAGCACGGAAGTCAGCGCCGCCGCCAGGATCACGCCGACCAAGCCGCAGCCTTCGCGCACGGCCGCTACCCGCGCCCGCTGCGTGGGCGCCTGGCTCAGCGCCGCGCCCCAGCTCTGGTGCGCGATGCCGGCCAGGCCATAGGCCGTGTAGACGAGCAGCAAGGCAGCCAGGAACCAGGCCAGGGCCGCCCCATGCGACAGGGATGGCGGATGGAACAGGGCGCCAAAGCCCAGCAGCAACAACGGTAGCGCAGCGCCGACATACACGGCATAGCTGCGCCCGCCGCGCGCCATCCAGGCCCCCAGGGCCGGGTCGATGAAGGCGGCGACAATGCGGGCCGCCAGCAGCACGGCGCCGATCTGCGCCAGATCAAGGCTGCTGCGCTGCGCATAAAACGGCGCCACATATATATAGATGGGCAGCGCCAGCATGGCCAGCGGCAAGCCGAACAGGCCATAGTAGAACAAGGCCGGCAAGGTCAAAGTGCTGGCCCCGGCATTCATGGCAGCGGCGCTGCATGCTGCAACAGCGCGCCGCGAAGCTTCGGCGCCGTCGAATCGGGCGACAGCCAGATGGCGAAGAAGGCGCGCGCAAAGTCGCCATCGCTCACGTCAGCCAGCACCTTGCCATCGAGATAAAAACGCACGCCGGGCGCGATGCCGGCCCGGTAGGCGCCCGCGATGCGCTGGTCTTCCTTGACGTCGGGAAAGATGCGCTGCATGGTGGCCAACCACGCCAGGCGCTGCGCCTCGGTGCCCGCACCTATCTTCTGCATCTGTTCGTAACTGGCTTCGGCGATCTTCTTGCCATCTAGCGCACGCGCGTAGCGCAATTCCAGCACAAAAGGCGCCGTTGCCGACGCCGCGCCCTGGTAACCCTGCGCGCCCACCCAAAGTTGCGCGCGATAAATACGCATGCCGAACCAGGTGTATTCGCCTTCCCCCGCCAGCCGCGCTTCGGGCACGTCGGCGGCGATAAAGGCAGGCGGCGCGGCCACAGCACCGGACATGCTCAACGACAGCACAACAGTGGCAAGCAAGCGGCGCATGGTCAGTCCTTGACGAGGGTAAATTGCATCACATCCGTGTTGTGCGCCTGGAAGGCCGCCTCGCAATACGCCAGGTAAAACTCCCAGGTCAGCAGGAAACGGCCGTCGAAACCCTGTTTTTCCAGCGCCGCGCGCTGGGCCAGAAAGCTGGCGCGCCACAGACGCAGGGTTTCCGCATAGTCGAGGCCAAAGCTGAAGGCGTCTTCCACGCGCAAGCCGTGCGCCTCGGCGGCGCGGCGAAACTCGGCTGGCGATGGCAGCATGCCGCCCGGGAAAATGTATTGCTGGATGAAGTCCGTGCTCTTGCTGTAGCGCTCGAACAAAGCGTCGGCGATGACGATGGTCTGGATGCAGGCGCGCCCGCCCCGTTTCAGGTTGCGCGCCACGCAGGCGAAATAGCCGGGCCAGTAGCTTTGCCCCACGGCTTCGAACATCTCGATCGAAGCGATGGCGTCGTACTGGCCATGGCTGTCGCGGTAGTCGCACAGTTGCAAATCGGCCTGTTGCGCCAGCCCCGCGTCCTGCAGGCGCTGGCGCGCATAGGCGAGTTGCTCGGTGGATAAGGTCAAACCCGTCACGTGGGCGCCGTAGTCACGCGCCGCGGTTTCCGCAAAGCCGCCCCAGCCGCAGCCGATTTCCAGCACGCGCTGGCCCAGCTGCGGCTGCAGTTGCAACTGGTCGGCAATGCGCGCGTATTTCGCGCCCTGCGCCTGCTCCAGGCTGGTGCCTTCGCTAAACAACGCACTCGAATACGTCATCGACGGATCCAGCCACAGCTGATAAAAGGCGTTGCCGATGTCGTAATGGGCGTGGATATTTTTCTTGCTGCCGGCGCGCGAATTGCGGTTGAGCAAATGCCTGACCTTGTAGACCAGATTGCCCCACCAGTTACCGTAGATCAAGGACTCAATCTGCGCGCGGTTGCGTATCATCAACTCGATCAAGCCCGGCAAATTGTCGGTGCGCCAGTCGCCCGCGATAAACGTTTCGGCAAAACCGATGTCGCCCGAACGCAGGACGGCCGAGCACAGGCGCCAGTTGTGCAAGTCCAGGGTGACGGGGTGGCTGCCGTCGCCGTACAGCAAGATACTGCCGTCAGGCGTGCGCAAGCGCAAGGCGCCGTGTTGCAATTTTTCCAGCAGGCGCACAATCATGCGTCCGGTGGCAGGCATATCCAGATGGTCATGCCCAGGCAAGGGAGTGGGGCTGCTGCGCGCATGCATGGCGGTCGGCAGGGAGTCAGAGCTCATCGGGACACCTTTTCTTGTGGGGGTAGGGGTTTGCTGAAAAACGGCACGCGGCGCAGCCACAGGCGCAAGGCTTGCCAATGGATGCGCGCCATCACGCCAAACGTCATCAGGGGGTAGCGCAGCAAGGCCCAGGCGATGACGCCATCGCGCAGCGGCTGCGCCGTGCCGGACAAGCTCGTTTGCAGCAGCGGACCGTCGAGGTCGTCGTAATCGACCCGGGCCAGGTGGCGCTCGCCGCCCTGCTCGGGCTTGCGCAGGAAACGGAAACGATAATTTCCTTCCACCTTGCAAAACGGCGATACATGGAAAATTTTGTCGGCACGCAACTCACTGCCATACGCGATGGCGCCGCCCTGCTCGAGCAAGTACAGATGACGCTCGCCAAAGGTATTGCGTACATCGCACAGCACGGCGCGCAGCACGCCATCCGGGCGGTGGCAAAACCAGAAACTGATGGGGTTAAAGACATAGCCAAACATGCGCGGCATGGTTTGCAGCCAGATTTCGCCACCCGCGTCCAGCACGCCTTGCTGGCGCAGCAGGCCATCGATCCACTCCAGCAGCGGTGTCGTGCCATCGCCATGGTCGCTGTCGCGGAAGGCCAGCACGTTGGCACCGTTGCGCGAAATCAAACGGGCGGGAAAATCCTGCACGCCCAGACTGCGCAAGGGCAGGCGCAGATAAAACATGCCGTAACTGAAAGCATGCGCGCGCGGACGCAGCCGCGCATGGCGCACCCGTCCCAGGCACAGCTGGGGCTGCGGCGGCACGAGCGGCGAGGGATCACGCGGCATGACCGAGCTCCGCCGACGCCATGCCGTTCAACGCGTCTGCCACGGCCAGGCCCGACTTCAAGCCGTCTTCATGAAAACCATAGCCCGTCCAGGCACCCGCAAACCACGTGTTCTGCGTGCCTTGGAAGCCGGCCAGGCGCGCCTGGGCAGCAATGGCCGCACCATCGAACACAGGGTGGGCATACGAAAACGCGTCGATCACCTTGGCCGGATCTGGCTCGTCGAGCGGATTGAGCGAGACGATGACGGGCGTGCTGAACGGCAGCGGCTGCAACTGGTTTAGCAAATAATGCACGCACACTTGCGGCGCCTCGCCATCCGCTTGCGCCGGCCGGCCCTGGTAATTCCATGCCGACCAAGCCTTGCGGCGCTGCGGCAGGCAAGACGCATCCGTATGCAGCACAGCCCGGTTCGGCTGGTAGCGCACGGCTTCGAGCACCTTGCGCTCGTCGTCGCGGATGTCCGCCAGCAGAGCCAGCGACTGGTCGCTGTGGCAAGCCAGCACGACGTGGTCGACATGCTCGACGCCGGCGGCTGTATGCAGCTCGACCATGCGCGCGCCGCCGTGCGGCTGGCGGCGCACGGCCAGCACGGGACACGCCAGGCGCTGCTGCGCAATGCCCGCCAGCAGTTTTTCCACATACATGCGCGAACCACCCCGTACCGTGCGCCATTGTGGCCGGTCACTGACTTGCAGCAAGCCATGATTGTGGCAAAAACGGATGAAAGTAGCCAAGGGAAAGGCCAGCATCTGGCGCGCAGGGCACGACCAGATGCAGGCGGCCATCGGCAGCAGATACCAGTGGCGGAATTCGTCGCCGTAAGCATGCCGGTCGAGAAACTCGCCCAGCGACATGGCCGGCGCCGGTACGCTGGCCGCGGCCAGGGCGCTGGCCTGGCGGTTGAAGCGCAGGATATCGCGCAGCATGCGCAAGAAGGCGGGGCGCAGCAGATTGCTGCGCTGGGTAAACACGGTATCGAAATTGGCACCCGCCCATTCCAGCACGCGGGCATCGGGCGTGGTGCCCAAGGGCATTTTCACGGAAAACGACATGTCGCTGTCGGCCGCCTCGACGCCGAGTTCGTCAAACAATTGCACCAGGTTCGGGTAGGTGGCGTGGTTGAACACGAGAAAACCCGTGTCGACGCCATGCGTGACACCATCGAGCGTGACATCCACCGTATGGCTGTGGCCGCCAAAATAATCGCCCGCCTCATACAAGGTGACGTCCTGACCCGCCTGCGCCAGGCGATAGGCACACGACAAACCGGCAATTCCCGCTCCGACGACGGCGATCTTCATAACAGTATCCATATCAAGTTTGTCCAGGACAAAACCAATAATCAAGTAAATATTGATCTATGTCAATGAGCGAGCGAACCGCTCAGAAACTTATACGCAGGCAATTTTCTATCGGATTCAGCTATTTGGTCCGGGGCGGCGGAAGGCGTAAAATGCATCTCACGTTCTTTTTGCATGCGAGCAAGCCCCCTGTATGGATATCGACCTGCAACCGCTGCAACCCCCGCCCACCTTCAGCATCAGCGATGTCGAGCGCGACACCGGTCTGGCCAAGGAAACGCTGCGTGTGTGGGAACGCCGCTACGCCTTTCCCCAGCCACAGCGCGACGCCTTTGGCGAGCGCAGCTACCCGGCCGAGCAAGTACAAAAATTGCGCATGGTCAAGCACCTGCTGGACCTCGGATTTCGTCCGGGAAAAATCATGCAGCACAGCACCGCGCAGTTACAGCAGTTGGCCAGCGCCGGCAGCGCAGCGCAGCCCTTGCCACAACCGCAACTGGCGCATTACCTGGCCCTGTGCCGCGGCCAGCAGATAGCGGAACTGGGCGACGCCCTGCGCCACGCGCTGGCCGTGCTGGGTCTGAAAGCCTTCACCATCGACGTCATCGCTCCCCTCACCAGCATGGTCGGCGAAGCGTGGGCATGCGGCGAACTGGCCGTATACGAAGAGCATCTATATAGCGAAACCTTGCAGACGGTACTGCGCCACGCGATTTTTTCCCTGCCGCAAGCCAGCAGCCCGTCCACGCGCTCGCCGCGCATCGTCCTGAGTACCTTGCCGCAGGAGCGCCATGGCCTGGGCCTGCTGATGGCCGAGGCGCTGTGCGCGGCGGCCGGCGCCCATTGCATATCGCTGGGAATAGAAACGCCGCTGACCGACATTGTCGCTGCCGCCCGCGCGCAGCGGGCCGATATCGTGGCGCTGTCGTTTTCCAGCGCCAGCAAGCAACGGCAGACGCGCGACAGCCTGCAGCAGTTGCACGCGAGCTTGCCGCCAGACATGGAATTGTGGGCTGGCGGACGCAGTCCCGTCCTGTACAAGCACCCGCCGCCCTTCCTGCTGGTGCTGGACTTGCGGCAAGTCGAGGAAAGCATCGCCGACTGGCGCCGCCGCCATCAGGCGCTCGCCCTGCAAACCCACTGAACCGGCTGGAAAGCCGGACAACTGCGGTGATCTCCGTGGATAGCCGCGCAATGTTGCCAATCGAACAGTAAAGCATGAAGGGCCGGGCCCGCTCTGGTAGAATAGCCCGTAACAACAGTGTCCGGCGCCGCCGGGCCTTAGGTCAGCACCCGCCACCACACATCCATGTTTAGTTTCTTCAAGAAAAAACCCATTGCTCCCGAGGCTGCGCCAGCCGAGCCCCTCGTCCTTCCCGCCGCCACGCGGCCAGCCCCGCCAGCAGTTGCTCCCTCCGCTGCGCCCCTGAGCGGCGCGCCGGCCGAGCTCGTGCCTGTGATCGTGGCCGCCGAACCCGAGAAAAAATCGTGGATGACGCGCCTCAAGGCTGGCCTGTCGAAAACCTCGAATACCTTATCCGTGCTGTTCGTCGGCGCGAAGATCGACGACGCCCTGTACGAAGAGCTGGAAGCGGCCTTGCTGATGTCCGACGCCGGCATCGACGCCACGGAATTCCTGCTCACGGAATTGAAGAAAAAGGTCAAGGAAGACAAGTTGCTCGACGCCGCCGCCGTCAAGGCCGCGCTGAAAGTGCTGCTGATCGACCTGCTCTCGCCACTGGAAAAGCGTTTCGAGCTGGGCCGCCACAAGCCGCTGGTGATGATGATTTCCGGCGTGAATGGCGCCGGCAAGACCACCACCATCGGCAAGCTGGCCAAGCACATGCAGTCGAACAATCAATCGGTGCTGCTGGCTGCGGGCGACACCTTCCGCGCCGCCGCGCGCGAGCAGCTGATGGTCTGGGGCGAACGCAACAACGTCACCGTCATCTCGCAGGAATCGGGCGACCCGGCTGCCGTGGCCTATGACTCGGTGCAATCGGCGAAAGCGCGCGGCATCGACGTGGTCATGGTCGACACGGCAGGCCGCTTGCCGACGCAATTGCACCTGATGGAAGAATTGAAGAAAATCAAGCGCGTAATCGGCAAAGGCATGGAGGGCGCGCCGCATGAAACCCTGCTCGTCATCGACGGCAACACGGGCCAGAATGCCCTCACGCAAGTCAAGGCGTTTGACGATGCCCTGCAGTTGAGCGGCCTGGTAATCACCAAGCTGGACGGTACCGCCAAGGGCGGCGTGCTGGCGGCGATTGCCCGCGTGCGCCCCGTGCCCGTGTATTTCATCGGCATCGGTGAGAAAATTGAAGACTTGCAGCCTTTCGTGGCTGCCGAATTTGTCGAAGCGCTGCTCGGATAAGCCTATACATGATTGAATTTCAACACGTCTCCAAGCAATACTCCGCCGACGCCGTGGCGCTCAGCGACATTTCGCTGAGCATTGCCAAAGGCGAGCTGGTCTTTCTGGCCGGCCCCTCCGGCGCCGGCAAGTCCACCCTGCTGAAAATGATCGCCGCCATGGAGCGCCCCAGCTCGGGCAAGCTGATCGTCAATGGCCAGGACATGGCGAAGATCAAGCCGGCCGGCGTGCCGTTTTTGCGCCGTAACATGGGCCTGATCTTCCAGCAGCAAAAATTATTGAACGACCGCTCCATCCTGGCCAACGTCATGCTGCCGCTGCTCGTCGTCGGCGCTCACAAGGCGGCCGCCGAACAGCGCGCGCGCGCCGCCCTCGACAAGGTGGGGCTGCTGGACCGCGCCATGGCGCGTCCCCTGTCGCTGTCGGGCGGGGAACAGCAGCGCGTGTCGATTGCGCGCGCCATCGTCAACCGGCCGCAGATCATCCTGGCCGACGAACCAACGGCCAACCTGGACCGCGCCAGCGCTAACAAGGTGCTCGACGCCCTGAAAGCGTTTCATTCGGTGGGCGTGACTTGCCTCATTTCCAGCCATGACGAACAGATGCTCGACGCCGCCGCCCGCGTGATCCACTTGAAAAACGGCCAGCTGGTGGCCATCGACAAGGCCACGCAGGCACCCGTCTTCGCGCCACCCGATCCCGATTTTGCGCCATCCCCCGACCCGGACGACGCGCAGGGAGAACAGGCATGAGAGGCTGGTTCCGTCAACACCGCTTCGCGCTGGGCTCGGCGCTGATTCATTTGCGCAAGTCGCCGGGCGGCTTTTTATTGAACGTGCTCGTCGTCGCCATCGCCCTGTCGCTGCCGTTCGCCGGCTTGACCATGCTCGACAATGTGCGCCCCATGTCGGAACAGATGTCGGTCGACCCGGAAATCAGCGTTTTCCTGACGATCGACACGCCGCGCGAGCAAGCCGTGGCCCTGGCCAGCGCCATGCGCAAGATTGTGGGCGCGCAAAACGCGAAGATCGTCTTCATCCCGCGCGAACAGGCGCTCGACACCCTGAAAAACAAGAACGGCCTGGCCGACGTGCTCAGCACCCTGGGCGACAATCCCCTACCCGACAGCTACGTGCTGAAGCTCGATGCGTTCAGCAGCGCCAGCGAAGCGCAGGACGTCGATGCCGTGGCGGAACAGTTGCGCCACCTGCCAGGCGTGGAATCGGCGCAAGTCGATTCGGCCTGGGTCAAGCGCCTGGCGGCCCTGCTGGGCGTGCTGCGCCTGGTGCTGTTGCTGCTGGCCATGACCCTGGGGGTGGCCGTAATCGCCGTGGTCTTCAACACCATCCGCTTGCAAGTGATGCAGCAGCGCGATGAAATCAGCATTTCGAAATTGATCGGCGCCACCGACACCTTCATCCACCGCCCCTTCTATTACACGGGCGCCCTGCTGGGCCTGTGCGCCGGTGCGCTGGCGCTGGGCGCCGTGGCGCTGGCCTTGCAGCCACTCAATACCGCGATTGCCGAGTTTGCACGCCTGTATGCGTCCGAATTCCAGCTGGTGCCGCTGGCACCGCTGCCGATGGCCGGTTTGCTGGCCGTCAGCGCCGGCCTGGGCTTGATCGGCGCCTTCCTCTGCGTACAGCGCCACCTGGCGCGCCTGAACTGACCATCGTTTCCATGGCGGCGCCCCTGGCGCCGCCATGCGCCGCACCTCCTCCTTGCTTTTTTAATATCCACCACATGCTGTGGTTATCTTGATATCTAGCAAGTATTCTTAAGGTTCGCTTCAGCTTGCGGCCGTAGACTATGTCCGTTCGTCAAGAGGCGTGCGGCCCTTTCCGGCGCGAGCAAACAGGTGCACACTGCAGTCACCATGCGCCTTGGCGGCGCGTTTTAGATAAATTATCAACTACTAAATCGCCATAGTATTTAGGCTATCAGGACGATTAAATGTGCTGATTGGCACTCTCGGGCAGAGAGTGCTAATATAGGCACATACCAACAGCAGAACCGCCATGAGCGCCGCCATGAGTGCCATGAGTGCCAGATATAGATGGCGCCGCGATCTGCAAGTGCAAGACCGAATACGCAAAACCGAACAGACAATCAGGCCACGTCGCGTGACATGGCTATCTGGAACAAAGCAAGACTACGAGGGAGAAAACATGACTATGATGTCCGCAACGTCCGCATTGGTTCCGACCAAAAATAATGCGCTGGGCCTCGGGTTCACTGGCAATCTGGGCAATATCGACGCCTACATCTCGGCCGTGAACCGCCTGCCCATGTTGACCCACGACGAAGAAATTTCGCTGGCGACACGCCTGCGTGAAAAAAATGACCTGGCCGCCGCGCAAGAATTGGTGCTGTCGCACCTACGCCTGGTGGTCTCGATTGCCCGTGGCTACCTGGGCTATGGCTTGCCGCATGCCGACCTGATTCAGGAAGGCAATATTGGCTTGATGAAAGCCGTAAAACGTTTCGATCCGGACCAGGGCGTGCGCCTGGTGTCGTACGCCATGCACTGGGTGAAAGCCGAGATGCATGAGTACATCCTGAAAAACTGGCGCCTGGTCAAGGTCGCGACGACGAAGGCACAGCGCAAGCTGTTCTTCAACCTGCGCAGCCACAAGACGGGCCTGGACGCGATGACGCCCAAGCAGATCGATGCGCTGGCCAAGCTCCTCGACGTGAAGCGCGAAGAAGTGATCGAGATGGAAACGCGTTTGAGCGGCCGCGACATCGCGCTGGAGTCGCCAACCGACGATGAAGACGACAAGTTTTCGCCGATCGCTTATCTGTCGTCGGAGCAAAGCGAGCCGACCAAGGTGCTGGAAGCGGAACAGGTCACGCGTCTGCAATCGGAAGGCCTGGAAACGGCCCTGGGCAAGCTCGACGCCCGTTCGCGCCGCATCATCGAAGCACGCTGGCTGGCCAACGACGACGGTTCCGGCGCCACCCTGCACGCTTTGGCAGAAGAGTTCGGCGTATCGGCCGAGCGCATCCGCCAGATCGAAGTAGCGGCGCTGAAAAAAATGAAGGGTGCCCTGGCCGCTTACGTGTAAGCACAAGCAAGGCCGCAATGCAAAAGGCGCCGCAAGGCGCCTTTTAGTTTTACTACTTAATGTTTATCAACAGATAAACATGGCAGCCCGTTAAGCTGCAGCCAAACCCTTGACCAGGATTTCGGCGACCAATTCATTCAGATCCGCGTCGCGCTCCTTGGCGAGGGTCTGCAATTGCAAGACCAGATCGCTGTTCAGCTTGACGGCGAAGGGCACCAGGCCCAGGGCCTGATCGCGCTTGCGCTGCTCGCGGCGGTCGACGACCACCGCTTCCTTACCGAATGCGCCGGCGCCGGGAACATTCATCTTTCCCATCAGTTTCTTGGCATCGCTTTTCGCCAGGGCAGTTTTTTTCATGGTTGTTTCCTGATTTTCAAAACAGCCATTTTACGCAGTAATCGGCGCGCCGCGTGGCCGGCGCATCAATTCATCCGCAGCGTGCCAATAGTGCGCCGGGAAAATATCATTTTGTTATTATCATTTTCATCTCTTGCGCGCACGCCGCGTCGGGAACGCTCCACTTGAAAGGAAAAATATGCATTACCTCCATGACTCTTATCGTCGCTGGCTATTACCCATATTCATCACCTGCCTGGCCGTGCTGGCTGGCTGCGGCGCGGCCGGCAGCGCCGGCGACGCGGAAAACACGCCGCGCAACGTCACCCACGTGCTCTCGCCGGGCGAACAGGTCGCCATCACGGCTACCGATACCCTGAAACTGGAACGTGTCAACGACAGCCGCTGCCGCAAGGGCGCCGTGTGCGTGTGGAAAGGCTACGTCAGCTACAGTTTCAGTTTGCGCAACAGCGCGGGCGCCACGGATATCGTGCTGTCCGATTCCATGCCAGGTGCCGCCAGTTCCGTCACTGTCAACCACCTGACGTTCACCCTGCTCGACGTCGACCCGGCCACGCCGCCCGCCCTCAATGCAGCAGAGCCCACCTACCGGGTCAAGGTGAAAATCACGCAGGGCGCACTACCCCGCTAACATGGTGGCGCCGCTGGCTGTGGGCCGGCGCCTGTTGCCGGTCAAGCATGCCGTAATCGCGCACCACGCCGGCGATGCGCAGCCGGTAGTCGTCAAACACGCCGTGCCGGCCGGCCGATTGCGCCGCGCGGTGCACTTCCAGCTGCCGCCACTGCGCCAGCGCCGCCTCGTCGCGGAAAAACGAGAGCGACAGCAATTTACCCGGCTCGCTCAAGCTGCTGAAGCGCTCGATGGAAATGAAACCATCGATATCGTCAAGCAAGGGCCGCAGCGCGGCGGCCAGGTCCAGGTACTGCTGGCGCCCTTCTGCATTCGGCCAGACCTCGAAAATCACGGCAATCATGCTATTTCTCCAGTGCTAAAGACAGGGATGCGGGCGTTCAGCGACGGCAGATAAGTCCACGCCAGCGGCATGTCTTCCAGCCCATCGGCCCACGCTTGCAGGCAGGCCGTGGCGATGGCGTGCGCGATGGACTGGCCCGGACAGACGTGGCGACCATGGCCAAAGCCTGGCGCCACCTGCCCGCTGGCATCATGGCAGACGCTGGCCAGCACCACGACGATCATCTGCCCGGCCGGCACGCGCACGCCATTGAACTCCACGTCCTCCGCCGTGTAGCGGCGCGTGTTGTGGATGGAGGGATCATGCCGGCTGACTTCGCGCAGCATGGCCGGCCACAGCGGCGGCGTTGCGCGCAGTTGCGGCAGTAAATCCGCTTGGGTACGCAAGGCCACGACGGCATTGCCCAGTAAGCCGGCCGTCGCGTCGCACGTCTGCGACAGCAGCCCCACGAGGTTGGCCAGCAAGCCGCCCGAGGCCTGCCAGCCCACGGCATCCGCCTCTACCACAATCTTGCCCACCAAGCTGCCCGGCAACGCATCCGCCTCGCGCAGCAAGCGACCAAAACCTTGCAACAGGGCATACGCTGCCACCTGTGCGCCAGCCAGTTGCGCTCCATTGCTCAGCGGCGACAGACAGGCGATAAAGTCGCGCGTCCAGGCGGCCAGCGCCGGCCATTGCGCTGGCGCAAAACCCAGCAAGTCCGCCACGGCAAACAGGGGAAGTTCGAAAATCGCACCGTTCAGCCGGGCGGCGCTGCCGGGCAGCTGTGCTTGCGCCAGATGCAGGGTGCGCGCATGCAGGCGCGCCAGATCCACCTGGCCCAGCACGTGCGCCAGCACCTGTTTCGCCACGGCATGGCGTTCGCCCTCATTCATGCGTACCAGTTCGGCAAAGATCGCGCCGCATGGCGTGCCCGCCAAGTTGTGCGGCACGGCCAGTCCCAGTGGGCGCACGCGGCAAGCGGGATGGTCCAGCACGGCCTCCACGCCGGCCCTGCCCGTCGCCAGCCAGCAGTCGAGTGACGCATCGAAACGCCAGGATGGGCCTTCTGCCAGGCGGCGATAGTAGTCATACGGCGCCGCGTGAGTGACGGCAGCGAGCGGGTGAACAGGGTCGGTGGGATAGTCGAGCGGCATGCGCATTCCATTGCAGTGAGGTGGGGACACGAGTATGCTGCCCCTTCCACTACAACACTTCGCCCGCGAACGAATCATGGATGACAGCCCCCTTCCCCACACGGCCGATGTGCGCCTGGCGCAACTGGCCGGCGCCATCGCCGAACCGGCGCGCGCGCGCATGCTGTGTAGCCTGCTCGATGGCCATGCGCGCACGGCCACGGAATTGGCAGCGCTGGCCGAGGCAGGCGCCTCGACGGCCAGCGCCCATCTGGCGCGCCTGCGCGACGATGGCTTGCTGTCGATGGTGGCACAGGGTAAGCACCGCTATTACCGCCTGGCCAATGCAGAGGTGGCACGGGCGCTGGAAGCGCTGCTGGTGGTGGCCGGCGTGCCGGCAACGCCGTTTACCCCCACCACGCCGGACCGCTTGCGCCATGCGCGCACCTGCTACGACCACATGGCCGGCACCGTCGCCGTCACCGTGCACGACCAGTTGCACGCGCAAGGCTGGCTGCTGGACGATGGCGGAGAATATCGCCTGTCGGCAGCGGGTACGGTCGGCATGGCGGCCCTGGGCATTGACGTGCCGCAACTGCAGCAGCAGCGTCGCCGCTTCGCCTGTGCCTGCCTGGACTGGAGCGAACGGCGCGCCCACCTGGGCGGCGCGCTGGGGGCCGCCATCCTGCAGCTGGCCCTGCGCCAGCGCTGGGCCGAGCGCGAACTCGACAGCCGCGCCCTGCGCCTGACGCCCGCCGGCGAACGGCGTCTGCTGGCCGCCTTCGCTGGCCGCTGAAGGGCGCACGATGATCATATTCCAGGGCCTAGCCAAACAGTACGGCACGTTCGAGGCCGTCAAGCCGCTGACCTTGCAGGTGGGCAAAGGAGAGGTCTTCGGCTTCCTGGGGCCGAATGGGGCCGGCAAGACCACCACCATCCGCATGCTGATGGGCATCCTCGTACCCAGCGCCGGCCGCGTACTGGTCGATGACCTCGATTGCCACCGCGATGGCGCCGCCGTCAAGCGCAAGGTGGGCTACCTGCCCGACAATCCGATTTTTTACGATTATTTGCGCGGCCGTGAAATCCTGCAATTCGTGGCCGAAATGCATGGTTTTCCGCGCGCAGAAGCGGCCGCCCGCGCCGCGCGCCTGCTGAGGGAATTTGGCCTCGACGAAGCGAGCGAGGATTTTGCCGTCAATTACTCGCTGGGCATGAAGAAAAAACTGGGCCTGGCTTGCGCGCTGATCCACGATCCGGCCGTGCTGATCCTCGATGAACCGATCAACGGCCTCGACCCGCGTGCCTCGCGCGACGTGCAAGAACGCTTGCTGCGCCGCGCCGCCGCCGGCACCACCATCTTCGTTTCCACACATCTATTGGATATGGCGCAAAAGCTGTGCAGCCGGGTCGCCATCATTCACCGTGGCGCCCTGGTCGCCACGGGCAGCCTGGACGATATCCGCCAGCAACTGTCCAGCGATGGCAGCCTGGAAGACCTCTTCTTGCAACTCACCGATGAAACGTCCACGGCATGACACCGGCGCCGCCCACCGCCTGGCGCGCCGTCTGGCTGCTGACCCGCTTGCGCTTGCAGCGCCTGCTCAACGTCAGCGGCCGTGGCTTTTCATTCAAGAAAAACAATAAAAGCCGCCCCGCCACGTCGGGCAAGCGTAGCGGGCGCTGGCTGCTGGGCGCGTTGCTGTTGCTGCCCATGCTGTTTTCCTTCGGCAGCATTGCCCGCCATAGCGTACTGAACATGCATTGTTTGCTGGACCAGGTCGCCGCCTGCCAGGCGCGCGGCAGCCTGTACACGGGCAGCCACCTGCTCGACCCCGTCATCGCGCAATTCATGGCCACGCCCTTCAGCGCGGCGCTGGTGGGCGGCCTGACCCTGCAGCTGGCGCTACTGTGGCTGGTCAGCGTCTTGCTGCCGCTGGGCATGGGCGAACTGGCCAAGCCGGACTGGGACCTGGAATGGCTGGTCACCCTGCCCGCAGAGAAAAGCACCTTGCTGTGGGCGCGCGTGCTCGAACGCACGCTCGTCAATCCGGCCGGCTTGCTGGCCCTGTGGCCCAGCATGACCGTCATCGCCTGGTATGCGGGCCAGGGCTGGATGTCTCCTTTGTCCGGCCTGCTCGCCAGCCTGGTCCTGCTGGCCCTGGCTGCCATGCTGCGCACCCTGGTCGACACGGGTTTGCGCCTGTCGCTCAATCCGTCCCAGCTGGGCAACCTGCAGGCAGTGATCTCACTGGCGGGCCTGTTGCCCATGTATATGGGCATGTCGTTTGGCATGGGCACGGGCGGCTTCGCGTATGCGTGGGCGGCGGCCATGCCCGCCTGGACCGGCTGGACGCCGCCGGGCCTGCTGCTGCGCCTGCTCAATGCATCTGACGTGGCGGCCCTGCTGCTGCCAGCCGTCCTGCTGCTGGCGCAAGTGCTGCTGCTGATGTGGCTGGGCATGGCCATCCTGCGCCGCCAGTTGCGCCATGGCGTAGTGGGCGCGGGCCAGCGCGAAGGCGTGCGCAAGCCGGCGCCGACGCTGCCGCCATCACGCCGGTGGCGCCCGCGCATCGGCACGGTCATTCAACGACGCGAGCTGACGTTACTCTTGCGCGACCGTAATTTTCTCGTACAGACCCTGCTGATGCCCTTGCTGATCCTCGGTGGCCAAGCCCTGTTTACGGGCCAGGCGCGCGACGTGCACGCGCTGCTGGAGCATCCCGTCCTGCTGGCCTCCACCGGCTTTTTCCTCGGCACCTATGTCCTCATGATGTCGGCCTTCCAGACCCTGAACAAGGAAGGCGGCGCGCTGTGGCTGCTGTACACCTTTCCCGTCTCCGTCGAGCAGGCGCTGCGGCAAAAGGCGCAGCTGTGGGCCGTGCTGGCCCTGCTGTATCCATGCATCCTGTTCGGCGTGGCGCTGGCCTGGCTACCCGCCTGGTCGTGGCAAACGGCGGGCCTGATGCTGCTGGCCCTGGCCGGCATTCCCCTATATGCGGCAATCGCCGTGGCGCTAGGCGTGTTTGCCAGCGACCCGCTGGCCACCGAGGCAACGGCAAAGGTGCGCCCCACGTATATGTACCTGTATTTACTGCTCAGCGGCCTGTACCTCGTCGCGCTGGCCGCCGGCAGCCTGGTGCAGCAACTGGTGTTTGTCGTGCTCACGGGTGCGCTGGCCGTGGCCCTGTGGCAAAAGGCACGCGAAGCTCTGCCCTACCTGCTCGATCCCGCCGCCTCGCCGCCTGCCACGGTAGCGGCGGCCGACGGTCTGATCGCCGCCATGCTGTTTTTTACTCTGCAAACACTGGCCTTGATCCTGCTCAAAGGTACCAGTGCGACGCCGCTGGCACAGGTCGCCATCGCCTTCGGCGCGGCCGGCGCGCTCACGTATGCGCTGCTGCTCCTGGTCTATTGGCGCGCCAGGACGGCCGGCGTGCCACGCATCGGACAGGGGCGCCAACCGTGGCGTCGGGGAAGCGCGGGCGCCTGTGTCGCGGTCCTGTTCGGCATCGGCTATGCGACCCTGTTGCCGCCGCCTGCCGAGCCCCTGCAGGATGTTCTGTCCTGGAACGGGCTGTGGCTGCTGGCCGTGGGCATGCTGGCCGCACCCCTGTGCGAGGAATTCCTCTTCCGCGGCTTGCTGCAGGGCGGCTTGCGCCGTTCTCTGCCCGCCTGGCAAGCGATCGGCATCGCCGCCGCGCTGTTTGCCATCGTGCAACCGCCCGCCGCCATGCTGCCCGTCTTCGTGCTGGGCTTGTGCACGGGCATCGCGTACGAGCGCAGCGGATCGCTGCTGGCGCCCATGCTCACGCACGCGCTCTACAATGCCGCCATGCTCGGCTATCAGATGAATAGGTGATTGTTGCCGGGTTTGCTAGAATCGCACACGTTTCCGTCCGTATCCCAACCCATGACTACGCACAGATCACGCATGCATCCACGCTTGTTCCTACCCTTTGTCCTCGTTGCACTGCTGAGCGGCTGCACGGTACTCGCCCTGCGCCCCAACAGCGGCGTCGAAAACCGCACGTTTACCGTGCAGGAAACACCGCGCCTGCGCATCGATGCGCCCAAGGCGCGCATCCAGAATCCCATGCCCAGCGACCATTTCATCGGCATCGCCCTGTCCGGCGGCGGCAGCCGCGCGGCCAATTTCTCGGCCGCCTCGCTGGAGCAGCTGGAGCAGTTCGGCCTCGTCAGCGGCGCCTCGGCCATCTCCGGCGTCTCGGGCGGCGCCATCGCGGGCGGCTACTATGCGCTGCATGGCAAGCAAACGGATTGGCCCTTGCTGCGCAGCAAACTAAAAACGGATTTCTTCGGCCAGACCATTTTGAAACCCGCCAACCTGACAACGATGTTGTTGACGAACAAGACGCGCACCTCGTTCCTGTCCGACGTGTTTGACGATGTGCTGTACGACAAGAAAACCTACCAGGACTTGCCGCACGACGGCCCCATCTTCCTGGCCAACGCGACGGACGCCACCGATGGCGGCAAGCGCGTGGTGTTTTCGTATGAGTATTTTTACGGCACCCTGCATTCGCCGATCCAGGATATCCGCCTGGCCACGGCCGTGGCCACCTCGGCCGCCTTTCCCGGCGTGTTCGATTCCGTCACCTTCGAGCGTTTTCGGCCGAAAAACAGTTTCGTGCCGGAACTCGGTTCCGAATCGCGCGAATCACCGTCCTATGTGCACCTGTTCGATGGCGGCGCAGCCGACAACCTGGGCGTGGAAACGCTGTGGGACGTGGCCCTGACGCAAATGTATGGCAACGACATGGCCGTCGTGCCGCCGCGCCTGAACAGCAAACCCTTCATCCTTATTTCCATCGATGCCAACGCGCCCAATTCCAGCGCCGTATTCGAAAAGATGTCGGACGAGCGCCAGCCGCTGGATCGCATCTTCAACAAGAATATCTACGATGCCGTCGACGCCCTGTTTTCGCGCCAGCGCAAGGAAAACCTCGTCAAAATGGGCTTCGGGCAAGCCCGCTTCGATACCATCACGCATGAAAACTTTGGCGACCTGAGCCAGAAATTCGTCAAGGGCAAGCGCACTTCGGCCTTTGCCATTCCCGTGCTGTGCCGGCCCCACCTGGGCCAGTACCGCTGCGAAGTCGATGCGGCCGATCCCTTGCCGGGCCAGATCCGCACGCGGCTGGAAGGCTTTGCCTGGCATATTTCCATCGACCAAATCGCCTCGCTGGCGCTGCGCCTGGCCAGCGAGGACGTGCACATCGACGGTGCGCGCAAGGAAGAGCGCGCCGCCCTGGTCAAGCTGCAACGCCTGGCCACGCAGACAAAAACCCATTTGAAGCTGACGGGGCCGGAAAATTGCAGCCCGGAGGTCTTGCAAGCGGCCCTGTACAGCGCCGCACGCGTGCTGATCCTCGACGACGAAGAATCGCGCTTCGCCCTGTGCGACTACATGCTGGCGAGCCAGCTGATCAATGACGATACCGTCTGCAAGCAACGCTATGTGCATGCCGTGCCCCGCTTTGCCATCGAAAGCGAAGATTTGCAGTACCGCAACTTGAGTTCGGATGGCAATTCGGTGAATGTGCCGATACGCTGCAAGAAGTGAGCGGCAGGTCACGATAAGACTAAATCTTGATTGCAATCAAGACAGCCAACACGCCAGTGAAGAAGAATGCACTGTCCAGCTGCTGCGGTAAATAAACGCACGAACCGCAGTTGCCTGGCCACCATTCATCGTGAAGGATAGCCCATGTTTTGCACGGCATGCGGGACGCAACAAGCGGAAGGCAAGGCGTACTTTTGCGCACACTGTGGCGCACGCAGCGACGCCGCCGAAGCAATGCCTGCGGGTGTAGCGGGCTGGAGCTGGGGTGCCTTTTTGCTGAACTGGATATGGGCAATAGGCAACCGCACATGGATAGGCTTGCTCTCCCTGATCCCTTACGTCGGCATCGGCGTTGCCATCTGGCTGGGCCTCAAGGGCCGCGAGATGGCTTGGAAAAATGGAAAATGGCAGAGCGTCGAGCATTTCAAGCTGGTACAAAGAAGATGGTCGCAATGGGCCATCGGCATTTCGCTTGTCGTCGGCGTGACCAGCATGCTGCTGGCTATCGCCTTGCTGGTGTCGTGGTCGAAAGACATGAAGCGCGTTGACGCCCGCACTGCCGACACCCAGCTGGCGGCCGCGGAAATACAGTCGCCAGCGGCAGAACCAGCAGATATGTGCTCCGCCGAGAGCGACGAGTAGCGCCGCGCACACGCACACGCACAAAAAAGCCCGCAACGATCGCTCGTGCGGGCTTTAGCGCAAGGATTCCTGGCGCCCGGTTAATTTAGATCAACCGACTACGCCTGCGCATGTAGCTGCGGCTTAACGCACCTTCCAGTTCCCGCTCCGTTTTATGCTGGTTCACCGTGTACAGGGCCCACAGGGCCGCCGGCGCCCAGCCGATCACAGTGCACTGCAAGATCAAGGTGGCGGCACCGGCCAGCGGGCGCCCCAGCATGAAAAACGTGAGACACGGAAGTAGCAAAGCTATCAGCAATCGCATCACAACATACTCTCCTTCAAATTAGAGCAGCGGACAAGGGCCGGTATCCGGTCCGTCCCCCGCCCGCTGCGTACTGCTCCTTATAGATGCACGGAAATCTGCGGCATCAAGTCGTCAAAAGTGCGACCGTTGCCGTTTTCGCCGATGGCGTGCATCTTCCATTCACCGTTATGGCGGTACAGCTTGGCCATGATCTGTGCCGTGTGGGAACCTTGCACAGACAGGTTGAAACGCGCGACTTCTTGGTTATTGCTGGCATTCAAGATGCGGCAATAGGCGTTTTCCACCTGCGAGAAGTTCTGGCCCGTAAAGCTGTTGACGGTGAAGACCAGGCTTTTCACGTGCGCCGGCACTGTCGACAGATCGACATTGATCTGTTCGTCGTCACCATCGCCCGCGCCCGTGCGGTTGTCGCCCGTGTGAACGACACTGCCATCCTTGCTTTTCAGCTGGCGGAACCAGACAATGTCGGACGTGCTCTTGTTCTCATCGAACATGACGCACGAAGCGTCCAGGTCGACGGCTTCCGTCTTCGAACCAAAACCGAGGAAACCCTTGGTCTTGACGGCATCCCAGCCCAGGCCCATGGTGATACGGGTCAGGGTGGTACCAGCTTCTTTGTCCAGAGAAATCTTCTGGCCTTTGCTCAAATTGACAGACATACGCATTGCTCCTGTTTGGTTGGTTACTGCTTGATTACGCCGGCTTGCTTTGGGTCCAGGCGAGGAAGGCCGCGCGGTTGCGCGAGCACACGAGGATTTTTCCCGTGCCTGAAAACTTCAGTACCATGCCCTCGCCACTAGTCTGGCTATTGATCAGGTTACCCAGAAAACCGCCGCTGCTGCCGGTCGTCATGGAAATCTCGTATTGCAGGCGGTTATCCCAGCACACGACGTGCGAGTTATCGATCACCACGTCCTTGCCAGGCGTCACTTCCAGTATCGACATCGCGCCAAAACCGGACACCGCCAACTGGCCGCTGCCTGCCGTCTCGGTAATGAAAAAACCACCGCTCTGGGCAAACAGCGCGTTGCCAAGGCTCTGCGTGCGCACCTTCAATTCCACGCCAGCACTGGCAGCCACGAAGGCGCCGTCGCTGATCATGTATTGCTGGGCGCCCACCTCGAGAACCCGCATCGCGCCAGGCAAGGTGGGCGACAGCAGACAGTCGCCGTCGCCGCGCATCGCCTCGATATGCTGCTGAAAGAACGATTCCCCGTTGGCAAAGGTGCGCATCAGCGCGGCGCCTATGCCGCCAGTCATCTTGCCTTTCAGTTCAAGATTGGTTTCCATCATCACCATCGCGTTGGATTCGCAATAAATCTTCTCGCCCTTGGCAAGCGACACATGCAGGAACGGGTCGACGTCCCCGGTGATATTGAAAACTGGCATCTAACTGTTCCTTCCTAGACGATGATGGTGATGGTGGCGGCCCGCACCGCGGACCGCTTTTACTATTGACGACTTATACGCCGACGCCGAAAGAAGCGGCGAGTGGGCCCAGGCCGCCTTTATATCCCTGGCCGATGGCCTTGAATTTCCAATCGGCGCCATTGCGGTAGATTTCGCCGAAGACCATGGCCGTTTCCGCCGAACCGTCTTCCGACAGGTCGAAGCGGGCGATTTCCGTGTTGCCATTGGCGTTGACGCAACGCACGTACGCCTTCGACACCATACCAAAGTTTTGCTTGCGCGCTTCGGCATCGTGTATCGTCACGCAGACGGCGATCTTGTCAATCTCGGCTGGCACCGTGGCCAGGTCGACGATGACGGTTTCATCATCGCCATCGCCGGCGCCGGTAGTGTTGTCGCCCGAGTGGGTAACGGAACCGTCGCTCGATTTCAGATTGTTGTAAAAAATCATGTCGACGTCGGCGCGTACCTTGCCGTCGGCCTTCAGCAGGAAGATGGAGCCGTCAATGTCGAACGCGGCGCCATCGGTGGCGCGGGCATCCCAGCCCAGGCCGATGATCATTTTCGAAATGCCAGGGGCTTCCTTGCTCAGGTTGACGTTGCCGCCTTTTTGCAGACTGATTGCCATGATGTATTTCTCCTATGTGAGTGTGTATGACCAAACACCTGGCGTCCTCCACCGGCCTGACTCCCCAGGCCGGCGGCGACGCTTGCTACAACTTGCCGACAAACCGGTGTAGTCGTTTGTCGCGCATTCTTTACACTGCTGTTGCCTTGCCTGGTTCCAGCGCTTCCATCTTGTCTTCTTCGAGGGCCATCTTGCGCTTGTAGCGGATCGACGACCACAGCGAGGCAAGAATGAATGCTACTCCAATCAGCCCCGTGAAGAGCTCGGGAATGTGGAACTTCATGCTGACCAACATGATCACGGCCAGGATACCGATCGCATAGTGCGCGCCGTGCTCCAGATAAACGAACTCATCCAGCGTGCCCTTGCGCACCAGGAACACCGTCATCGAGCGCACGAACATCGCGCCGATAGCCAAGCCCAGCATGATGATCACGACATCCTTGGTGATGGCAAACGCGCCGATCACGCCGTCAAAGCTGAACGAGGCATCGAGCACTTCCAGGTACAGGAAGCCGCCAATACCGCCGCGCTTGACGATGTCGCCCACGTTGCCGTTGCCGTTATCGCCTTCCAGCAAGCCGCTGACCACATCGACGCCCACGTAGGTCAAAATACCCCACAGGCCGGCCGTCAAGACTACCAGTTTCTGACCTTCTTCGATCATCGACAGGCTGGCCATCAGGGTGCCCAGGGCGATCATCACGGAAATCGAGGAGATCTTGCCCAGCGCGCCCAGTTTTTCTTCAATACGCCCCAGCCAGTGCGTTTCTTTTTCCGAGTCCAGCAAGAAGTTCAGGAACACCAGCAGCAGGAAGATGCCGCCGAAGGCCGCCACTTCCGCATGGTGGTTGGTCAGGTGCATCGAGTACTGCTCAGGATCGCTCAGCGCCAGATTCCATACTTCCAACATGCCCAGGTCGGCCGCTTGCGCCACGATGACCAGCGGGAACAGCAAGCGCATGCCGAAGACGGCAATGATGATACCCACGCCCAGGAACAAGCCCTGCCAGAACTTGTCCCAGTTCTTCAGTACGGAGGCGTTGACCACCGCGTTGTCAAACGACAGCGACACTTCCATCACGCCCAGGATGACCGCGATACCGAGCGCTGCCAGCATCGTCTGCACGCCACCGTGCGTGTAACCCCACCAGGCAGAAATGCCCAGGCAGATAAATGTCACTAAAAATGACACTCTGAAATGTTTCATCGATAGTTCCCTTTTATGCAAATTCAATGGAACGTAGTATAGGGACGTGTGACACATTTAAAAATAGAAGATAATGGAAGTATTACTTCGTAAAAACAGAAGATAGGCGAACACGATGAAAACGACTGGTTTCAATTACCGCCATTTGTACTTCTTTTGGGTGGTCGCCAAGGAAGGCGGCGTGACGCGTGCGGCCGAACGCCTGGGCCTGGCCGTGCAAACCATCAGCACCCAGCTGGCCCTGCTGGAAAAAGAACTGGGCAAGTCCCTGCTGCAGCCGCAGGGACGGCGTTTGGTGCCGACGGAAGCGGGCCGGCTGGCGCTCGGCTATGCGGACCAGATTTTTTTGCTCGGTGAACAGATGCAGGAAGCGCTGGCCGACACCGACGCGGAAAAGATGCGCCTGACGGTGGGCATTTCCGACTCGCTGCCGAAACTGATGGCCTACCGCATGCTCGACGCCACGCGCAGCCTGGACAAGCCCGTCAAACTGGTGTGCCTGGAAGATGAATTCGAGTCCCTGCTGGCCGACCTGGCCCTGCACAAGCTGGACCTGGTGTTGACGGACCGCGCCGTGCCGGCTGGCGCCAGCCTGCGCGTGTCCAGCCACCTGTGGGGCGAAAGCGCCATGAAACTGTTCGCCATCCCCGCGCTGGCCGGACAATACCGAGACAATTTCCCGCACAGCCTGCACGGCGCGCCATTTTTACTGCCCGCGCGCAACAACGCCCTGCGCGGGCGCATCGACGAATGGATGGTGCAGCAAGGCGTGCGCCCCGACGTGGTCGGCGAATTCGAAGACAACGCCATGCTCAACGCGTTTGGCCGCAAGGGCCTGGGCCTGTTCTTCGCCTCGGCCAGCCTGGCCGGCGAGATCGAAGAGCAATTCGGCGCCGTGCTGGTGGGCGACGCCTCGTCCCTGCGCGAGCAGTTTTACGTCATCTCGAATGAACGCAAGATCATGCACCCGGCGCTGGACGTGATCCTGGCCGCCATCCAGCGCTCGCCGAAGATTCACAAGGAAACCTGATAAATCCATTCGAAAATAACGTTTGAATAATCAATCAAAAGCGATTGTAATGAAGCCTGAGACAAACACGCGCCTGTCCCTCGCCGGAAGGGCGCGACCACCATAAAAAAACAGGAGCGGCACCATGTCCACGGCAGGCAAGACGATCGATATTCCCGATCTTATCAATAACAACAAGATCGGCTCTTTCCAGATCGGCATGCTGATGCTGTGCGGGCTGTGCGTCATCATGGATGGCTTCGACGTGCAAGCCATGGGTTATGTGGCGCCCGCCATCATCGCCGACTGGCACGTCAGCAAGGCCAACCTGGGGCCCGTGTTTGGCGCTGGCCTGCTGGGCATGCTGGTCGGCTCACTCGTCTTCAGCATCACGGCCGATAAATTCGGCCGCCGTCCCGTGCTGATCGGCTCGACCATCTTCTTTTCGCTGTGCATGCTGGTCACGCCGCTGGCCACCACCATCGAGCAATTACAGCTGATCCGTTTTATCACGGGACTGGGCCTGGGCGCCGTGATGCCGAACGCCATGGCGCTGGCCGGTGAATACAGCCCCCTGCGCAAGAAAGTCACGCTGATGATGCTGGTCTCCTGCGGTTTTACTTTGGGCGCCGTGCTCGGTGGCTTGCTGTCGGCCGCGCTGATCCCCGCATTCGGCTGGCAATCCGTGTTTTACGTGGGCGGCGTGGTGCCGCTGGTGATTGGCGTGCTGATGTTCTTCCTGCTGCCGGAATCGATGCAATTCCTGGTGCTCAAGCAACGCAAACTGGACAAGGTCGCCCAATGGCTCAAACGCATCGACCCGACCGTGAGCATCACGGCCGACACGCAATACGTCGTGCATGAAAAGGAACATAAGGGCGCGCCCGTGCTGCAATTGTTTACGGGCGGCCGCGCGAAGATGACGATTTTGTTGTGGGTCATCAACTTCATGAACTTGCTGAACTTGTATTTCCTGTCGAACTGGCTGCCGACCATCGCCAAGGAAGCCGGCCTGTCCACAGCCAACGCCGTGTTGGCCGGCACGGCCCTGCAAGTGGGCGGCACCATCGGCACCCTCGTCATGGGCCAGCTGATCGACCGCTCCAGCTTCCGACGCATCCTGCTGCCATGCTTCCTCGTCGCGGCGGTCGCCATCGCCCTGATCGGCCGTCCCGACGTGTCGCTGGCCTTTTTGTTCATTACCATTTTCATCGCCGGTTTTTGCGTGGTGGGCGGCCAGCCTGCCGTGAATGCTCTGGCGGCCAGCTACTACCCGACCACCTTGCGCTCGACGGGCATCGGCTGGAGCCTGGGCATCGGGCGCATCGGCTCCATCATCGGCCCCGTGCTCGGTGGCGAGCTGATCCGCCTAAACTGGCCCAACAGCACGATTTTCCTCGTCGTCGCCATCCCCGCCATCGTCTCGGCCGTCATGGTCTTTGCCATGCGCGGCGGACCGCAAACGGCGCTCAAAGGCTGAAAAAGCGTGAAAGACCGGCCACGCGCGCCCGCCTGCACGGGCGGGGCGCGCGGCTAAATTAGGCTATGCCGCCCTTCGTCGTTTAAGATGACGTTTTTACAGCCCATCTTTTGCGCCCCCATGCACAATGTCTTGCTAGTCCTGCTCGCCCTCTTCCTGGTCGCGCTGAACGGTTTTTTTGTTGCCGCCGAGTTTGGCATCGTCACCTTGCGGCGCACGCGCATCCGCGCCATCGCCAGGACACAGGGACTACGGGGCCGCATCCTGGCCAAGGTACATGGCCAGCTGGACGCCTACCTGTCCGCCTGCCAGCTGGGCATTACCCTGGCGTCGCTGGGCCTGGGCTGGGTCGGCGAACCGGCGTTTGCCGGCTTGCTGGAACCGCTGTTCGGCGCCATCGGCGTCACCTCGCAAGAACTGATCCACGGCGTCTCGTTCGTCGTCGCCTTCAGCGTGATTTCCTTCCTGCACATCGTCGTGGGCGAACTGGCGCCCAAATCGATGGCCATCCGCAACCCGGAAGCCGTCGGCCTGTGGAGCGCGATTCCCCTGTATGGTTTCTATTGGGCCATGTATCCAGCCATTTACCTGCTCAACGCCAGCGCCAACTGGGTGCTGCGCATGGCGGGCCTGTCCGGCAAGGGCGGCCACGATGCCCATTACTCATCCGAAGAACTCAAGCTAATCCTGCGCACCAGCCAGCCCGGCGAGAAGTTTACACGCGACGAGCGCAACATCCTGGCGCAGTCGCTTGATTTTGAACAGATGACGGTGTCGGACTTGATGCGCCCGATCAATGAAGTGATCGCCCTGCACGCCTCGAGCACGCTGGAAGAAAACCTCGACACGGTGCTGCGCAACCGCTTCAGCCGCTATCCGTATTTCGACATGAATGAAGACGATGTGCTGGGCGTGGTGCACTTGAAAGACTTGTTCTTTGCCCAGCAGGCGGGCAAACCGATCACCTCGCTCACGCCCTTTTTGCGTCCCGTGGACATCATTTCCGCGCGCACGCCGGCGCTGGAACTATTCCGCCGTTTCCGCGATGGCGCGCCCCACTTCGCCCTGATCGGCGAAAAGGGCAAACGCCCGCTGGGTTTCATCACGCTGGATAATTTGCTGGGCGCCATGGTCGGCGAAATCCGCGACGAATTTCGCCGCAATGAAAACGACTGGCTCAAGCAAAGCGACGGCACCCTGATCGGCAAGGCCAGCCTGCCCATCTTCTCGCTCGAACGCATCCTCGGCATCGATATCGAAAACGAGGAACTGGGGCTGGATGATGTGGAATCGGTGGGCGGCTTGATCATGGTCAAGCTGGGAGACATTCCGAAGCAGGGCCAGCGCATCACCTTTGTCGACTTCGACATCGTCGTCAAGAAGATGAACGGGCCCCGCATCGTGCTCATCAAGGTGATCCCCAAGCAGGAGCGCGACCTCGATGCGGATTTACGCGATTAATCTTTTTTCAAGGTAATCGTATCTTTGCCCTGCGGCACGGTGGTCTCGCCTACCGTCCACGTTTGCAGCAAGCTGTACAGCACCGCCAGCAGGGTCGGCCCGATGAAGATGCCGACGAAGCCGAAAGCCAGCACGCCGCCCAGCACGCCCAACAACACCAGCAGGAAGGGCAAGCTGCTGCCGCGACTGATCAGCATGGGTTTGACCACATTGTCCACGCCGCTGATCAGCAATCCGCCCCACACCAGCATGAAGATGCCCCAGCCCGTCTGGCCGTCATTGAACAGCCAGATAGCGGCGCCGCCCCAGATCAGGGGCGGGCCCACGGGGATCAGCGAAAAGATGAAAGTGGCCACGCCCAGCAGCGCCACGGCGGGCACGCCGGCGATCAGAAAGCCCACCACGGCCACCAGGGCTTGCGCCAGCGCCGTGCCCAGCAAGCCGTACATGACGCCGCGCACGGTGCGGCTGATGGTCAGGCCCACGCCTGGCGCGCTGTCGCCGATGATGCGGGCGGCGCCCGTCATCAAGGCACGGCTCAGTTGTTGGCCGTCGCGGTAAAGGAAGAAGCTGACGAACACGGCCAGGCTGGTCTGCGCCAGGCCCGTGCCCAGCAAGATGCCGCCGGAAGCGAGGAAATGGCGCGCCGGCTCCAGCATGGTCTTACCCAAATTCAGTAATTCCTCGCGGTCAGCGAGCAGGCGCTCCACGTAGCCAGCGATGGTTTCGCCCACCACGGGAATATTGGCCAGCCAGGCCGGCGGATGCAGGCCGCCCGATTCCAGCGCCGTACGCAACTGCTCATAGACGCGCGAGACATTGTCGGCCAGGTTGTAGGTGACAAGGGCCAGCGGCAACACAATGACCAGCACCAGGGACAGGGTCATGATGGCGGCAGCCCAGTTGCGCCGGCCTTTCAGGCGGTCGAGCAGCAGCAGGTACAGGGGCCAGCTGGAAATGCCGACGCAGGCGGCAAACAGCATGGCGGCGAGGAAAGGCCGCAAGACGAAAAAGCAGCCGATCAGCAAGAAGATGATGGCTGCCAGGCGGGCGTGCGGCTCGAAACGTTTGTCCATGTACTGCATGTCCTGAAGATGGCGCCTGGTGGCGCGACCGGGTCAGGATAGCAGAAGTTTAAGGTCGTGCGCGATGGCAGCAGGTTTTTCGCCATGGCGCACAAATAGGCGAATCTTTCCTTCGCGGTCGAACACATAGGTGCCGGCCGTGTGGTCGACCGTGTAGCTGCTATCCGTTTCGCCCTCGACCTTGGCGTAATACACCTTGAATTCCTTGGCCACCTTGGCCGTCGCGGCCGCATCGCCATACAGGCCCACGAAGCGCTTGTCGAAGGCGGGTACGTACTGCGCCAGCAATTGCTGCGTGTCGCGCTCGGGGTCGACGGTGACGAACAGCACTTGCACCTGCTCCGCCTGCGGACCCATTTCCTGCATCACCTGCGCCATGTCGGCCATGGTCGTGGGGCACACATCCGGGCATTGCGTGTAGCCGAAGAACATCAGCACCAGCTTGCCCTTGTAGTCGGCCAGCGTGCGCGGGTGGCCCGTGTGGTCCGTCAGCGCGAACTCGCGCGCGTAGCCCAGGCCCGTCACGTCCGTATTCTTGAATGCCAGCTTGGGTGCGGCCGGCTTGCCGCAGCCGGCGAGGACGGCGACCAGTGCGGTCGCCAACAACAGCGTCAGGTATTTTTTCATGTTCCGAGGGGAATGTAGTGGTCGACCAGCAAGGCCGCGAACAGCAATGCCAGGTAAATGATGGAATAGGTAAAAGCTTTGCGCGCGATCAAATCCGTGTAGTGGCGGTACATCTTCCACGCGTAATACAGGAAACCGGCATTCAGCAATACAGCCGAGGCCAGGTAGATCAGGCCGCTCATGCGCACGGCAAATGGCAGCAAGGTGGTGGCCGCCAGCGCGATCGAGTACAGCCAGACGTGGAATTGCGTGAATTTCAAGCCATGCGTGACGGGCAGCATGGGCAAGCCCGAGCGCGCGTAATCGTCACGCCGGTACATGGCCAGCGCCCAGAAGTGCGGCGGCGTCCAGACAAAGATGATCAAGACCAGCAACCACGCCTGCATCGGCACGTCGTTGGCGACGGCGGCCCAGCCCAGCGCGGGCGGCATGGCGCCGGACAGGCCGCCGATGACGATATTTTGCGGCGTGGCCGGTTTCAGCACCATGGTGTAGATCAAGGCATAGCCGACAAAGGTGACAAAGGTCAGCCACATGGTCAGCGGATTGACCAGGTTGTACAAAATCGCCATGCCCAGGCCGCCGATCACCAGCGCAAACACCACCGTCTGCTTGACGCTGATGTCGCCCATGGCCATCGGGCGGCGCGCCGTGCGGGCCATGCGCGCATCGATTTCGCGCTCGGCCAGGCAGTTGACGGCAAACGCGGCGCCGGCCAGCAGCCAGATGCCGAGGGTGCCGAACACCACCGCGCGCCAGTCAGGCAACTCCTCGCTGGCCAGGAACATGCCGATGACGGCGCAAAACACGGCCAGTTGCGTCACGCGCGGCTTGGTCAGCGCCCAATACTGGGCGATGCGGGGGGTAGGTTTACGGCGGATGGTTTGAGTAGTCATTTATGCGATACGGGAAGGACTGGCTGGTGCCGTGGGCACTGGCGCGGAGGCGCAAGCGCGCTTAACAGTGCGCGCAACATCGAGTTGGAATTTAGCCTTGTAGTTTAACATGGTCAGCAACAACACGAGCAGCGCCGCCCCGCCGTTATGCAGGACGGCAATCGACAATGGCCAGCTCAGGTAAATCGTCGCCAGGCCCGTGGCAGCCTGCAAGGCCAGCACCAGCGCAAGCCAGCGCGCCGTGCCGCGCAAGGACGGCAGTTTCCACGCGCGCAACACCGTATAGCCGATGCCGGCCAACACGATGAAGGCGAAGTTGCGGTGCACCCAGTGGATGGCCGTCAGCGCGGAAAACGGCAAATAGTGGCCGGCGGCCGTCTTGCCCAGCTCGCGCCACAAATGGAAACCATGCTCGAAATCCATCTCCGGAATCACCTTGCCGCCGCACAGGGGGAAATCCGTGCAAGCCAGGGTGGCGTAGTTGGTGCTCACCCAGCCACCCAGCGCGATCTGCACAGTCAACAACACGAGCGACATGACGGCCAGCGCGCGCACGGGACGCAGCACAGCAGCATCCGCGTCGGCGCGCAGCAAGGGTTTGACGGCATGATCCTGGCGCCCGCCCAGCCACGTCAGCATGGCCAGCAAGCCCATGCCCAGCAGCAAGTGGATGGTAACGATCACCGGCTGCAGCTTCAAGGTCACCGTCCAGGCGCCGAACGCACCCTGCAGGCAAACAAACAAGAACAGCGCCGTCGGCAGTGCCGGGGCGAATTCCTGCCGTTTGCTTTTCTTCCACTGGCGCCACGCCTGCACCATCATCGCTACGATCAGCACGCCAATGGCCATGGCCAGGTAGCGGTGCGTCATTTCGATCCACGCTTTCACCACCGTCACTGGCCCAGTCGGCATCAGGGTTTCCGCCGCCACGATGTGTTCGTGCGCCAGAAAAGGATTGGCCGAACCATAACAGCCTGGCCAGTCGGGGCAACCGAGGCCGGAATCGGACAGGCGCGTGAAGCCGCCAAACATGATCAGGTCGACCGTCAAAAAAACAGCGATCCACACCAGCTTGCGGTATTTATTGGCGTCCGCGGACACCCACACCATGGTCAAGGGCAGCAGTGCCACCAGCAAACCTGTCAAGCCCAGCTGGGCCAGCGCGGAGAGATGCATCGTCGGCATGCAGACTCCTCAACCGATCGCCGAAGCTTTGAGCAGCTTGGCGATGTCTTTTTTGATCTTGTTCGGGTCTGCGTCTTTCGGGAAACGCATCATCAAATTGCCCAGCGGGTCGATCAAATACAAATGGTCGCTGGTCTGGCCGCCCGCCTCCACGGGCAGCCAGGCTTTCAGGGCGTCGCCATTCACGCGCAGCATGCTGGTGCCATCGAATTCGCGCATCACCAGCGTGTCGAGCGGCTGGGCATCCGTCACCAGCCAGAGCCGTTCCAGGCGTTCGCGCTCCTTGCCCTGCATCAAACGCAGTTGTTGCATGTCAAACAATTGCTTCTTGCACGCTTCCTGGCAATCGGACGGCCCCGTTTGCAGCAGCACCCACTTGCCCTTGAATTGCGCCAGCGGCGCCGCCTTGCCGTCGAGTTCCGTCACCTGCAGCTGGGCTTCGGGTATCGGATACAAACGCGGGTCGATCAGGGCGCCGTAATTGTTGCGGCCCGTCGGCTTGATGATGTAATACGTGAAATACGAGGCGATGATGGGAAAGGCGCACACGGCCACCACGGCCAGCAGTTTCCAGCGTCCCGTATTTTGTGCCTGCTTGCCGCTGCTGTCTTGCGTTGCTTCAGGGTTGTTTGTTTGCACGTCGAAATCCTGTAAAGACAAAAAATAAAAAAGCCATCAGTGCCAGTGCATACCACTGGAATGCATAGCCGCGGTGCTTGTCGCCGCCCAGGTCGGGCGCCGGCCAGTCGCGCACGGGAAGCTGGCCAGATGCTGGCGCCGTCGCTGTCGGATTATCTGGATTATCTGGATTATCTGGATCAGCTGTTTGTTCGATGAGGAAGGGCTGCAAGGCCAGGCCGCTGGCCCGTGCCAGCTGGGCGATATCGGCATTTTGCACGATGGCCTGCGGCGCCAGGACCGGCGCCGTGCCCAGCTCCATCACGTGACCCGCGTTCAGGCGCGCGATGCCGGCAATCGTGACCGTGCCGGTGGGCGTGGCGTAGTCGGGGATGCGCGTGCGCTCGGCATTGTTGCGCGGCAACCAACCCTGCGCCACCAGCACGTGCATGGCGGAACCGTCAATCCGGAATGGCGTGAGCACGTGGAAACCGGCCTGGCCCTTGTAGGGGCGGTTGTCCAGGTACACCGTCCAGGCGGGCACAAAATGGCCCGTGACGGTCACACGGCGATATTCGATCGCTTGCGCATCGGCCGGCAGCAGAGGCGCGGCCGTCAATGCCTGGGGCGCGGCCAGGTTGCCCGCTTCCAGCCGGGCGGCGCGGTCGAGTTTCTCGTCGCCACGACGCTGCTGCCATTGCGCCAGCGATATCCCCAGGGCCACCAGTAGCAGCATTACAACAAATGGAATCCATCTAAAATGGAAGCGGATACGCATTACAATGAAACCTCCTCAAGCCTGGCGCTACCATCCATGAAAATCCTCGTTGCCATTGCCTTCATCCTAATCCTGGGCAGCCTGGGCTCGGCCCTGTTTTTCCTGATGCGCGACAAGGGCAAGAGCAACCGCACCGTGCAGGCGCTGGCCCTGCGCGTGGGCTTGTCGATCACCCTGTTCCTGCTGATCCTGCTGGCGCACAAGCTCGGCTATATTCAGCCGACGGGAATTCATTAACGCCAGACATTGCCTGATTGGCAAATTCTTCACACTAAGAAAAAAGCCGTACCCGGGATCTCCCGGTACGGCTTTTTTCATGCTGCAGCCCGCCTAACAACGGCGCGTGCCCTGTCCCACCATTATAACCAATACACGACCACGTACAGGCCCAGCCAGACGACGTCGACAAAGTGCCAGTACCAGGCGGCGCCTTCGAAACCGAAGTGGTGATCGGGCGTGAAGTGGCCTTTCAGCACGCGATACAGGATGACGGACAGCATGATAGCGCCCAGGGTCACGTGAAAGCCGTGGAAACCCGTCAGCATGAAGAAGGTGGCGCCGTAGATACCCGACGTCAATTTCAAGTTCAGTTCGCTGTAGGCGTGCATGTATTCGTAGACTTGGAAGCCCATGAAGATGGCGCCCAGCAAGATCGTGGCGAACAGGAACAGGGCCGTCATGGCGCGGTGGCCGGCGCGCAGCGCGTGGTGCGAGATGGTCAAGGTGACGCCCGACAGCAGCAGCAAGGCCGTATTGATGGTCGGAATCCAGAACGGCGTCATGGTGGTAAATTCCTGCACCGTACCGGCCGGACCCGTATTACCCCACTGGGCGGCGAAATCGGGCCAGATCACCTTGTGGTCGAGGTCGGCCAGCCACGGCATGGAAATGCTGCGCGCATAAAACAGGGCGCCGAAGAAGGCGGCGAAGAACATGACTTCCGAAAAGATGAACCAGCTCATGCTCCAGCGGAAGGAGTGGTCGATGCGCTCGCTGTACAGGCCCTGCTCCGATTCGCGGATGGCGTCGCCGAACCAGAAATACAGCACCAGCAGGATGCCGGCCAGGCCCAGGTAATTCAGGTACGGGCCCCAGGAGACGTCGTTGACCCAGGCCGAGGCGCCGATCATGGTCAGCAGCAGGCTGGCGCCGCCCAGCATGGGCCAGCGCGACGGGCCGGGCACGAAATAATAGGGTACGGCGGCGTGGTTGGAACTCATCATCATCTCCTCAAAAACTTATAGGGTGGTTTTTTATAATTTATAAAACGACGAATTTAACAATCGAAATCAAGATGCCGATCAGGCAAGCCACCACCAGGAAGCCGGCGATGACGATGTGCACGGGATTGAGCTTGGCCGAATCCGTGTCGAAATCGCTCTTGCGGCGCAGTCCCGTGAATGACCAGACGACGGCCCGCAGCGAATACAGGAACGACGCTTTTTCAGGCTGCTTGGATTCGCCCATGCCACTCTCCTATTGGACAGCCGGCGTCTGAGCCTGGCTCAAACCGGCAATCTCGAAAAACGTGTACGACAGGGTGATGGTCTTCACCTCTTTCGGCAGGGCCGGATCGAGGAAGAACACCACCGGCATCTGCCGCGCTTCGTGGGGTTTCAAGGTCTGCTGCTTGAAGCAGAAGCACTCGACCTTCTTGAAATGCGGCGTGGCGCTCTGCGGCGCGTAGCTGGGAATGGCTTGCGCGTTCACAACGCGATTTTGCGTGTTGACCACTTCATACATGACGGTCACCAATTCGCCCGGATGCACTTGCATGCTCGACACGGTCGGGCGGAAGCGCCAGGGCCCCTGCGCATTGCCGTCGAACTCGACGGTGATGCTGCGCGTCGTATCGACCTGCGTATTGTTATCGTAGGCCACCGTGCCATCTTTTTGCGTCAGCACGTTGATGCCCATCACTTCGCAAATCTGCTTGTAGACGGGAATCAGGGCATAGCCAAAGCCAAACATCAGGATGGCAATGACGATCAGCTTGCCCAGCATCTTGCGGTTCAGGCCGCGTGTTTCCTGTTGGATCGGCGTCGTCACGTCAGAGCCACATGCGCTTGACGAATACGGACAGGAAGAAGAAGGCCGCCAGGGCCCCCAGTATCAGCCCGGTACGCAGGTTGTTCGGTTTTTTACGTTCGGTCATGACAGGCACTTTATTCAAGACGGGCCGCGGAACACGCCGGCCCGGGATACCTCATTTCACTGTTGGCGGCGTTTCAAACGTGTGGAATGGCGCCGGGCTCGGCACGGTCCATTCCAGGCCTTCCGCGCCTTCCCATGGTTTCGCTGGCGCAGCCTTGCCGCCGCGGATGGTCGGCAAGACCACGAAGAACAGGAAGTACACTTGCATCAGGCCAAAACCGAAGCCGCCGATCGAGGCAATCATATTAAAGTCCGTGAACTGCGCCGGATAGTCGGCGTAGCGGCGCGGCATGCCGGCCAGGCCCAGGAAGTGCATCGGGAAAAAGGTCACGTTGAAGGTGATCAGCGACAGCCAGAAATGGATCTTGCCGCGCGTCTCGTTGTACATATGGCCCGTCCATTTCGGCGACCAGTAGTAGAAGCCGGCGAACAGGGCAAACAGCGAACCGGCCACCAGCACGTAGTGGAAATGCGCCACCACATAATAGGTATCCTGCAGCTGGATATCGATCGGCGTCACCGCCAGGATCAAGCCCGTGAAGCCGCCCATGGTGAAGACGAAGATGAAGCCCACCGAGAACAGCATCGGCGTCTCGAACGTCATGGAACCCTTCCACATGGTGGCGATCCAGTTGAACACTTTCACGCCCGTCGGTACGGCAATCAGCATGGTCGCGTACATGAAGAACAGCTGGCTCGTCACCGGCATGCCGGTGGTAAACATGTGGTGCGCCCAGACGATGAAGGACAGGATGGCGATCGAGGCAGTGGCGTACACCATCGAAGCGTAGCCGAACAGTGGCTTGCGGGCAAATGCGGGCAGGATCTGCGAGACGATGCCGAAGGCCGGCAAGATCATGATGTAGACCTCGGGGTGGCCGAAGAACCAAAAGATGTGCTGGTACATGACGGGGTCGCCGCCACCTGCCGCGTTAAAGAAGGACGTGCCGAAATGGCGGTCCGTCAGGGTCATGGTAATGGCGCCGGCCAGCACGGGCATGACGGCGATCAACAGATACGCGGTAATCAGCCAGGTCCAGCAAAACATCGGCATTTTCATCAAGGTCATGCCGGGCGCGCGCATGTTCAAAATGGTGACGATGATATTGATCGAACCCATGATGGACGAGGCACCCATCAGGTGCATGGCAAAAATAGCCATGTCCATGCCAGGGCCCATCTGCGTCGACAGCGGCGCATACAGGGTCCAGCCGGCAGCCGTGGCGCCGCCCGGCACGAGGAAGGACGTGGCCAGCAGGATGGCGGCCGGTGGCAGCAGCCAGAACGAAAAGTTATTCATGCGGGCAAACGCCATGTCGGATGCGCCCACTTGCAGCGGGATCATCCAGTTGGCGTAGCCGACGAAGGCCGGCATGATGGCGCCGAATACCATCACCAGGCCGTGCATGGTGGTCAGCTGGTTGAAGAATTCAGGGTGGAAAAATTGCAAGCCTGGGTGAAACAATTCCGTACGGATCATCAGCGCCAGCACACCGCCCGACAGCAGCATGATGAACGAGAACCACAGGTACAGGGTACCGATATCCTTGTGGTTGGTGGCAAACAGCCAGCGGCGGTAGCCGCGGGGGTGATCATGACTATGGTCGTGGGCATGGTCAGTATCGTGACCGGCGTGGTCCAAGGTGCTAGTGCTCGTGCTAGTACTCATTGCGGCTCCTAATTACTTGCGTGCAGCCACGATTTCGGCTGGTTGAACGATGTTCTCTTCGGCCTTGTTCGACCAGGAATTGCGCGTGTAAGTGATCACTGCGGCAATTTCCGTGTCGGACAGCTGTTTCCAGGCGGGCATTTCCGCTGGATACTTGCCGCTCTTTTGCCCGTTCAGCAAGACATGGATCTGTTCCGCTTTCGGACCGTTCACCAAGGCCGAGCCGTCCAGCGGCGCAAATGCACCGGGCACGCCCTTGCCTGTCGCCTGGTGGCAGACCACGCAGTTGGCCGCATACACTTTCTCGCCCTTGACCTTCAATTCATCGATGGTCCACACCTTGCTCGGATCATCGGCCAATGCCGCCATTTCCTTTTGTTTTACCTCAACCCAGGCCTTGTAGTCATCGTTTGATACGACCTTGACGACGATGGGCATGAACGCGTGCTCCTTGCCGCACAGCTCGGCGCAATTGCCGCGGAACGTGCCGATATGGTCAGCCTTGAACCAGGTATCGCGCACGAAACCAGGAATCGCATCCTGCTTCACGCCAAAGGCGGGCACGGACCAGGCGTGGATGACGTCGTTGGCGGTCAGCACCATGCGGATCTTCTTGTTGACCGGTACGACGACTTCGTTGTCGACTTCGATCAAATAGTTTTCGCCCCGTTTTTCCGTCGGCGGCACGCCGGGCGCACCCACTTGCGAGCGCGGTGTGGCCAGGTTGGAGAGGAAGGAAATACCTTCGCCTTCGCCTTTCAGGTAGTCATAGCCCCATTTCCACTGCATGCCGGTGGCCTTGATGGTGATGTCGGCGTTCGAGGTATCCTTCATGCCCACCACGGTGCGCGTGGCAGGCAGGGCCATGCCGATGACGATCAGGAACGGCACGACGGTCCAGGCGATCTCGACGGTGGTGCTTTCGTGGAAGGTGGCCGGTTTGTGGCCCAGGGACTTGCGGTGCTTGAAGATGGAATAAAACATGACGCCGAACACAGCCACGAAGATCACCAGGCAGATGATCATCATCAAGGTATGCAAATCGTAGATTTCATGGGCGATCTGTGTCGCCGGCGGTTGCAGATTCATTTCGAACGGCACGGGACCGCCGGTGCCGGGATAGGTACTGGCAGCCGGTGCCGCCGTGGCCCATCGCCCGATGCCAAACGCTGTCAAAGACAGCCCGAGCAGCAACGATTGAAGTCGCTTTGCATGTGTCATGTTTTCCCCAACCACCCAAAAATAAAGATATTTTAAACGGCTGCGGACTTCTCCGTACTGGACCGCTGCCGCTCCTCCATGAAAGCAACACGGCCAGAATACGGCCATGTGCGTCAAGCACCAGCGAATTCCATGCTGGCTGCCGCAGCAAAAAACGGCGGCGCGCAACCATGCTGGAACCCTGTTTTTCTTCCCCACCTTGAAATGGCCTCGTGTGGAAGATGGTTACTATACTAATGCAGTAACTTCGAATAAGTCTTGCTTTGTTTTTTTTATTTTGTATGCAGCCCTTGTTTTTTAGCCTTAGCAAGCTGACAAACAATCAACGATTATAATCAAGTAAACTTGAATCCATCAAGCAATAATCGGCTTTGTGCGCGCCCTTCTCCTGGCCGCCGCGCGCTTTGCAACGCTACGCTGCTGCATTGACGCCCAGATGCCGACCAAGTGTCGGTTTCTTTGCCCTTTTATTTAGGCTTGCGCGGCAAATCGAAACGGATGATGGCCTCGCCATTGCGCGTCACGCGCGGCGCGGGGCGGAAGGCGTGGCCGTAGATCACCTCAAAACTCAGGCCCAGCTTGCCATCGGGACGGCGCGTTTTTTCCAGCGCATCGAGCATGCGCTGCCAGGCCGCCTTGCCCATCAGGCCGCGCCGGCGCGTGGTCAAAGGATTGCCGCCAAAGGCACGCACGTCCGCCAGCAGTTTTTCCGCCGTGTCGTAGGTGACGGTGATGATCTCCATGTCCAGCACGGGCGTGGAAAAACCCGTCTCGACCAGCATGTCGCCGAAGTCGTGCATGTCGACAAAGGGCAAGGCGTGCGGATATAAATCGGCCTCGGCAAAGGCGTCGCGCACTTCGCGGAAGGTGTCGGGACCGAAGCAGGAAAACATCAGCAAACCATCGAGGCGCAGCGCGCGCCGCCATTCGGCAAACACGCGGTCGGGCTGGGCATGCCAGTGCAGCGCCAGGTTGGACCACACGAGGTCGATGCTGCCCTGCGCCAGCGGCAGGTCGCCCAGGTCGCCGCACAACAAATCCACGCCCGCCTTGGCCGGCAGCAACTTGCTGAGGAACTGGTTCAGGCTAGCCAGTTTCGACGCGGGCGCGCGCGCCGCCTGCATCATCGCTTGCGCTGCATCGAGACCGATAATCTGCGCGGCGGGATAATCCTTATGCAACTGCGCCAGGTCCGCACCGGGGCCGCAACCGGCGTCAAGCACGCGCAAGGGGGTGATTTTCACCAGCTCCAAGCGCTCGTGCATGCGGGCCGACACTTCACGGCGCAGGAAGTCCGACGGCGCGATACGCGCCGGACGGGAAAAGAAATCGCGTACTTGCACCGCATCGATGGGCGCACTCATTTTGGGCGGGCTGGTGGGAACTGGCATGTTGAAACCGGTGAGGTGAGATAATGTCGGCAGTGTACATGGAAGGACGCCATCGCGATGCGGACCGCCACCCAGCACCGTCTTGATGCCGCTTGGCAGGCGCTGCGCCAGTGGCTGGGCGCCGCGCTGCTGCCGGCCCAGTGCGCGCTGTGCGGCATCGGCTGCCCGCGAGTGCTGTGTACGCCCTGCCGCGCGCAGTACCTGGGTCTGCTACGCCCCCGCTGCCGCCAGTGCGCCAATCCACTCGATGATGTGGCGACGCTGTGCGGACGCTGCCTGCGCCACAGGCCCGCGTATGACACCACGTTCACGGCATTTGATTATGCGGCGCCCGTCGACCAGTTGCTGTTGCAACTGAAATTTGGCGCGCGCCTGGCGCTGGCACCCCTGTTGGCAGAGTTGCTGCATGTTGCCATTCAGCAGCAACTGGCTTGGGATGCGCCGCAACTGCTGTGTCCTGTGCCGCTGGGTCCGGCCCGGCTGGCCGAGAGGGGCTTTAATCAGGCGCTGGAAATTGCCCGCCCGCTGGCGCGCCTGCTGGACGTGCGCCTGCAGCCGCGCCTGGCGCTGCGCGTGCGCGAAACCAGAGCGCAAAGCGGCGTGGCGCCGCAGGAACGGCAAGCCAACCTGGCGCACGCCTTCGCCATCGCGCCGGAATGCGCGGGATTATTGCAAGGATGCCATGTCGGCATCGTCGACGATGTGATGAGCAGCGGCCATACCGTCAACGCCCTGGCCATCGCCTGCAAGCGCGCGGGCGCGGTGAAGGTCAGCATCCTGGTCGTGGCGCGCACGCCGCCGCATTAGATAGATTAGTACATATATTAATTAGAGTTAGACCCAAGGAGAGCATTTTGTTTCACGTTGTTTTGGTAGAACCTGAAATCCCGCCCAATACGGGCAACGTCATCCGCCTGTGCGCCAACACGGGCGCGCAGCTGCATCTGGTCGAACCGCTGGGCTTTCCGCTCGACGATGCCAAGATGAAGCGCGCCGGCCTCGATTACCACGACTACGCCAAGATGAAGGTGCACAAGAATTGGGCAGCGTTCCTGGCCGACACCCAGCCCGACCCGGCCCGCATGTTCGCCATGACCACGCGCGGCTCGCGCCCATTCGGCGACGTCGCCTTTTTACCCGGTGACGTGTTCGTGTTTGGTTCGGAAACGAAAGGCCTCGATCCCGCCTTGCGCGACGGTTTTCCTGCCGAGCAGCGCATCCGCCTGCCCATGCGCCCGGACAACCGCAGTTTAAATTTGTCGAATACGGTGGCGGTCGTCGTGTATGAAGCGTGGCGCCAGCACGGCTACTCTGGGGGAGCTTAACGCAACGCCAGCTGCGGCGCGGCGCCGCCCGCGTCCAGCATCACCAGCTGCGTGCGCAGGTCGCGCGTGGCGGCCAGCTTGCCGTTCACGTACAGATTCGTCTTGACGCCATACACGCCCTGCGACACGCCGGCCGGCAAGGTCAGCTCAAACGAGTTTTCAAAGCGCCCGCCCGATTTGTTGCTGCTGGCCAAGGCTTTCGAGCCGGACTTGAATGGCTGGCCTTGCGGATCGAGCACCACCAGTTCCTCGCGCACGTCGTTGACGCTTTGCGCGCTGCCGTTGACCAGCTCCACCACCGACGTGACTTTAAATGGCTGACCACGCTTGACGGTGGTCGCGCTCAGCTGCGGCGTGTACGATATCACTTGCGGCTCGCGCGGCAGCGCGCCGCGCGCGCGGATATAGTCGCGGTCCGCCTGCGCCGCCGTCTTGGTCTGGCGCGAATTGACATTGATGGCCAGGCAACCGGCCGCCGCCAGGCCGCCGCCGATGGCGGCGCCCTTCAGCGCGCCATTCTTGCCGCCCGCCAGCGCGCCCAGCAGCGCCCCCACGGCCGCGCCGGCCGCCGCCGTCGTGCCCACGCTGCACGGATCCTCATCCGTGGCCGCCTGGGTTCCGCCTTGCGGATAGGCACTGTCTTGGCGCACGCCGTTCGGGTTCATAGTCGCCGTGGCGCAGCCGGCCAGCATCGCCGCGATGGTCAGTGCAGCGGCCGCGCGCAAGGTGGTGTGATTCAGCATGGTGATTCCCCAGATAACTAATTGATCGTTGTTTCCGTTTGCAGCACTTGCCGTTCGCGCTCGCGGATGCGGCGCGACAGATTGTCGATGCGCGCATTGCCGGGATCGACACGGCGCGCACTTTCCAGATAGGTCTTGGCCGCATCGAACTTGCCTTCCAGCAACGACCGCTCGGCGTCGCGCAGGAACGATTGCGCCATCTCGCTGCGCATGGCCGCGCCGTTATCCATGGGCGCCGTTTCCTGCGGACGGCGTTCGGCCGCCGTTGAACGTTCGACCGCACGCCCGGGCGCAGGTTCCGTTGGCACGACGCGGGCCGGTGCCGTTTCCAGCGGTGCCGGTACAGAAACGGGCGCGGGTGCAGGCGCCGCCGACAAGGCTTGCACGTCGGCTTTCAACTGCGGTAATTCCGCCGCTTCGCGGTCGATGGCTTCCAGCCTGGCAATGCCATTGCGTGCCGCCGTCGCATCCTTGCCATCGAGCGCCTGACGCACTCCCACCAGCACCGATGCGGCTGCCGCCTGCTGGCGTGCCAGCTGCTTGCGCAAGGGTGCCACGCTGGCAGCGCCCGCGCAATCGACATCGAGCGCGGCGATGCCCCTGGCGGCACTTTGCAATTGATGGCCATCGATATTGCGCTCGATGGCGCGCGCACCGCGCTGGCAACCGCCTGATGCGGCGCCCGCCTTGCCGATCGCCGCCTGCAAATCGTCCGCCTTGGCGCTGGACTTTCCTGTGCACACATTTCTCGCCGTCGCCAGCTTCTGGCGGGCCCCGTCCAGGCTGCCATTCGCTACCAGTTTCAAGCCACTGTCGATGGCGTCATTGCAAGCCGCATCATTCTTGCCGCCCGGCTTGCCATTCATGTAAACGATGACAGCCGCCAGCACGGCAAGGCCGCCCAGCCAGCGCAGCCACTTGCGCGGCGGTGACGGCGGTACTGCCGGTGCAGGCGCCGGTGGAGGCACAGGCACGGGCTTTGGCATGGCTTGCGGCGGCACCGGTGCCGGAGCCGGTTTCGGTGGCGCTTTCGGCGCAGGCGCAGGCGCCACCGGCACGGGCGGCGGCTTGGGCGCCACTGGCGGCGGCACTGACACCGGCACGGGCGGCGGCTTGGGCGCCACTGGCGGCGGCACTGACACCGGCACGGGCACGGGCGGCAGCGGCAACGGCGGCGGCACAGCCACTGCTGGCCGGGCAGCGCCAGCCACGGCGTGACCGCAGTATGGGCAATGGCTGACAGCGAGCCACAGGCCGCCCTGACATTTGATGCAGATATCCAAAACTAATCCTTCATTCCAACGTCATTCCAGCGTTCACAGGGGCGGCGGCATCAACGGTGGCGGCGCGCTGAGGAACAAAGGCGCCAGCTCGGCGAACTGGGCCAGGTCAACCCAGGCCGGCAAACCGGCACGCCACACCTTGGTGGTGGCCGGCACAACTTGCCCCGCCTGCACATACTGCACGATCTGCTGGGCCGTAAACGGCCCCTGCTGCTGGCCGTTTATGCCCAGGAAATACTGGTGCTCCACCAGCGGTGGCGGTGCCATGCCGAACGCGGCTGCCGCCGGGGCAGCAGCCGTTCCGGCCGGGCGCAGCAATTGCTCCAGGCGCCCCGCTTCCAGCATTTCCGCCTTGATCGCGTATTTCAGGCGCGGCTGCCCGTCGGCTTCCGGCTCGCGCACTTCCCAGTCGTAGGCATCGCTGTCGGAGTCGCCAATGACATTCGCCCAGTCCTTCAAGCGTCCCAGCAAGGCTTGCACCGTGCTATCGAGCTCATCGCTGGCCATGCCTTTGCGGCGCGCCGACTCGCGCAAGCGCGCGCCCACTTCGGCGGAAATGGCGCTGCCAAAGCCGATATACGGCAGTTGCGAGCCATCGGCCTGCGCCACCAGCTTGGGCGCATACACGCCCCGTTCATAGTATTTTGCCAGCGCCGCCATGGCCGCCGTCTGCACGGCGTCAAGTGCAGTCAATTTTTCCTCGATGCGCAGGGCGATATTTTTCTCGTACGAAGCGGGCATGCCGTTCTGGCGGATGGCCCGTTCATTGCCGATGCGGCGCAAGTCGCCCGGTTCGACGGCAAACTGGTACTGGCCCGGTGGCACGACGCGGCCCGTGTGGCGCGTCAGCACGCCCAGCATGATGGCTTGCAGGAACTCGCCGAAATCTTCCGCCAGGCGCTTCATCTCGTCCGTGTTCGGCGCGATCGGATGCGTAAATTGCGTCGGATCGATATGCGTGTGGGTCGGCGCCTTGTCGTTGTCGCCTTCCTTGCGATAACTGGTGCGCCAGCCTTCGAGGCCGCGCAGCACCGTCATCGGTACGCCAGCCAATTCGCAGTAGCAGACGGCGCGCCCGCGGATGCCCGTCTCGACGATTTCCAGCTGGCTCACCGTGATGCCCACCTGGGTCGGCACGCACGATTCGAGCTCGGCGCCGAACTTCGCCTTGAAGGCGGCCGCGTTGGCCACGCCGATCACGCACTTGAACTGATCCGACACAACCGTGAAGTCGCCCGCCATGTTGGCGTCGATCCACGGCATGGAGCAGGCCAGCAGCTTGCGGAAGCGGTCCAGGCGTTCGGACACATCCATCTGTTCCAGCGCTTCAAACAAGGGGTCGGGCGTGCTTGTCGCGCCTTCCACCAAGCCCGCCGTGGCGATCATGTTCTCGGCCATGCGAGTCACCTTGGCCAGGATCAAGCCCCGTTGCGCCGGTTCGCCCAGCATGGGGAACAGCGCCTTCGAGCCGCCCATGTCCTTGAACGCTTCATCGGCCCACTGGCGCAAGGTGGCCGCCGATGGCAGCGCAATGTCTTTTTCCGTGACGGGAATGACGATCAGGGTCGCGTGTTCCTTGTCCAGGTCCTTTTGCAGGATGGTATTGGCCGTCTTCAATTCCGCCAGCATGGCCAGCACGCCTTCGCGGCCCGTTTGCAGCTCGCCCACCAGGCCATTCCACTGTGCGCGGCCTTGCGCATCGACGCCGACCCGGTTGCCCAGCCAGCGCGACAGTTCACCCAGCAGGATGACGGACTCGTCCGCCGCCTTGGCGCGCAAATGGAATTTCAGGGCATTCGCCATTTCCGTGCGCAGATGATCCATCACCACGCCGGCCTGCTTTTCGCCATTGCTGAGGAAACCGAAGGTGCTGCGCGTCTGTTCCAGGTTATTCAACAGGCGCTCGTACTCGCGCGAACGCACGGCTTCCTTGATTTCGCGGTAGCGCTCGGCATTCGCGCCGATCTGCGCCGTCAAGCCGCTGCCCGGCGCCTCGATGCGGTCCTTGATCTGTTCCACCAGCGACAGCACGTATTCCAGGCCGCCGAATTCCTTGTTGTCCAGGTAGCCATACAGCTGGTCGCGCACGACTTTCTTGACGTCGTCGAGCACTTCGCGGCGGCGCTTGCTGATGCGGTCTTCCGTCGTATCGGCCGTGGAATCCTGGTCGCGCACGGCGTCGCGTTCCAGGTGTTTCATGGCATCGCGCACCTGCGCCGGCCATTCGCTGCGGTCGAAACCCGTGCGGATATCGTTGATGCGCGTATTCACCCGGTTTTCCACGCCGGCCAGCAAGTGGCCGTGGCGGTCTTCCAGCAATTCATCGACGACGCGGAAATCGATGAAGTCGCCGCTGGAGCGCTTCAGTTCGATGCTCTTGTCGGAAAACTCGGGGAAGTCGCTGAACGGCGTACCCTTCAGGAACATATTGGCAGCGACGAAATTATCGCGCTGCGTATCCGTGGCGCGGTTGGCGCCCGCATCCGTGCCGCCCACGCCAAAGAACGCTTGCAGCATGGCGCCGGCCCAGCGGTGAGCCCGCTCGTCGCGCGCCGCTTCCTGGCGCGTGTCGAGCACGGCCATGCCGAACGAGGAAAAGCGCTTCGAGAAATACAGGCGCATGTCGCCGAAGCGGTCTTGCGGCACGGGCGCGTTGTACAGGGAATTCTTGTGCTGCGCCTGGTTGACGGCGATCGAGCGCTTGGCGCGCGCAAAGTCGGCCGAGGCAAAATCCTCGAACAGCGAATCGGCCACCATGTGGTACACGTCGCTGACTTCCTTGGTGTGCTGCTGGGCAAGATTACCCGAATCGATGAGGTAGACCTCGCTGTACGGCTCGCGCGTCAGTTCCGGCCGGTCATACGCATCCCAGCGGCCCACATAGCCTTTGTTACCCATCATCGCCGATTCCAGCTCCATCAGCGCCGCATAGCCGTTGGCCTCGACCCGGTCCTTGTTGGCCTTGGTGTAGCCTGTCGGCAAGAACAGCATCAGCTCGACGTCGGCCGCGCCCACTTCGCTGCGCGCCAGCCAGCGCGCCAGCAAGCCCATGTCGAGGAAGGAACCGGAACCCGTGCCACCGGCCACAGAACCGACGATGACGATGCGAAAACGATTCGTTTCCATGCGTAAGCCCAGCTCGGCCAGCTGGCGCTCGTGCGACAGGCCCGCCTTCAGGGCTTTCAGTTTCAAACGGATCTTGTCGCGGATCTTGGCATACTTGTCGAAGAAATACAGGCGCGAGACGGCACGGATCTGGCCAGCGCCGCTGCTCATGTCGAAACGCAATTCGCGGATGCGCTGCGGTGTCAGGGGCAGCCATTCCTTGATGTGCGGATATTTCTCCAGAGAATCTTCATCGCGGCTGTACTTGTCCATGTCGAACGATTCGACCACCTTGTCGTCATCCGTGAACTTCACCTGGTCGAATTGCAAGTCTTTCGCCTGCGATTCGCCGCTTTCGATGACGGCGCCATTGTCCAGGTCGAAATGGATGAATTGCGCGATGGGAAAGTCCGCCAAGCCCTCGATGCGCGTGCGGTTGCCCGCACCGCCCCACTGGGTGTTGAGGATGCGCCGGCGCACGCGCATCAGCACCTGCATGCCCGTGCCGCCTATGCCGATGAACAGGGTCGGGCGCAGTTCGATGATCTTGTCCTGCTTGCGCTCGCTGGCGCCGCCGGTGATGAGTTGGTTCAGGTTCTCTGCCATGATGATTCCTTCGATAATGCGTACGACGGCGTGCGGCTTAGCGGCGGCTCGATGTAAAGGTCAACAGTAACGCGACCAGGCCCACCAGTACCAGCGGTCCCATGAACAGTGGCGCGAGGAATTTATGCGCGTTCACGGCCGCCAGCACCACGCCCGTCGCCAGGCTGGCCAGGAAGATGAACAGCCACCAGCCCGAGGCATTGGCCTTGTTGGGCGGCACGCGCTTGGCGACCAGGCCATTCGCATAGGCATTCTTGGCAAAGAAAAAGGCAATGAACAGCAACAACAGCACCACGCCGCCGACCAGAGTATCGCGCGACGAGGTATCGGTCGTGCTGGCAGGGTCAAGCGCAGGCGCAGGCTCGGTAGTGGCCGTGGCGGCTGCGCTGGCCGCACCGGCGGCAGGTGCATCGGCTACCGGCGGCGCGGACGCCGGGGCCGGCAAAGTGAAACCTGCGTTATCTTTTGGAGTGTCTTGCGCCATGGTATGCCTCTGTTGAATGGATGGAATTTTTAAGAAATCGTGGTTCAGGCCAGGGTTAAGGTATGGCCTTCGGCCACGCGCACGACGACCGGCTTGCCCAAGCCCCGCTTGAGTTCGCCGATGTCGCGGCCCTCATCATCGCGGATCTGCACGCTTTTGAACGGCTTCAATAACACTTGCCGCTGCACGCCGTCGGCCATCACCTTGTAGCGCGTGGCGCGCGTGCCAAGCAAGCCCAGCGCCAGCAAGCCCAGCACGAACGCCAGCACGCCGCCAAGTATCACCAGCACGGGCAACAGCGGATACTGTATGCGCACCAGCAACGGTATCGTCGCCTGCGAGGCGCGCACGCTGTCGGGCGGCGTGAACATGCCCGAGATCGGATCGCCGGGGAAGAGTTCCTGCAAATCCTTGCCAAAGCTGGACGCCAGGGCCAGCCGCTGTTCCGACAGGCCCACTTGCGCCTGCATCGGCAACATGACCTGCTTGCCCATGGCGGCGATCGCCTGCGCCGACCAGGGCGACGGAATCTGCGCCATCGGCAGCGCGAACCGCACTTGCACGGACTGGCTGGCGCCCGGCTGCAACTGGCGGATTTGATCCGGCGCAACGTGCAGGGGCGCGTTCTGGCCGGCCAGGGTGGCGTGCACTTTGGCGCTGTCGATCACGTACGGGAAAAACATGTTTTGCAGCGACGCCTGTAACACCACTTGCGGCACCAGCTTCGCCGCATCGACGTCGAGCACGATGGTGCGCCCGTCGCGGCCCAGGCTGGCGTGCACGTTTGGACTGTTCTTGACGGACTGGGGCACGATGCGCACGGCATCCTGGTCCACCGGTTTCAGGCGCGCGGGTGGACGCGTCAGCACTTGCGACAAGCGGCCTTCGGCCAGAATGCGGTTCAGCGCCTCGGACGCCGGCTGGCCATACGCGAGCGCGTACACCATCAAGCCCTTGGCGCTGTACAGCTTGCCCTGCACCGGCATGCGCAGCGGAAACACCAGCGTCTTGGTGATCGACGGCTCCAGGTGCAGCAAGCGGTAAAAGTCGCGGTTGCGCTCGGCCGTCTGGCTGTCGTTGTTGGGGCTGTTCTTGTTGTTGGTAAAGATCCACACGATGCCGGAGGCGGACTGGAACGGGCCCGTGATGGTCTTGGTGACGGCTTCCTGGAAATCCGTGTCGGCCAGCGCGCCGCCGGCGCTCTTGCGCGCCAGGCCGAGACTGGCCAACTGGCCCGCCACGCCGGCGCCACCCTGCCCCTGCCCCAGCAGCGACGGCGACACGTGCGCGCCGCTGCTCTGGCTGAAGGCCAGGGTATAGACTGTATCGGACGGATTCGTGGCGGCCCGCGCCACGGCGCCCACCAGGGCCTTGAGCTGCGAATGCTCATCCGTGTAGAACGGCTCCATCCAGCCCGAGTTTTGCACCAGAAAGGCTTGCTGTATGCCGGCCGCGTGCGCTGCGGCAGCGCTGAAAAACGCGGCGCAAGCCACGATCAGTAAGCGCGCCTTCATGCCTGCAAGGTCCAGCCATCGATGCGCGACAGCAGCGGGTGGTACGCCCACAGCGTGCGTTCATGGATAAACAGGCGTACGCGCCACGGCTCGCTGACGGCAAAAGTATGAAACACAGTTTCGCGCAACTCATCGTCCTGCACCAGCTGGGCCGCCAGGCGCTCGTTCGAGCGCAGCACGCTGGACAGGCCGGCGCTGGTGGCAAACTTCACGCCAAAGACGCTGCTGCCCGTGCCCGCGCCGGCGCCCGATTCCAGCAGCGGCATGACAGCCTGGTTCTTGCCGCCATCGTCGCCGTGTTCCGGCTCTTCCCACGGCGCCGTTTTCAGCTTGGTGGCGAAGCGGTAATTGAAGCTGCCCGAACACAGGCGCGGCGCCAGCGCATCGGCCTTCTCGACCTGACCGCCCAGTTTCACATACACATAGGTGCCGCGGCGGCTTTCAAAGCACAGCTGCCACAGACCACCGTCGCGCGACAGGTAGGGGCTGCCGAATTCAAAGTGCGGCACCAGGCCTTCGGGCCAGGGCGTAAACGTGGCTGCCACGTTGCCGTCCGGCTGCAGCTGCAGCCGCAGCTGGCCGTTGGCGCAAGGCCACACGGCCATGCGGTTGTAGGCCACGGGCGCGCTGACGGCGCCCAGTTCCACGACGCCGTCGAGCAGCACGTCGCTGCCCGGCTTTTGTTGCGCGTCAAGGTTGACGAAGCGGATGCGGCCATCGTCGTCGCGCAGCGGCGCCCACAGGCGGTTCTGGAACCACACGGGCGCCGCCGCGCACGGCGCGTCACCCACATGCTCGACCACGTAGCTCAGCGAAGGCACATCGGGACGGATGCAGGCCAGGCCATGGCTGGTCGGCAAGACCAGCACGCTGTTGAACGCCGGCACCAGCTCGGCGCGCCAGGCGCCGTGGGCCAGGTCCGATTCGGCCAGCAAGCCGCCATACTCGGGGTCCAGCGCCAGCCAGCGTTTCGAAGCGGGCAGCCAGGCGTGCAAGACCGCCTTGCGCGGATCGAGCGCCAGCAGCGCAGCGGCGCTGGTACCGAACTGGGCGGAAAAGAATTCATACTCGCCCGGCGGCGGCATGGGCAGCGAGACGTCGGCCTGCGCATGCTCTTCGCGCGCGCGCTGGTCAGCCAATTTCAGGGGCACGCTGGCCTGGCGCAAGCCGGCCGCGCCGGCCGGTGGCGCATCGCTGACGGGATGCGCACCGAAAGGAGGAACCCAAGGCGGCACTCTGGAAGGCGTGGCGGCCGTGTCGGGCGGCATTTGCAAGGCCGCGCCCGAGGCGGGGTCGAACGAGAATTCAGGCGGAAACTGCCGCACGGGCGCGCCGGCGGCAGCGGGCAGGCGCCGCGCGTGCATCAGCAGGCCGATATCGGCAGGACTCAGCAAAGGCGAGACGTTCTGGCCGTCCGCGCTGCGCTGCATGGTCCACGCGCCATCGTCATCGACGTACCAGACGCCGGAGGGCACTGCCCAATCCCCAGAAGTTTTAAGATCCATGTATTTTCTATGACAAGCAATGCATATCAGATGGTGTAACGTGTGCTGGGGCTGACGCAACGAGGTCGCAACCCTGGCAGTTCTCATAGTAACGTCTTTTTATCTATATGAAAACATTGACGGCGTTCCTCAGCCCTGCTGCGTCCGCACTTTCGTCAACAGCTTGGTGGTCGAGCGGTCGTGTGCGAAATCGATGGCCACGGCCTGGCCGCCATACGCCAGCACGGCCTGCCCTTCGGGGATGGCCGCCATATTGTAGTCGCCGCCCTTGGCATAGATTTCCGGCGCGATCTCTTGCACCACGGCCAAAGCGCTGTCTTCCAAGAACGGCACCACCAGGCTCACCGCTTCCAGCGCGGCCAGCACGGCCATGCGGTCTTCGCAGCTGTTCAGGGGACGGTCGTCGCCCTTGCCCAGGCGTTTCACGGAGGCATCGGTATTCACGGCCACCACCAGCGAGGCGCCCAGCGCGCGCGCCTGCGCCAGATAGGTCACGTGGCCGCGGTGCAAAATGTCGAACACGCCATTCGTCACTACCACCGGTTTCGGCAGGGCCGCGGCGCGCGCACGCAGTTCGTCACGGCCGCACAGTTTGTTTTCAAAATCAGGCATGGCTATCTCTTGTTGGGTTAAATACGGTCACAGTCCGGCGTGACTATCGCCTTGCATGCCGCCGTCATCCTGGCGCCAGGCATCGATCCAGGCCAGGATGACCGGCGCCAGGCCCTCTTCGGCGATGCGATCTTGCCGGTAGTAAATCATCAGCGCATACACGCCGGCCAGGCGGCTGACGGGCGACGACAGCGCATAGTCATTGCCGCGTGCCGGTTGCCTGACACGCCAGTGTGATTAGCGCTTCCAGCGCTTGCAGCCCTCTCCCTTCGCTGCCCGGTCCCGCATTATAGGGGGCGATCCGCTACAATACGCCATCGGCGCCACAGTTTGACGTTTGCGCCACCTTTCATTCATTGCAAGTAAGCACTTCCTGTGTTTCAATAAACCTATGACACTGACTGAACTGAAATATATCGTTGCAGTCGCGCGAGCGAAGCACTTCGGCCATGCGGCCGAAGCTTGCTTCGTGGCCCAGCCTACCTTGTCAGTGGCCATCAAGAAACTCGAAGACGAATTGGGCGTGGTCCTGTTCGAACGGGGCGGCGCGGAAATCTCCGTCACGCCCCTGGGCGCGCAGATCATTGCGCAAGCCGAGCGCGTGCTGGAACAGACGGCCGCCATCAAGGAACTCGCCAAGCAAAACAAGGACCCGCTGGCCGGCCCCCTGCGCCTGGGCGTGATCTACACGATCGGCCCCTACCTGCTGCCGCCCCTGGTCAAGGCCATGATAGACCAGGTGCCGCAGATGCCTTTGATCTTGCAGGAAAACTTCACGGTTCGCCTGCTTGAATTGCTGCGCCAGGGCGAACTGGACGTGGCCATCATGGCCCTGCCCCTGCCCGAACACGGCATGGCCATGCAGGAACTGTACGACGAACCGTTTGTCGTCGCCATGCCGCGCCAGCATCCTTGGACGGCGCGCGCGCGGATCGCCGCGCAAGATTTGAAATCGGAAACCATGCTACTGCTGGGCAATGGCCACTGTTTCCGCGACCAGGTGCTGGAAGTGTGCCCCGAAATGGCGCGTTTTTCCTCGCCCGGCAACGGCATGCAGCGCACGTTTGAAGGTTCTTCACTGGAAACCATCCGTCACATGGTAGCCAGCGGCATCGGCCTGACGGTCTTGCCGCGCGCCTCCGTGTCGAATATGCATGCCACCGAGGGCATGCTCGAATACCGGCCATTTGCCGAACCCGTGCCATCGCGCAGAGTGGTGATGCTCTGGCGCAAGAGTTTTACGCGCAAGGCCGCCATCGATGCCCTGTGCGCGGCCATCGCCAACTGCGACTTGCCGGGCATCACCCCTTTATCTGACGACGAAGACCAGCGCCCAGGCGCAAAATAGTACATTTACATACTATTTGCGATAATCGACCTTTCTCTTCAACAAGATCGAGTCTTCCATGAACAAGCTGGCGCTGTATTTCCGCCTGATACGGCTGGACAAGCCTATCGGTACCGTATTGCTGCTGTGGCCTACCCTATGCGCGCTGTGGCTGGCGCAGCAAGGCGTGCCGGACTGGCGGCTGCTGCTCATCTTCACCCTCGGCACTTTCCTGATGCGCTCGGCAGGCTGCGCCATCAACGACTACGCCGACCAGGATATCGACAAATTCGTCAAGCGCACGGTGGACCGCCCCATCACCAGCGGGCGCATCAGTGGCAAGGAAGCGCTGGCCGTGGCCGGCGTACTGACCGTGCTGGCCTTTTGCCTGATCCTGCCCTTGAATGCCCTCACCAAGCAGCTGTCGGTGGCCGCCGTCATCATCGCCGCCACCTATCCCTACTTCAAGCGTTTCTTTGCGATTCCGCAAGCGTACCTGGGCATCGCCTTCGGCTTCGGCATTCCCATGGGCTTTGCCGCCATCACAGATAGCGTGCCCGTCGTCGCCTGGCTGCTGCTGCTGGGCAATGTCTTCTGGGCCGTGGCCTACGATACGGAATACGCGATGGTCGACCGCGACGACGACTTAAAGATCGGCATCAAGACCTCGGCCATCACTTTTGGCCGCTACGACGTGGCCATCATCATGCTGTGCTATGCCGCTTTCCTGCTGCTGTGGCTAGCCTGCGGCTGGCACCTGGGCTTGCGTTACTGGTACGTGGCGGGTTTGCTGGTAGCGGCCGGCTGTGCCGTATACCACTACACCCTGATTCGCGCACGCGAGCGTATGCCGTGTTTTGCGGCATTCCGGCATAATAACTGGCTAGGAGCAGCGGTGTTTGCGGGCGTGGTGCTGGACTTTGCTTTCCGTTAAGCAATGATCCTTGCGCTGCAGCAGCCCTTGAGGCGGCGCAAGACTCGCCTGTCCGCTGCTGCCTACACTGGTATTTCACTGTGCAGTTTCACTTCCATGAGGTAATACATGAGCTCGATACATACCGGAAAATCCAGCAGCGACAACATCCTCGCCGACGCAGACAAGGCCCGCGACAAACTGGTCGGCGACTTGAAAACCGTCATCAATGAAGCGGAAGGCTGGCTCGATGGCGCCAAGGATCAAACGGGCGAGAATATCAAAGCCGTCAAGGACAAGTTCATCGCCACCCTGGAAACGGCCAAGAAAGACTTGATCAAGCTGGAAGAAGATTTGCTCGAACGTACCAAGAAGGCGGCCAAGGCCACCGATGAATACGTGCAGGACAATCCATGGAAAGCCGTGGGCGCGGGCGCCGTCGTCGGCGTGCTGTTCGGCCTGCTGCTCTCCTCGTCACGCCGCTAGCTTGTATTGACGGCGTGGGCCGTCCCCTGACGCGAAAGGCAGCATATGGCTATCGTGCATCATGTCGCCCAAGTCGCAGCGACCCTCGCCGCCATCGTCCAGACCCGTCTGGCACTGGCGGCCGTGGAAATGGAAGAAGAGTCGCTGCGCTTCCTGTCCTATCTGGCGCTGGCCATGCTGGCACTGCTGTGCCTATTCGTCGGCCTGGTACTGATTGTATTCCTCGTCATCGTGCTGTTCTGGGACACGCACCGCATCGCCGCCATCGCCATCACGGCCGCCATCTTCATCGCTGCCGCCTTCGCCATCCTGCAGGGCGTGCGCGCCAGTTTCCGCAGCAAGCCGAAACTGCTGTCCTTCACACTTTCCGAACTGAACAAAGACCTGGACGAGCTGCAATTGCTGGCGCGCCGGGAATCGGAGCGGCCATGACCACGCATCCCACCAAACTGTCGCATGTCCACACGGCCGCCAGCCTGGCGCAGCGGCGCGACGCACTGCTGGCCGAATGCGCGCTGCAGCGCCTGGCACTAGGCGTGCAGACGCGCCAGTTGCTGGAACCGTTGACGGGAGGCCGTCTGCGCCACACCCTGGCCACGCGCTTTAAAATCCCCCTGATGATGGGAGGCGCCGTGCTGGGCCTGGCACTGGTGCGTCCGCGCCGCATCCTGCCGCTGCTGCGGGCCAGCGGCGCGCTGCTCAAGCACGCCAAGGCCGCCATGCCCGTCGTGCTGGCGCTGGCGCAGCGTTTCAGCAAGAAAAACACGCCGCCTTAAAATTTTTTCACTTGGCTGCATCCAAATGGCTGGCCCATGCGTAGTAATGGTATCAACCAACCGGTTGAGCCAACTATCAGGAGTTCGCCATGCTTGCTTTCACCGCCCCACGCCACGCCGTTGCCACCCTCACTGTGCTGGGCTCCGCCCTGCTGCTGAGCGCCTGCGCGCCCATGAACGCGCGCTATTCGCAGGAACAATTGCCAAACGCCGTCAAAGTGCCCGATGGCCACCAGGTCGCCATGCAAACGGTGGGCGTAGGCAAGATCGCTTACGAATGCAAGGCCAAGAAGGACATGACGGGCCACGAATGGGTCTTCGTGGGCCCGGACGCGGCCCTGAACGACCGCAGCGGCATGCAAGTGGGCAAGTATGTCGGCCCGCCTGCCACCTGGGCCAGCCTGGACGGCTCGAAAGTGACGGCGACGCAAGTGGCCGTGGCACCGGCCGGCGCGGGCAATATTCCGTATCAGCTGGTGAAAGCCAACCCGGCCACGGGCAGCGGCGCCATGCAGGGCGTCAGCTACATCCAGCGCGTGGCCACCAGCGGTGGCGTGGCGCCAAGCAGCTCCTGCAGCATGGACACCGTCGGCGTCAAGCAGTGGGTGCCCTACCAAGCCGATTACATCTTCTGGAAAGCCGCATAAGTCAGTGAAAACGATGGTTGGCAAGCTGGTTTCTGGCCTATACTCGGCATGGAAAACTTGCTAACCGTTTATTCCTGACAATTGCGTCCTGACGATTGCGCCAACCTTGCCAACCCAAGCCGCCCCTTACGATTACGATGCCGCCCTGCGCGCCTGCGCTAGGGGCGAGCAGCAGGCATTACACGGCCTGTACCAGCAGGAAAGCCGCTACCTGTTGGGCGTGGCGCTGCGCATCGTGCGCCAGCGGGCTTTGGCCGAAGACGTGTTGCACGACGCCTTCCTGAACATCTGGCGCCGCGCCGGCAGCTTCGACGCCACGCGCGGCAGCGGCAAGGGCTGGATCTATGTGGTGGTGCGGCATCAGGCGCTGAACGTGGCGCGCGCCCGCGCCCATGAAGTATCGGCCGACGAGGATAGCGTGGAAACCCTGCTGCACCAACGCCACGGCGATGACGCCGGTGATGCCTACGCCCTTCAAGCGGATATGGGCAAGCTGCACGATTGCCTGGGTCACCTGGACGATGCCAAGCGCACCGCCATCCTGTATGCCTATGTCGATGGCTGTTCCCACAGCGAAATCGCGCAGCGCCTGCAGGCGCCGCTGGGCACGGTGAAAGCCTGGGTCAAGCGGGGCCTGGCCGCCTTGCGGGAGTGCATGGGATGATGCATAGCGACGAAGAATTGCAACGACTGGCCAGCCAATACGTGCTGGGCACTCTGGCGCTGGCCGAGCGCACGGAAGTGGAACAGCGCTTGCCGCGCGAACCAGCCTTGCGCGACGCCGTCGCTGCCTGGGAACAACGTTTGCTGCCATTGACGCGCCTGGCGCCGCCGGAAGCGCCATCAGCGCATCTGTGGCCGCGCATCAGCGCCAGCCTGTTCACGCCGCAAGCCGTGCAACAGGCGGGCGGCTGGCAAGCGTGGTGGAACAGCCTGGCTTTCTGGAGAGTGTTGGCCGGCGGCGGCTTGGCGGCTACGGCCGCGCTGGCCGTGCTGGTCACGGTGCAACTGCAAGCACCCAGCGGGCCCGGCTATCTGGTGGTACTAGTGGCGCCGCAAGACAAGTCGCCGGGCTGGATCGTGCAGGCGGGCGGACGCGGCGGTAAGAACCGCGACCTGAGCCTGATCCCGCTGGGACCGACCGCCGTACCGCAGCAAAAAGCCCTGCAATTCTGGACCAAGGGCAAGGATTGGGGCGCGCCGGTTTCGCTGGGGCTGGTCAAGCCGGGAAAAAGCCTTAAATTGACCTTGGACAAGCTGCCGCCGTTGCAACCCGAGCAGCTGTTTGAAATTACGCTGGAGCCGGCAACGGGTTCGCCCACCGGCCGGCCGACGGGGCCGGTGCTTTACATCGGCCGCGCCGTCAAGGTCATCTAGTTACTTGCCTAATGTTACTTGCCTAATTCTTCGCCCATCTCGCGCCCGCGCTGCGCGGCCGCCATGATGCCCTTGACGATGGCCGCCTTCACACCGCTCTCTTCCATGCTGGTCAGCGCTGCATACGTCGTGCCGCCTTTCGAGGTAACGCGCTCGCGCAGCAGCGACACGGGTTCGCTGGAGTTGGCCGCCAGCTGCGCGGCGCCCGTAAAGGTGGCAATCGCCAGCTGCGTGCCCTGCTCCGGCGTGAGACCCAGTTCAGCGGCCGCCTGCTGCATCGCTTCGATAAAGTAAAACACATAGGCTGGGCCGCTGCCGGACACGGCTGTGACAGGGTCGATCTTGGCTTCGTCGGCAAGCCAGACGGTCTGGCCGACGGCGCGCAGGATGGCGTCCGCCGTCTTTTTTTGCTCGTCGCTGACGCCGCTGCTGGCCACCATGCCCGTGATGCCCATGCCGATCAAGGCCGGCGTGTTCGGCATGCAACGCACGATGGCAGGGTAATCACCGAGCCAGCGCGACAGGTCGGCCGCACGGATGCCGGCGGCGATCGACAGGACCAGCGGCGCCCGCTCGCCGTCGAGGAAGGGCAGCAATTGCGCCGCCACTTCGCGCATGCTCTGCGGCTTCACGGCCAGCACGATCACATCCACGGTGCGCAGCGCTTCGCCGGCGCAAGTCGCCGTCGTGACGCCGAATTGCGCCTGCAGTTTTTCCAGCGCGGGCGCATGCGGGTCGATCACGTGGATATTGCCGCCCAGGGTCAATTTACCCGCCAGGCCGGCGATCAGGGCCGCCGCCATATTGCCGCCGCCTACAAAGGCGATATTCAATTCTGTCGTCATGGCTGTGCTTTCAAAAAAATCAGGAATAGTTGCGGGAACCGAAGATGGCGCTACCCACGCGCACGATGGTGGCGCCCTCCAGCACGGCGGCGCGCAAGTCGGCCGACATGCCCATCGACAAGGTATCGAGCGCCAGCCCTTCGGCCTTCAATTGTTGGTACAGCGCGCGCAATTGCGCAAAGGCAGCGCGCTGAAGCTTGATCTCCGTTTCCGGCTCGGGAATCGCCATCAGGCCCCGCAAACGCAAGCGGGGCAGTTGCGCCACGGCGCGCGCCAGCGCAGGCAGCTCGGCGGGCGTCACGCCGCTCTTGCTGGCTTCGCCGCTGATATTGACTTGCAGGCAGATATTCAGGTCCGGCAAGCCGGCCGGGCGCTGGTCGGACAGGCGCGCGGCGATCTTTTCCCGTTCCACCGTGTGCACCCAGCCGAAATGTTCGGCGATGGGGCGCGTCTTGTTGCTCTGGATGGGGCCGATGAAATGCCAGACGGGCCCGCCTTGCGGCAGCGCAAGCCCGACGGCGGCAATCTTGTCGAGCGCTTCCTGCAGATAATTTTCGCCAAACGCCGCCTGGCCCGCGCGCACCGCTGCCAGCACGGCGTGGGCGCCAAAGGTTTTCGAGACGGCCAGCAGGGTCACGTCGGCCGGCGCGCGCTGCGCGTCAGAGGCGGCCTGCGCAATACTCTCGCGCACGGCTTGCAAGTTCTGTTCGATTGTGGACATAATCATTTTCTAGTGTATAGGGGCGGCGGCACAATGCGCCAGCCCATCAATGCAGGCACAGGGATTATAAATGGACATCTCAGAACTACTCGCTTTCTCCGTCGGCAACAAGGCTTCCGACCTGCACCTGTCTTCCGGCCTGCCGCCGATGATACGCGTCCATGGGGACGTGCGCCGCCTGAACGTGGCCCCGCTCGAGCACAAGGAAGTGCACAGCATGATCTACGACATCATGAACGACAGCCAGCGCAAGGCCTATGAAGAAGCGCTGGAATGCGATTTCTCGTTCGAGATTCCCGGCCTGGCCCGCTTCCGCGTCAACGCCTACAACCAGGAACGGGGCGCTTCGGCCGTGCTGCGCACGATCCCGTCGAAAGTGCTGACCCTGGAAGAGCTCAACGCCCCGCGCATTTTCGGCGAGCTGGCCATGCGCCCACGGGGACTCGTGCTGGTCACGGGCCCGACGGGTTCCGGTAAATCGACCACGCTGGCGGCCATGGTGAACCACGTCAATGAACGCCTGAACCACCACATTCTGACCATCGAAGACCCGATTGAATTCGTGCATGAGTCCAAAAAATGCCTGATCAACCAGCGCGAAGTGGGGGCGCACACGCATTCGTTCAGCAACGCGCTGCGCTCGGCCCTGCGCGAAGACCCGGACGTCATTTTAGTGGGCGAATTGCGCGACCTGGAAACCATCCGCCTGGCGCTGACGGCGGCCGAGACGGGCCACCTCGTATTCGGCACCTTGCACACCTCGTCGGCGGCGAAATCGATCGACCGCATCATCGACGTCTTCCCCGCCGAGGAAAAGGAAATGGTGCGCGCCATGCTGTCCGAATCATTGCAAGCCGTCATTTCGCAAAACTTGCTCAAAACCAAGGATGGCAACGGCCGCGTGGCGGCGCATGAAATCATGCTGGCCACGCCAGCCGTGCGCAACCTGATCCGCGAAGCGAAAGTGGCGCAAATGTATTCGGCCATCCAGACGGGCAGCAATGTGGGCATGCAGACCCTGGACCAGTGCCTCTCCGACCTGGTGCGGCGCGGCACGATCTCGGCCGAAGCGGCCCGCGCGGCCGCCAAATCGCCTGAAAACTTCCCCGGATAATCCATGCAAACGACCCACGAACACTATGGCGCCATGCACGCGCTGCTGGCGCAGATGCGCGCACAGGGCGGCTCCGACCTGTTCATCACGGCCGGCTTTCCGCCCGCCATCAAGCTCGACGGCAAGCTGACGCCGCTGGCGGGCGGCGCGCTAGCCGCGCAGCAAGCGGCCGGCTACGTGCGCGCCGTCATGAACACGCGCCAGGCGGCCGAGTTCGCGTCCAGCCGCGAAGCCAATTTCGCCATCAGCCCGGAGGGACTCGGGCGCTTCCGCGTGTCCGCCTTCGTGCAGATGGGCCAGGCAGGCATGGTCTTGCGATTGATCAATACCGCCATCCCCAGCCTGGATGCGCTGGGCTTGCCCGCCATCCTGCAAGACATCGTGATGAGCAAGCGGGGCCTGGTCATCATGGTGGGCGCCACGGGCTGCGGCAAGTCGACCACCCTGGCGGCCATGGTGGGCCACCGCAACGCGCACAGCCACGGCCACATCATCACCATCGAAGATCCCGTGGAATTCATCCACCCGCACGGCAACTGCATCGTCACCCAGCGCGAAGTGGGCGTCGATACGGACGACTGGGCCACGGCCCTGAAAAACACCCTGCGCCAGGCGCCCGACGTGATCCAGATCGGCGAAATCCGTGACCGCGAAACGATGGACCACGCCATCGCGTTTGCCGAGACGGGCCATCTGTGCCTGGCGACCCTGCACGCGAACAACGCCAACCAGGCGCTGGACCGTATCATCAATTTCTTCCCCGAAGAGCGGCGCCAGCAGCTGCTGATGGATCTGTCGCTCAATTTGAAGGGCATGATTTCGCAGCGGTTGATCCCTAACAAGGAGGGCGGTGGGCGCAAGGCGGCGCTGGAAATCCTGCTCAACTCGCCGCTGATGAGTGAGCTGATCTTCAAGGGCCAGGTGCACGAGATCAAGGAATTGATGAAGAAATCGCGCGAACATGGCATGCAGACCTTTGACCAGGCCCTGTTCGACCTGCACGAAGCGGGCACCATCAGCCATGAAGACGCGCTGCGCAATGCGGACTCCGTCAACGACCTGCGCCTGGCGATCAAACTCAACGGTACAACGGCGCCCGAACCCGCCCCGCAAACGGGCACCACCACACTGGGACTGCTCTGACATGACCAGCGTCCACGATTTCCAGACCGAGGCGCTGGACGGCACGCCTACCGACCTGGCGCGCTACAAGGGCAAGGTATTGCTGATCGTCAACACGGCCAGCGCCTGCGGTTTCACGCCGCAATACCGGGGCCTGGAAGCGCTGTACCGCGAATTCCATGACCAGGGCCTGGTCGTGCTGGGCTTTCCCTGCAATCAATTTCGCCAGCAGGAAACGGGGTCGAACGGGGAAATCAAAGCCTTTTGCGAGAAAAACTTCGGCGTTACCTTTCCCCTGTTTGCCAAGGCTTACGTGAATGGCCCGCATACCCATCCTGTCTTTGCGCACTTAAAACAGGCGGCGCCCGGCATATTCGGCACGCAGTCGATCAAATGGAATTTCACCAAGTTTTTGGTGCGCAAGGATGGCAGCGTATTTCGCCGCTACGCGACGGCCAGCAAACCGGCCAGCCTGGCGGCTGACATTCAGCAATTACTACAGGAATAGCAACTCGACACTTTGATTTAAAACAAAAAACACTGAAATCAATCAAGCCGTATTTATTTCATGCTTGATATCAATATTGTGTTTCCAATAGTAAATTTCGGTGATAATGTTGACATAATTATTCGCCTATATCGATCACAAAACGATGCCAGTCTTTGGGAAATTAATATCTTCATGGATGCGGATGGGCATTTATTCCCGCCTATTCATTCCTATTTTCCTCCTGATACTCGCCGTTTCTGCTATCCGTTATCACGCCCTGCTTGGTACAGAAAGCGCGCTGGCCAATGCGCGCTACCAGAGCGATGCCCGGCAACTCGACCTGTTCCTGGCCAATAGCGTGCTGCCGCTGGCCGTGCGCACGGACAGTCACACGATGCACGACAGCGTGCGCCAGGTGCTGCGCAGCGCCCTGTTGCTGAACCGCAGCCTCGCCTCCGTGCGCTGGGATACGGCTGGCGGGCATCTCGAAGTGCTGGCAGACAAACCGCTGGCCGACAGCGTGGCGGCCACGGTGCCGGCATGGTTCGCGCGCCTGGCCGGCATCACAGCCATCCGCAGCCGCCTGACGGTGGCGCTGCCGGACGGCGGCGACGGCATCCTCGACCTGCACTACACGCCCGGTCTGCCTTTGGCGCAGGTATGGCACAGGGTGTGCGAGCAGGCCGTGCTCAGCACCATCAATATCGTGCTCGTCTTCCTCCTGCTGGGCTTGATCCTGGCGTCGCACCGCAGGTTGCTGGCGCGGCTCGTGCAAGCGACCGACCGTTTCCGCGAAGGCAACTTCGCCGTACGCCTGGCGGACGGCGCCACGCCCGAAGCGCAAGCCGTGTCGCAGTCGTTCAACGGCATGGCCGGCGATGTCGAAGAACTGTTTTCCTCGCTGAAGACCAGTCAGCGCCAGCTGGGCGAACAGCTCAACGAAACTGTGCACATGCAGCAGGCGCTGCAAAAACTGTCCTGGCAAAACTACAATGATGTGCTGACAGGCTTGCCCAACCGGGCCGCGCTGGCCGCCCGCTTCGAACAGGAATTGTTTCTGGCGCGCGAACGCCAGCGCCTGCTGGCCGTCTGCCTGTTCGACCTCGACCACTTCCAGGCCATCAACGACCGCTACGGCGCCGAGGCGGGCGATGAAATCCTCAAGCAGGTGGCGGGCCGCCTGCACAGTTTTACGGGCCAGGTCCACTACGCGGCGCGCCTGGGCGGCGATGAATTCGTCATGCTGCTGTGCGGCCAGGCCAGCATCGCCAGCATCGAACAGAACATCGCGCAATTGATGCAGGAACTGAGCCGCCCCTACCAGTGCGACCAGCAGGCGCTGCACATGACGGCCAGCGTCGGCATCGCCGTCTATGCGGGCAAGGACTTGAATACGGAAAGCCTGCTGCGCCACGCCGACCACGCCGTCTACCAGGCGAAACTGACGGGGCGCAACCAGTATCACTTCTTCGACACCAACCTCGATGAAGAAGTGCGCACGCACCACAACCAGCGCACGGAAGTGCGCCAGGCCCTGATCAATGGCGAACTGCGGCTGTACTACCAACCCAAGGTGAACATGCGCGCCGGCACGGTGGTGGGCATGGAAGCGCTGCTGCGCTGGCAGCATCCGCGCCGTGGCGTGCTGGCACCCACGCAATTCCTGCCGCTGGTGGAACAGACGGACCTGATCATCGACATCGGCGAATGGGTGCTGCGCCAGGCCCTGTGGCAGATGCAGCGCTGGAGCGCCGCCGGCAAGCATTGGGTGGTCAGCGTGAATATCGCGGCGCGCCACTTCCAGCAACCCGACTTCGTCTCGCGCCTGGAAACCATCCTTGGCGAATTTCCCGGCGTGCGCGCCAGCATGCTGGAACTGGAAATCCTCGAATCGTCGGCCCTGCACGACATCGAAGACGTGCGCCGCATCATCCGCGCCTGCCAGGCACTGGGCATCACGTTTGCGCTCGACGATTTCGGCACCGGCTACTCGTCGATGTCGTATTTAAAGCGCCTGCCGGCGAACATCGTCAAGATTGACCAGAGCTTCGTGCGCAATATGCTCAACGACCGCGACGACCTGCACCTGGTGCGCGCCGTCATCGGCCTGGCCCGTTCATTTTCCCTGACGGTGATCGCCGAAGGCGTGGAAAGCGTCGAGCATGGCGCGCGCCTGATCCAGCTGGGCTGCGACCTGGCGCAAGGCTACGGCATCGCCCGCCCCATGCCGGCCGACGCCGTGCTGGAGTGGGCGAACAATTTCATCCCTGCGCCGCAATGGCGCATGGCGCAGTACAGCGAGATATCTATTTGACGGGCGTCAAAGCGGAATCAATCAGCTCTATCCAGTGCCGCACGGGCGTCTCGGTGCCAGACTGCAGGTGGCTCAGGCAGCCGATATTGGCCGACACGATCATCTCCGGTTCGCACGCTTCCAGGTTCGCCACCTTGTTGTCGCGCAGTTGCTGCGACAATGCCGGCTGCAAGATCGAATACGTGCCCGCCGAACCACAGCACAGATGGCTGTCGGCGCACAGGCGCACGTCGACGCCGACGGCGCGCAACACCTGCTCCACCTTGCCGCGCACCTGCTGGCCATGCTGCAGGGTGCATGGCGGGTGGTACGCCACTTTTTTCAGTATGCGCCCCTTCAGCTGCGCCACCAGCTCCGCTTCGAAGGCCGGCATGATCTCGGACAAATCGCGCGTCAGTGCGGCGATGCGCCGCGCCTTGTGCGCATAGTTGGCGTCGTGTGCCAGCAGATGGCCATATTCCTTCACCGTGGCGCCGCAGCCCGACGCCGTCATGACGATGGCCTCGGCGCTGTCGATACTGTCCACGTACGGCCACCAGGCGTCGATATTGCGGCGCATGTCGTCCAGCGCCGCTTCCTGGTCGTTCAGGTGATGGCGCAGCGCGCCGCAGCAGCCGGCCTGCGGCGCGACGATCAATTGCACGCCCAGCGCATCGAGCACGCGCGCCGTAGCCGCGTTGATGTTCGGCGACATGGCCGGCTGCACGCAGCCGTCGAGCAGCAGCATGGTGCGCACGTGCTGGCGCGCCGGCCATACACCGGCAGCGGCGCCGGGGCGCAGCTTATCCTGCAAGCTTCTTGACAGCAAGGGCCGCAGCGCCTGTCCCGCCTTGTACACGGGCGTAAACAGCCAGCGGCGCGGCAAGGCTTCCTTCAGGGCGAAGCGCAAGGCCCGCTCGCGCAAGGGGCGCTGCACGCGCTGCTCGACGACGTTGCGGCCGATATCGACCAGGCGCCCGTACTGCACACCCGAAGGACAGGTGGACTCGCAATTGCGACAGGTCAGACAGCGGTCCAAATGTGTCTGCGTCTTGACGGTGACGGGCGCGCCTTCGAGCACTTGCTTGATCAGGTAGATGCGTCCGCGCGGGCCATCGAGTTCATCGCCCAGCAACTGGTAAGTGGGACAGGTGGCCGTGCAAAAGCCGCAATGCACGCAGGCGCGCAGGATGGCTTCGGCTTCGTCGCCTGCCGGCGTATTCTTGATGAAATCGGCGAGATTGGTTTGCATGCGCGCTCAATACATTCTGTGCGGGTTGAAGATGCCGGCAGGGTCGAAAGCCTGCCGCAGGCGCTGGTGGATGGTGGCCACGGCCGGCGCCAGCGGGTGGAACACGCCCACCGCCTTGTCGCCGCCGCGGAACAGGGTGGCGTGGCCCCCAAGCGCAGCCACCGCCTGGCGGATGTGCCGGGTGCTATCGGCGTCGGCGTCGACATCGAGCTTCAGCCAGCGCTGCGCCCCGCCCCACTCGATCAGCTGGCGCCCCTTTAAAATCACGGCGCTGGCGTGCGGCGGCAGCGACAGCCGCCACAGGCTGCCCGCGCCCGCAAAGAAAGCGTGCGTCTGCTCGCGCACGGAGAGCCAGAAGGCGGCCGCGTCATCGTGGGCCAGCACTTCGCCTTTCAGGGATTGCAGGGCCGCCGACACGGCAGCCTCTGCGCCGGACAGGCGCACTGTCAACACGCCATCATGCCAGCAACTGGCGGAGATCGGCAGCGGCTTGCCCGCCCATTCATTGAGCATGCGCAAGGCGGCGATTTCCGCGCACGCCACGCGGAAAGTCGCTTCGCGCAGCGGCAGGGGCAGCACCTTCAGCGACACTTCCAGGATCAGGCCCAATGTCCCCAGGGAACCCGCCAGCAAGCGCGAGACGTCGTAGCCGGCCACGTTTTTCATGACTTGCCCGCCGAAAGCCAGGCGCTCGCCATGACCATCCATCAGCACGGCGCCCAGCACAAAATCACGCAGCGCGCCCGCGCTGGCCCGGCGCGGGCCGGACAGCGCACTGGCGACGATGCCCCCCACCGTGGCGCCCGAGCCGAAATGCGGTGGCTCGAAAGCCAACATCTGGTTGCGCGCGGCCAGCGCCGCCTCGATCTCGGCCAGCGGCGTGCCGCAGCGGGCCGTGATCACCAGTTCCGTCGGTTCATAGTCGATGATGCCCGCATACGCGCGCGTGTCGAGTACCTCGCCATCAAGCTGCTGACCATACCAGTCCTTGGTGCCGCCGCCGCGCAGGCGTAACGGCTTGCCCGCTGCGCTGGCGGCCAGGATCTGCTGCCTGAATTGTTCCACTATCGCTTGCAAAGGAGTCTCCGAAAAATTAAAAACGGGGCAGGTTGGCGAATGGCAGTCGCCCCGCCGTCACATGCATCTTGCCGAATTCGGCGCAGCGGTTCAAGGTGGGAATCGCCTTGTCCGGGTTCAGCAAGGTGTGGGGATCGAAGGCGCGCTTGACGGCAAAGAAGGCATCGAGTTCGGCGCGCGTAAATTGCACGCACATGGAATTGATCTTTTCCATGCCCACGCCATGCTCGCCCGTGATGGTGCCGCCGACGGCCACGCACAGGGCCAGGATGTCCGCGCCAAACGCTTCGGCGCGCTCGAATTCACCGGGCTTGTTGGCGTCAAACAGGATCAAAGGATGCAGATTGCCATCGCCCGCATGGAACACATTCGCGCAGCGCAAGCCATGCGTCGTTTCCATGCCGGCGATGCCGGTCAGGACTTCCGCCAGGCGCTTGCGCGGGATGGTGCCGTCCATGCAGTAGTAGTCGGGCGAGATGCGCCCGGCGGCGGGAAAGGCGTTCTTGCGGCCGGACCAGAACTTCATGCGCTCCGCTTCCGACTGCGAAACGGCGATGGCGCTGGCGCCCGCCCCTTCCAGCACGGCCGTCATGCGGGCGATTTCCTCTTCCACTTCTTCGTGCGTGCCATCCGCTTCGCACAGCAAAATGGCCGCCGCGTCGATGTCGTAGCCGGCCTTGACGAACGGTTCGACCATGCGAGAGGAGGTCTGGTCCATCATTTCCAGCCCGGCCGGGATGATGCCGGCGGCGATCACGTTGGCCACGGCATTGCCGCCCGTGACGACGTCGCCGAACGACGCCATGATGACACGCGCCGTGGCCGGTTTCGGGATCAGCTTGACCGTCACTTCCGTGACGATCCCCAGCATGCCTTCGGAACCGATGAAGACAGCCAGCAGGTCGAGACCCGGAGAGTCGAGGCATTCGCCGCCCAGTTCCAGCACGTCGCCATCAATCGTCACGACGCGCACGCGCAGCACATTGTGCACGGTCAAGCCGTATTTCAGGCAATGCACGCCGCCCGAGTTTTCCGCCACGTTGCCGCCGATGCTGCAGGCAATCTGCGACGAGGGGTCGGGCGCGTAGTACAAGGCGTAGGGTGCCGCCGCTTCGGAAATGGCCAGATTGCGCACGCCCGGCTGCACCACGGCCGTGCGCGCATACGCATCGAGGCGCACGATGCGATTCAAACGCGCCGTCGACAGCACCACGCCGTCGGCGATCGGCAAGGCGCCGCCCGACAAGCCCGTGCCGGCGCCGCGCGGCACGATCGGCACTTTCAACTCGCGGCAGACGCCGAGGATGGCGATGACCTGTTCTTCCGTGTCTGGCAGGGTGACCACCATCGGCAGCTGGCGGTAGGCAGCCAGGCCGTCGCATTCATACGGGCGCGTATCTTCGGCCTCGGACAGCACGCAGCGGGCCGGCAGCACGGCCAGCAGGGCCGCGACGACGGTTTGTTGGCGCGCGGCGGTCAATCCGGATTCAGGGGCAGCATTGAGCATGAGATGGGGGCAAAAAGGCATGGGCGTGCAACGATTGTAAGCACAAAAGTGGCGTGCAGCGCATTTTTTGTCCAATTTGCAGGCAAATCCGCGGCCAGGCGGTGCGCAGTGTCGTATGCTGCCCCATTCTTCTTTGACAGGATCAGCATCATGGGTAAGCGACTTTCGAAAATCGCCACGCGCACTGGCGATAATGGCAGCACCGGCCTGGGCGACGGCAGCCGTACCAGCAAGGATAGCGCCCGCATCCACGCCATGGGCGACGTGGATGAACTGAACTCGAATATTGGGTTGCTGCTGTGCGAAGCCATGCCCGACGCCTTGCGCGAAGAGCTGGTGGCCATCCAGCACGATCTGTTCGACCTGGGCGGAGAAATCTGCATCCCCGGCTATCAGCTGATCAAGGAAGAACACGTGCTGCGCCTCGATGCGCTATTGGCAAAATACAATGCGGACTTGCCGGCCTTGAATGAATTCATCCTGCCGGCCGGATCGCGCGCCGCCTCGCTGGCGCATGTGTGCCGCACCGTGTGCCGCCGCGCCGAGCGCAGCATCGTCACGCTGGCCAATGCGGAAACCCTGCACGCACATCCGCGCCAGTACGTGAACCGCTTGTCCGACCTGCTGTTCGTGCTGTCACGCGTGCTGAACCGCTTTGCCGGCGGCAGCGACGTGTTGTGGCGGCATGACCGCACGCGGGGATAAAATAAAAAATGGCGATGCCCGTCAAACAGCATCGCCTTACTTTATCAGGCTGACAGGCGCTTGCTAGCTGCAGCGCTGCAGACACTCTTTATTGATACGCACGCATCCAGGAACCTTGAACTCCAGGACACAGGCATCGAACGCCATATAGCACTCGGCCTGGCATTCCGATATGTCGGCGGTGCTACTGGCCATCGCATACGACGCGCTGACGCCCATGGCAAACAAAAAGAAACCCAGTTTTTTGAACATTGGTACTCCTTTGTAAAAATGTCAGACGATGGGCAACATCCATGGCGCGCCGTCCCGTACGCGCCATTCGGTAATCAAATTTTCTTCAGCGCCGCTTCCAGAGCGCCCGTATTGAAACCCTGGATCTTGCGGTTGCCGATCAACACCACGGGCACGCCGCCGCCGCCGAGTTCTTCATGGGCTTTTCTCGCTTCCGGTGATTTCTCGATATCGAGATCGACGAATTCGATCTTGTTTTCCTTGAAGTACGCGCGCGTCTTGGCGCAATAGCCGCACCAGTCCGTGCCGTACAACACCACCTTCGCCTGGGCATTCGGGAAATACGCGGCGTAATTCCCCTCCGTGTAATTCGACTTGAGCAAGCCGGGCAACAAGGACAGGCCATAACCGCTGCCCAGGCCGGCGGCCAGGATCAAGCCATACATGGCGATAGTCTTAATTTTTTTCTGCATCATAGGTAGTGTCAGAGACGTAAGTGATCGAGGGCGGCCGACGCAGCATGCGCTTGCCGGCCGCCTCGCAATGCACGGCTATCAGGCGCCGATTTCGCACACTCTCAGGCAGGCTTTGTAACTGCCGATACAAAATGGGGATCTGTCGCCATTCATCATCGTGCATTCCCGCAGCTCCTCCTCACAGCTAGAGCAGCCAATATCCGAAGCGATGGCATAGGAAGCACTCAATCCCAGGGAAAAATAAATGCGGCAATCTTTTTCATTTACTACTCTCCATGCGAGCTATTGCCTCAGGCAAACCAAGCAATCGCGTCAGATCAGTCATAAGAAATTTCATCTTTGCTTGCTACAAAAACGAATATAGACCGCACTTATTTTAGAGTCAACGTTTCCTTTCGATAAATTTCCAGTTTGAAAAATATATCGGGAAAGCCCTTGGAATGTGGAATTTGGAGAGATTGGGAGGCGCCAAACGTCTATACAATATTGGCGCCGCAAGCAGTAGAGGCCGGTTGCGGGCGCAGCCGGCCGAGCGGCTACACCACGCCGGGAAAACGCTACAGCGCGAGGAGCTCACCGCGCGCCGTTCTCCATCGCCAGCACATGCTCGCGCAGCAAGCCGCGCAGCAGCTGCACCTGGGCCACGGCGTCGGCCTGCAAAGGCGTCAGCACCTCGCTGATGCAAGGGCCGGGCGCAGGGGCGCCGGAATCACCGCGCAGCAGGGCATCGATTTCCCCGCTGACCTCGGCAATCCACTGTTGCAATTCGGGCGGCGCCGGCTCGGCCTGGGGACTCAAACTGATGCGCGCCGTGCTGCCCGCCACGCGGCGCAGCAGCGGCAAGGTGCGCAGCGCCGCCAGGCCCACACCGGCGCTGCGGTCCAGGCGGCGCTCGATGCGCAGACGTTGCAGCACTTGTTCGGCGTTATTGCTGGCCAGCCCCGCCTCGCGGCGCAGGCGAGCGATGGCGCTATCCCAGCGTCCGCCCGCCGCCAGCACGGCCAGCAGGTATTTCAGGTTGGCCGACACGGCCTTGGCCAGGCGCTGGTCCAGGTCATCCGCCTCGCGGTCCGGCCACAGGAAAAACGTGGCCAGCAGGGCCAGCACGCAGCCGAGCACATTGTTGCCCAGGCGGCTCAGCGCGTACACCATCTCACTGGCCGGCGCCGCATAGTCGGCCACCAGCACGAAGGCGGGCGTCATGAACAGCACGTGCAGGCTGTAGCTGACGCGGCGCAAGGCCATGGTGGCGACGATCAGGGGAAACACCACCAGCGAGATCGCCAGCGGCGTGTGGACCGCCAGGCCGATTAGCACGGCCAGCACGGCGCCCAGCACGCTGCCAGCGACGCGCTCGATGCCGCGCGGCCAGGTGGTCGACACGGATGGCTGCAAGATCAGCAAGGTGGCCATGGTAGCCCAGTAGCCGAACGGAATATGCAGCACCTCGACCAGCAGGAAGCCGGCCGTCGTCGCCAGCGATACGCGCGCCGCATGGCGCCAGCTCAGCGACTGCGGCGTGGCGTTGACTTTCGCCGTTTGCCACGCCTGCCCCAGCGCCAGGAAAGCCGCCTCGCGCCACGGCAGCTGCGCCGCGCGCGGCAAGCCCAGTTCCATGAAGTCCACGTTCAGCCGCAGCGGCAGCAAGGCGCCCAGCGCCGCCTCCAGGCGCCGTCCGCAGCCAGCCAGACGGCGCTGCAATTCCAGTGGCGGCGTTTCCGGCTGGCGCTGCACGGCTTGCCCCAGGCGGCGCAGCAGCACGGCCATCACTTCCAGGCTGCGCCGGGCGCGCGGGTCCTGGCGCAGGCGCTGCTGCTCGCGCTCGCAGGTATGCGTGACGGCGATTAAATAGGCGAAGATGCGCTCGGCGTCGCTGAGCGCCAGCAGCAGGTTGTCGTACAGGGTGCTGCGACCCGCGCGCGCGGGTGGCACGGCGGCCAGCGCCACGCGTGCCGCTTCCAGCGCGGCGCGCGCCTGCGAACGGTAGCTGGCGCCATGCGCGGCAACGTCCGCCTGCACCGCGTTATGTTCGAGGAAGCGCGCATTGTCGCGCGCGATGCCGGCCAGGCGCGAATACGCGGCGCGGATGGCGTGCCTGCTCGGGCCGAACGGGTGGATGCGCCAGACGGTAAAACTGAGCACGGTGGCAAACAGGCAGCCGAACATGTACAGCCCCAGGAAAGGCGCCGTCTGCGTCATCGATGCGAGCGGATGCGTGACCATCACCACGCAGGCCGTGGCCGCCAAGATGGCCACTTGCGCCGTGGCCGCCCCCCAGATGCGCGCCAGCGCGCCGGCCCAGGAAAACAGCAGCACGGCGATGGCCGCTGCCGCCACGCCATGGCCGGCCGCCAGCGCCGTCAAGCCGCCGGCCACGGTGGACAGCAAGCCGAAACCCAGCATCGAGACGAAGCGCATGCGCCGCGTGCCGGCCGCGTCCGCCAAGCACGTCCAGAAGGCGCCGATGGCGGCCCAGGAAAAATCGGGGTGGTCGAATAGCAGACCCAGCAACAACATGGCGCTGGAGGCGCAGGCGGCCCGCAAGCCTTCGGACAGATTGGTTTCGTCGATGGCCAGCGTGACCATCCACAGGGGACGGCGCTGCGACAGAGTATCGGTGTAGGCGTGCATGCCCGTCAGCCAGCGGCCGACCAGTACGCGCACACGGCGGTGGAGTTTGCTGAAATGCAAGGTGGACTTTGAGAAGGTATCAAAGCGTCATCGTAGCATTCCCGGAGGATAAATGTTGCAGTGCAGCGTAAGATTCCTGCGGGCAAAAATAGCGGCACCGCAGTGCCGCTATCATCTTGCTTGAGCGTCTTAGCTGACCATCGCCAGGCGCGGCCCTGCTGCTGGGAAACGCTGCTCGATCGACGCGGCGATGCCGGTGGCATCGAGGCCCACGCTTTTCAGCAGTTGCACGGGGTCGCCGTGGTCGATAAAGACGTCCGGCAAGCCCAGCATCAAAATCGGCTTGACGATACCTTCGGCCGCCAAGGCCTCGGCCACGGCCGAACCGGCGCCGCCCATGATGCAGCCCTCTTCCACCGTCACCAGGTAATCGTGCTCAGCGGCAAGCTGTTTCACCAGCGCCACGTCGAGCGGCTTGACGAAACGCATGTTGGCCACCGTTGCGTCGAGCTTTTCACCCGCCGCGACACTCGGCGCCACCATGGAACCGAAGGCCAGGATGGCGATGCGCTTGCCCTGGCGCTTGAGCTCGCCCTTGCCGATGGCTATGCTGGTCAATTCCGGCACGATGGCCACGCCGGCACCGGCGCCGCGCGGATAGCGGATGGCGGTCGGGCCAGGATAATGGTAGCCCGTGGTGAGCATTTGCCGGCATTCGTTTTCGTCGGACGCGGCCATGATGACCATGTTCGGGATACAGCGCAAAAACGCCATGTCGTAATTGCCCGCGTGCGTGGCGCCGTCGGCGCCCACCAGGCCGGCGCGGTCCAGCGCGAACGTCACGTCCAGGTTTTGCAGGGCCACGTCGTGGATCAGCTGATCGTAGGCGCGCTGCAGGAAGGTGGAATAGATGGCCACGACGGGTTTCAAGCCTTCGCAAGCCAGGCCGGCGGCAAACGTCACGGAATGCTGCTCGGCAATACCGACGTCAAAATAGCGGTTCGGGAATTGCTGTTCGAACTTCACCATGCCCGAGCCTTCGCGCATGGCCGGCGTGATGCCCACCAGGCGCTTGTCGTGCGCGGCCATGTCGCACAGCCAGTTGCCGAACACTTCCGTGTACGTCATCTTGGCCGGTGCCGTGGCTGGTTTGATGCCTTCCAGCGGATTGAACTTGCCCGTGCCGTGGTACAGGATCGGTTCCGCCTCGGCCAGCTTGTAGCCTTGCCCCTTCTTGGTGACCACGTGCAGGAATTGCGGACCCTTCAATTGCTTGATATTTTGCAAGGTCGGGATCAGCGAATCGAGGTCGTGGCCGTCGATGGGGCCGATGTAATTGAAACCGAATTCCTCGAACATGGTGGCAGGCACGACCATGCCTTTGGCGTGCTCCTCAAAGCGCTTCGCCAGTTCCAGCACGGGGCCGGGCAAGACGGACTTGCCGACATTTTTGGCTGCCGCATAGAACTGGCCCGACATCAGACGTGCCAGATGGCGGTTCAGCGCGCCGACGGGCGGCGAGATCGACATGTCGTTGTCGTTCAAAATCACCAGCAAGTTGATGTCTTCCTGCACGCCAGCGTTGTTCATCGCCTCGAAGGCCATGCCGGCCGTCATCGAACCGTCGCCGATCACGGCGATCGCGTGCAGCGGGTCGCCCTTGATCTTGGCAGCCTGCGCCATGCCCAGCGCGGCCGAGATCGACGTCGACGAGTGCGCCGTGCCGAAGGTGTCGTATTCGCTCTCGTCGCGTTTCGGGAAGCCGGAAATACCGTCCTTCTGGCGCAGGGTGTGCATGCGCTCGCGCCGGCCCGTCAAAATCTTGTGTGTATAGGTCTGGTGGCCCACGTCCCACACGATGCGGTCGTGCGGCGTGTTGAACACGTAATGCAGCGCGACGGTCAGCTCGACCGTGCCCAGGTTGGACGACAAGTGGCCGCCCGTCTTGGAAACGGAGTCGAGCAGGAAGCTACGCAATTCCTGCGCCAGCGGCACCAGTTGCGAGCGGGCCAGCTTGCGCACTTGCGCTGGTTCATTGATGGTTTCTAACAGTTTCATTTATGCCTTCCGCTGCACGACCAGGTCCGCCAGCTCGCGCAAACGGCGTGCCTTGGCCCCGAATGGCGCCAGCGCCGCATGGGCGTCGCACCGCAATTGTTCTGCCAGGGCTGTCGATGGTTCCAGCCCCAGTATCGATACGTAGGTGGGCTTGTTGGCGGCCGCATCCTTGCCTGCCGTCTTGCCCAGGGTGGCCGAATCGGCCGTCGCGTCGAGCACGTCGTCGACCACCTGGAACGCCAACCCGACGGCGCGCGCATAGGCGTTCAGCGCCGTCATCTCGTCTGGCGTCAAGTCCTTGCCGGCCAGCGCGCCGAGAATCACGGCCGCGCGCAGCAAGGCGCCCGTTTTGAGTTGATGCATCTGTTCCAGCTGTGGCAAGCTCAAAGCCAGGCCAACGCTCTCGAGGTCGATCGCCTGGCCGCCGCACATGCCAGCCGAGCCAGACGCGTGCGCCAGCAGCTTGAGCATGGCCATTTGCCGCGCCGGTGGAATCGCCGCGCCGTCGGCCAGCAGCGTGAACGCTTGCGATTGCAGCGCGTCACCGACCAGCAAGGCCGTCGCTTCATCGTAGGCGATGTGCACGGTGGGCTTGCCACGGCGCAAGGCATCGTCATCCATGCACGGCATGTCGTCGTGCACCAGCGAATACACGTGAATCATTTCCAGCGCGCAAGCTGCGCGCGCGAGGGTTTCTTGATCGGCATCAAACAATTCGCCGGCCGCCATCACCAGCAGCGGGCGCACGCGCTTGCCGCCGCCCAAGAGCGCGTAGCGCATGGCCGCGTGCAGCTTGTGCGGCACGGTGTCTGCCGAAGGTAAAAACTGGTCGAGCCGGCCTTCCACGCCGGATTGCGTGTTTTGCATCCAGTCGCCGAAGGTCACGCCGTCTTGCTGCACGCTGGCCGTCATTGCGCGGCCTCGCCGGCATCCACGAACGGTTTCAACATGTCGCCTTCCAGTACTTTCACCTGCGCTTCGACGCTATCGAGCTGGGTGGCGCAATACTTGACCAGTTCAGAGCCGCGCTGATACGCCGCGACCGATGCTTCCAGCGGCAACTGACCCGCTTCCATTTGCGTTACCAGCTGCGCCAGTTCCGCCATTGCCTCTTCAAACGAGGCCGGCGCTGCGGCAGCGGCAGTTAATTTCTTCGACATAGACTCAGATCTCTTCGTGGCACGAGGGGTATGTAGGGAGACGCCGGGGACTCCCGGCCAGCATAGAAGCGTTATTTTAGAACAAACCACACTATTAAGTGAAAACTAAAGCGCAATCGGCGTGCTCGAAGGGAAAGACGTTGTCAGCTTGGCAGTGCATTCTAGCGCAATCGCCCCCATCGACCGGAAATTGCACGGCAAATGACAATGTTTCTCATTAATAGACTATTTTGCCGGAGGGGTTTGGCAATGCCGGGACCGATACGCGCTATAATCGCCGGTTCTGTCCGAAATACCGTTTCAACAAATTTGAATTCAGGTCTTTGCGGATTCTTTCTCTCTGTAGCGGTTGCCCAGGGATAGGCCTGGGGCACTGCTGACCGTTGTACATTTATGGGGGGTTGGGATGTCCGATCTGGCAACTCACGCCAAGCTGGCGCGTTCAAACGCGCAACTTCCGGTCCACGTCTATTTTGACGAAACGCTGTTGCAGCGTGAAATGCAGCAATTGTTCCAAGCCGGCCCGCGTTATGTCGGGCATGCGCTGATGGTGCCGGAAACCGGCGATTTTGCGACCCTGGCGTCTGAGAACGAAGGGCGCATGCTCGTGCGCAACGCCAATGGCATCGAAGTGCTGTCCAACGTGTGCCGCCACCGGCAGGCGCTGATGTTCAATGGCCGCGGCAATGCGAACCATATCGTCTGCCCGCTGCACCGCTGGACCTACGACCTCAAGGGTGAATTGATCGGCGCGCCGCACTTCCCCGAGACGCCGTGCCTGAACCTGTCGAAAACGCCGCTGCAAAGCTGGAATGGCTTGCTGTTCGAGCAAAATGGCTACAACGTGATGGAAAAATTGAAAGATTTGTCCGTCTCGAAAGACCTCGATTTTTCCGGCTATATGTTCGACCACGTGGAAATCCACGCGTGCGACTACAACTGGAAGACTTTCATCGAAGTTTACCTCGAGGATTATCACGTGGAACCGTTCCACCCGGGCCTGGGCAGCTTTGTCAGCTGCGACGACCTGCGCTGGGAATTCGGCAAGGATTACAGCGTGCAAACGGTGGGCGTGCACCGCGGCCTGCAGCAGGCCGGTTCCCCGGCATATAAAAAATGGCAGGAGCAAGTGCTGCAATTTCGCGGTGGCGAAGTGCCGCCGTATGGCGCCATCTGGCTGACCCTGTATCCGAACATCATGGTCGAATGGTATCCGCACGTGCTGATCGTCTCGACCCTGTGGCCGGACGGCCCGCAAAAGACGCGCAATGTGGTGGAGTTCTATTACCCGGAAGAAATTGTGTTGTTCGAACGCGACTTCGTCGAGGCAGAACGGGCCGCCTACATGGAAACCTGCGTCGAGGACGATGAAATCGCCCTGCGCATGGATGCGGGCCGCAAGGCCCTGATGGCGCGCGGCGAGAACGAAGTGGGGCCTTACCAGTCACCGATGGAAGATGGCATGCAGCACTTCCATGAGTGGTACCGCAACAATATCGAGCTGTAATTCCCTCAAGGGCCGCATTGCGCGGCCTTTTTCATTTTCGTCGTCAGGATTACTCATGCAGTCTTTGTGGATGTTATTCGCCAGTTTCATGTTTGCCATCATGGGCGTGTGCGTCAAACTGGCGTCGGACATGTATTCGACCTCCGAAATCGTCATGTACCGCGGCATCATCGGCATGACCGTCATGGGCTGCACGATTTTGTACCAGGGCGGCAGTTTTAAAACCACGATGCCGGGCCAGCATCTGTGGCGCGGCGTGGTGGGCGTGATCGCCCTGTGGCTGTGGTTTTATGCGATCGCCATCCTGCCGCTGGCCACCGCCATGACGCTCAATTACATGGCACCCATCTGGATCGCCGTGATCCTGCTGGCCGGTGGCTGGTGGAAAGGCATGCAGCAGGTCGAGTGGCCGCTGGTGGCCGCGATTGCCATGAGCTTTGTCGGCGTGACACTGCTGCTGCAACCCGTGTTCGAGTCGGACCAGCTGGCCGGCGCCATCACGGCCTTGATTTCCGGCATGCTCTCGGCCCTCGCCTACTTGCAGGTGCGCAAGCTGGGCTTGCTGGGCGAACCCGAATACAGGGTCGTGTTTTATTTCTCGGTCGTCAATTTCCTCGCTGGCGTGATCGGCCACGTAGCCAGCGCCGGCGGCGGTCCCGTCGTCTGGCACGCGCACACGAGCGGCTACGGCATCGGCTTGCTGGCCGCCATCGGCCTGTGCGCCACCATGGCGCAGATGGCCATGACGCGTGCCTATCGCTTGGGCAAGACCCTCGTTGTTGCTAATTTGCAATACACGGGCATCGTCTTTTCCAGCTTCTGGGGCGTAGTGATCTTTGGCGACCTGTTCGACTGGCATGGCTGGGCTGGCATCGGCATCATCCTCGCCTCCGGTATCGCGGCAACCTATTACAATACCCGCAACACGGCCCGTGGCGCCGCCATCGCGCGCACGGATCCCATCGCCAGCGAAGTGTAAGGAGTGATTACCTTGTATACGACCTTGATCAATAGCCACGAACTGGCCAGCCACCTGCAAGACAGCAACTGGGTCATCCTCGATTGCCGCCACGACTTGCTCAACCCCACGGCTGGCAGCGCTGCGTTTGCCGCCGGCCACATCCAGAACGCGCAGTTCGCCGATATCGACACGGCCCTGTCCGGCCCCAAGACGGCGCGCGGCGCGGACTTTACCGGCCGGCATCCCTTGCCGGATCGCAATGTCCTGCTGGCCACCTTGCGCGACTGGGGTATCAATGACGACACGCAAGTCGTCGCCTATGACGGCCAGGGCGGCATGTTCGCCGCCCGTGTGTGGTGGCTGCTGCGCTGGGTCGGCCATCCGGCCGTCGCCGTGCTCGACGGCGGCCTGGCCGCTTGGCAGGCGCAAAGCTTGCCGCTGGTCACGCCCGTGGCAACGCGCGCAGCGGGCAAGCTCACGGAAAAGCCCAGCCTGACGCGCACGGTCAGCGTGCAGGACGTGATTGAGAACCTGAAAACCCAGGCCTTGAGCGTCATCGACGCGCGCGCCCCCGACCGTTATCGCGGCGAAAACGAAACCATCGACCCCGTGGGCGGCCACATCCCCGGCGCGAAAAACCGTTTCTTCAAGGATAACTTGCAGGCGGATGGCCGTTTTAAAAGCGCCGACGAACTGCAGCGCGACTTCAGCGCCTTGATAGCCTCACCGCAAACGGCCATCCTGCAGTGCGGCTCCGGCGTGACGGCGTGCCACAACTTGCTGGCCCTGGAAGTGGCCGGCCTGCCTGGCGCCGCCCTGTATCCCGGTTCGTGGAGCGAATGGTGCGCCGATCCGGCACGGCCGGTGGCGACGGGCAACTAAATAGTGGCGGACCATGCGGCCCGCCATTTTTTTCACCCTTGGATAGCTACGACCTTATCCCCAGCGCTTGATTCAGCCGTTCCAGTTCCGCCTGCCACGCCAGCTGGCTGGACGGCTTCTGGTGGCGCGGCTTGCGGGCCAGGTCCTCGGCCAGCAATTGCTCCAGTTCGCACAAGCGCTCGAGTTGCAGATCGACATCGGTTTGCGCTGAAACAGGCGACGCGAGCTCCAGGCGCGCCACCGGTAACGACGCCTGCCCATCTTCCGCGCTCAGGCGTGCATACGCGCTGGCGGCATCCGGCCACTCTTCCAGCTGGCCATCGGCCACCACCCAGTAACGGTTGCACGCCGCCTCGATCAGGTCGCGGTCGTGCGACACCAGCAGACAGCCTCCTTCAAAGCCGCGCAGGGCTTGCCCCAGTTCCGCCTTGCCCTGCATGTCCAGGTGGTTGCTGGGTTCGTCCAGCAGCAGCAAGTGATAACTGGCCAGGGACAGCCCCAGAAACAGCAGCCGCGCCCGCTCGCCGCCGCTCAGGGTCGCCACCGTCTGGCCATGGCGCGCATACGGGAAGCCGGCCGCAATCAAGGCTTGCTTGCGCGCCACCTGACTACGCGCCGCCTCGTTTTGCACGGCAAACGGATACAAGGCATCGGACAAATCCGCATCGTCGGCCAGCTGCTTGAGCGACTGGTCGTAATAGCCGATATGGGCGGCGCGGTGATAGCATAAGTCAGCCCGCTCGTCCTGCGCCTGTATCGCTTGCCAGCACAGGCGCAGCAGGGACGATTTGCCGCTGCCGTTGGCGCCCAGCAAGGCGACCCTGTCGCCCGGTTTCAGCCACAGCTGGCCGACCTGGAACAGCAGCGGCGAAGCAGGTACGGCGCGCACGTCCAGCCCATCGAGCGCCAGCAGTTGGTCGGCCGCCAGCGCCTTGCCACGCAGGCTCAAGCACCAGGGCGCGCCATCGCTGACGAACGATTGCTCGTCCTGCAACTTGTCGATGCGCCGCTGCATGCTTTTAGCCTTGCGCGCCATGCCGACGTTATCGTAAATCTTGCCCCACAGTGCCAGGCGAGTGCTGCTGACGGCCAGGCGGTCGATTTCCTTCTGTTCGGCCGTATGCCGGGCGGCAGCGGCCACGTCCGCCTCGGCCAGCGCCGCCAGCGCGGGGCCGCACGGCAAGTCGAAATCGTAGAGGCGGCTATCGCGCAAGATCCAGCTGCGTGTGGTCACGTTGTCGAGCAGGCGCTGGTCGTGCGAGACGAGGATGAAGGCGCCGCGCCATGTCAACAGGAATTGCTCCAGCCACAGCAGCGACGGCAAGTCCAGGTGATTGCTCGGTTCGTCCAGCAGTAGCACGTTCGGCTCTTGCAGCAAGGCTCTTCCCAGCAGCAATCGCGTGTGCTGGCCGCCGGACAAAGAATGCACGGGCACTTGCGCCGTCTCGACGTCAAAACCCAGTTCGGCCAGCAGGCTGTCGACCCGCCAATGCAGCTCGGGCTGCTCCAGCACGGGCGCCAGCAAGGCGTCGTACAGGCTCAGGCTGGCAAGTTCGGCCGGCAAATGCTGCTCCACGTGCTGCAGGCGGCAGGCACGGGCGACATGGATGGTGCCGGACGTCGCTTCCCGCCTGCCGCTGAGCAAGCCCAGCAAGGTGGATTTGCCGCAGCCATTGTGGCCGATCAGGCCGATGCGGTCGCCCTGGCGCAAGGTAAAGGCGAGTTCGTTGAAGAGGAAACCGTCGTGGGTATCCAGCTGTAAAGCTTGGGTAGAGATAAGGGTAGTCATGGCTCTTGTCTTTGTTCGGGATGCAAGCATCCGCGTTAACAGGAGCGCTAACGACAACGGAGTACCAGGAAAGGACTCGTCTAGGAGGGTAACTTTGCTCTGGCCAGGTTATCGCAGCGCGATAGAACGTGGGCAAGAGCTGGCAAATGCGCTTAAAGAGCGTGCGCGCCACAAGGCGAGCAACAAGTTTTCTTCCATTATATTTTCCTCCTTTCTGTTCAAGTTAGTCAAAAAGGCAATATAGCATAGGTAGCACTGCGCCGGTAGAACGGCGCATCAACCGCCGTGGCGCTTATGCGTCAGGAACAGCACGATGCACACGCCCAGCGCGATCAACAGCACTTGCGGAATGGTTTCGCGCAGGGTGGCGCGGCGCTGCATCTGCGGCATCAGGTCGCTCAAGGCGATATAGATAAAGCCGGACGAGGCGAACACAAGCACGTAAGGAATCAAATTGCTGGCGCGGTCCAGGGTGAAATAGCCGAGCAAGCCACCGGCCACCGCCATCAGGCTGCACAGCAGATTGAAGATGTAGGCGCGCAGGCGCGAGAAACCCGCATTGAGCAGCACGATGAAATCGCCGATTTCCTGCGGGATTTCATGCGCGATGATGGCCAGGCCCGTCACCAGGCCCAGCTTCGGGTCGGCCAGGAAGGCGGCGGCGATCAGGATGCCATCCGTGAAATTATGCATGCCGTCGCCGACCAGGATCATCCAGCCGGCCTTGCCCGCCTCGTGCTTGTCGTGGCCGTGCGCATGGTGGTGGCCGTCGCCTTCATGGTGGTGCGAATGGCGCAGGATGGCGAATTTTTCCAGCATGAAAAAGGCCAGCAAGCCCGCCAGCAGGGTGGCGAACAGGCTGCGCGGATCGGCCTGCGACTCGAACGCTTCGGGCAAGGCGTGCAGCAGGGACGTCGACAACATGATGCCAACGGACAAGCTGACCATGCGCTCGACCACTTTGGACAAGAATGCAAACGAAAAGATCGCCGCCGCAGTAATGCTCAACACGCCCGCGATTGTGGTCGCGAGCAAAATGGATATAAGGACGGGATCGATGATTTTCTTACCTCAAAATGGCGCCGGGTCACTGGCGCCCGCAATACTGGCGTCTGGCCTGATGAATGCGTTGTTATCTGTTATTTAATTTTTTGCGCGTTTGGCGGCAGCGTAGCGCGATGAAGATGCAATTGTACTGCATTGACGCGAACCGGGCATTTTACAGCCCGGTACGCCTTTCGCGGCAACTGATGAAAAACTGTGACAATCAGGCACTTTTAGCGCCATTCAGCTGGCAACCTCAGGCAACGCCATGCTTTTTAAACCAGGCTAAACAACGCGCATAGCCGTCTTTCGCATCGGCCGCCACATAGCTGGGCCGGTAATCGGCGTTGAAGGCGTGGCCCGCATCGGGGTAGACGACAAATTCCGACTTGTTGCCACCCTTGGCCAGCGCGTCCTGCATCTTGCCGATCGATTCCTGGCTGATGCCCGTATCCTTGCCGCCATACAAGCCCAGCACGGGAACTTTCAAGCTGGCGGCGATATCGATGGGGTTGCTCGGCTGCAAGGAGGTCGGTTCACCCACCAGGCGGCCATACCAGGCCACGCCCGCCTTGACGGCCGGATTGTGCGCCGCGTAGAGCCAGGTGATGCGGCCGCCCCAGCAAAAACCCGTAATGCCCAGGCGGCTCGTGTCGCCGCCATTCTGTTTCGCCCACGCAACAACAGCATCGAGGTCCGTCATCACCTGCGCGTCCGGCGTCTTGGCGATGATGCCTTTCATCAATTCCGGGATGCTGCCCACCTTGGTAGGGTCGCCCTGGCGCACGAACAAATCGGGCGCCAGCGCCAGATAACCCTGTTTGGCGAAACGGCGCGCCATGTCGGCAATATGTTCATGCACGCCAAAAATTTCCGAAATGACCAAGACCACGGGCAAGCCCGTCTTGCCCTGTGGTTGCGCCGCATACACGGGCACGGCCTGACCATCCACCATGACGGACACGCTGGCCGTGACGAGTCCGACGGAATCGGTCTTGATGACGTTTTGCGCCGCCACGGGCAATACGGCCACGGCAAAGCCCGTACCCAGTGCCACCTTCAGGAAACCACGCCGGCCATCGGGCCCGGACAAGCTGCTCTGGCCCAGCAAACTTTCACAATCGGTGATCATGTCGCTCATGCGTTTCTCCTGAAGGGTGTGTTGAAATTTAGTGCGCTTCGTCCCAATTTTTACCGATACCTACCTCCGCCGTCAGCGGTACTTTCAACTCAGCCACGCCCGCCATCAGCTCCGGCAGCTTGCGCTTGACCAATTCCAGCTCGGCGTCCGGCACTTCCAGCACCAGTTCATCGTGCACCTGCATGATCATCTTCGTTTGCAAGCCGTCGGTTTCCAGCCAGCCTTGCACGGCGATCATGGCCAGCTTGATCAGGTCGGCAGCCGTGCCCTGCATCGGTGCGTTGATGGCGGCCCGTTCGGCCCCCTGGCGGCGCGGACCGTTGGGTGAATTAATCTCCGGCAACCACAGACGGCGGCCGAACACGGTTTCCACGTAGCCGCGCGCCTTGGCTTGCTGGCGCGTGTCTTCCATATACTGTTTCACGCCGGAAAAACGCGCGAAGTAACGGTCGATATAGCTTTGCGCGGCCGTGCGGTCCACGCCCAGGTTACCGGCCAGGCCAAACGCGCTCATGCCGTAGATCAAACCGAAGTTGATGACTTTGGCGTAGCGGCGCTGTTCGCTCTGTACTTCCGCGGCCGGCACGCCAAAGATTTCAGCGGCCGTGGCGCGGTGAATGTCGATGCCGTCGGCAAATGCGCGCAGCATGGCTTCATCGCCCGAGATATGCGCCATGATGCGCAATTCGATCTGCGAATAGTCGGCCGAGACGATATGGCTGCCCGGTGGCGCAATGAAGGCTTCGCGGATGCGACGGCCTTCCGCGCTGCGGATGGGAATATTCTGCAAGTTCGGGTCGTTCGACGCCAAGCGCCCCGTCACAGCCACGGCTTGCGCATAGTTCGTGTGCACGCGCCCGGTGGTAACGTTGATCATCTTCGGCAATTTGTCCGTGTAGGTCGATTTCAGCTTGGCCATGCCGCGGTATTCCAGCAACACTTTCGGCAGCGGATAATCCTCGGCCAGCTTTTGCAAGACTTCTTCATCCGTCGATGGCGCACCCGTCGGCGTCTTTTTCACCACCGGCAGTTTCAGCTTTTCAAAGAAGATTTCGCCGATCTGCTTGGGTGAGCCTAAATTAAACGGCTGCTCGGCCAGTTCATACGCCTTCTTTTCCAGCTCAAGAATTTTCACGGCCAGCTCGGCCGACTGAATGTTGAGCAACTCGTCGTCGATCAGCACGCCGTTGCGCTCGATTTTTTGCAAGACCACGGCCGTCGGCATCTCGATCTTTTCATAGATGAAGGTGAGCTTTTCATCGTTCGCCACGTTGCCCCACATGGCATTGTACAAACGCAAGGTCACATCGGCATCCTCGGCCGCATATTTCGCCGCCTGCTCCACTTCCACCTGATTAAAGGTAATTTGCTTGGCGCCCTTGCCGCACACGTCCTCGAAGGGGATGGTCGTGTAGTTCAGGTGACGCAGGGCCAGGCTGTCCATGTCGTGCTTTTTGTGCGATTCGAACACATACGATACCAGCAGGGTATCGTGGGTGATGCCGCGCAACGTCACGCCATGGTTGGCGAAGATATGGCTGTCGTATTTCAGGTTCTGGCCCAGCTTGGGTTTGTTTGCATCTTCCAGCCACGGGCGCAATTTCGCCAGCACGTGTTCGCGCGTCAACTGTTCCGGCGCGCCCGCGTAATCGTGGGCCAGCGGAATGTAGCAGGCGGCGTGCTCGGCAACGGAGAGGGAAATACCGACCATTTGCGCCGTCATCGGTTCCAGCGAGGTGGTTTCCGTGTCCACGGCGCTCAAAGGCGCCGCATCGATCAGGGCGATCCATTTATCCAGCTGTTCATCCGTCAGGACGGTTTCATACACGGCTTCCACCACTGGAGCGGCATCGGCAAACATGTCGCCCGTCGTGTTGGCCGCAGCGCCACCGGCGACAGGTGCGCCGACAGGCGACATCGGCGGCGGTGCCGCGCCCAGTTCGCGCAGCAGGGCCTTGAAGCCATAGCGGTTGAAGAAAGCCAGCAGCGCTTCCTTGTCTTCGTGTTTCGCCACCAGCGAGTCGGCGATCGTCGTCATATGCTGCGACAAATCGCAATCGGTCTTGACAGTGATCAAGGCGCGCGCCTGCGGCAGCCATGGCAGGGCCGTGCGCAGGTGTTCGCCCACGGCGCCGCCCACCTTGGCAGCGTTGTCCATGACGCCTTCCAGGCTGTCGTACAAGGTCAGCCACTTGACGGCCGTCTTCGGGCCGCATTTCGACACGCCCGGCACGTTATCGACCGTATCGCCGATCAGCGACAAATAATCGATGATGCGGTTCGGCGGCACGCCGAACTTGGCCAACACGGCCGCTTCGTCAAGCTTTTCATTGCTCATGGTATTGATCAGGGTCACCTGGCTGTTGACCAGCTGCGCCAGGTCCTTGTCGCCCGTCGACACCACCACGTTCATGCCGGCCGCCGCCGCCTGCACGGCCAAAGTCCCAATCACGTCATCGGCTTCCACGCCGTCGACCATCAAGATCGGCCAGCCCATGGCGCGCACGGCTTCATGGATCGGTTCGATCTGCAGGCGCAGGTCGTCCGGCATCGAGGCGCGCGTGGCCTTGTATTCGGGATACATGTCGTCGCGGAAAGTTTTACCCTTGGCATCGAACACGCAGGCGATGTAGGCGGCCGGGTAATCGGCGCGCAGGCGGCGCAGCATGTTGACCATGCCGTGCATGGCGCCCGTGGGATAGCCGTCCGGACTGCGCAAGTCGGGCAGCGCATGGAAGGCACGATAAAGGTAACTGGAACCGTCGACTAACAGCAGGGTGTTTTGCATAATGCCAATAAAATAAGGTGAGCCGCGCCAGCCGGGGAAAGAGCGGCAGACGGGTGAAATATCGTCCAATTATCGCAGAGTTTAGGCCCGCGCCACCGGCCACGACGCGTGCCGTTCCTGGCGTTTTTGCCACCCTGGCGCCCCGTGCGGGCGCGCAGGCTGCCACTGCCAGCCATTTCCGCGCATTTAATCAGCCGTATTAAACAGCATTGCCTACCAGTTTGTTACAATGCCTGATAGATAAATTGACGGCATTACACCACTGCACGCGCTGCAGTCCCACACATGGAAGCGAACCCATCATGATGCGTACATCGACACTCTGGACATTCCTCGCCCTGCCCCTGCTGGCATGTTCGGCCCTTGCCAGCGCCCAGACGCCGGCAAAACCGAGCGAAGCGCCGCCACAACTGGAACGCATCGAGGAAATGGGCGAAGCACCCATCACCGTGGCACCGGCCGCAGCCAAGCAGCAGATTACCGAAAAACGCGAAGCGGGCGTCACCAGCGAAGTCAAAGTCACCAGCGGCGGCAGCACTTATTACATGAAGCCGGCCGCCGGCGCCGACCAGGCCCACGGCAATGCCCTGCGCGGCCCGCAATGGAAAGTGCTGGAATTCGACCTGGGCAAGAAGAAACAGAAACAACGCGACGAAGAGGCAGCGGACGCGCCAGCACCGCCCGCAACAGCGAAGTAAGCAGCCACTCTCTTCTGCCCTTCCCCGGCCACCTGCGGGGCAGCCGGCTTTTTTTGACCTTTTAGACCATTCCTCTCTTTCCCATGGCAGTTTTTACCGCGCTACACCTGGACGATATCGGCCAATGGATCACGCAGTTTCCACTCGGCAAACCTCTGGCGCTCAAGGGCATCGCATCCGGCATCGAAAACAGCAATTTCTTCCTGAGCACGGAGCGCGGCGAGTATGTGCTGACGATCTTTGAAAACCTCAGCTTCGAGCAATTGCCGTTTTACCTGCAACTGATGCGTCATTTGGCGGACCGGGGCGTGCTGGTGCCCGCGCCGATCGCCAATGCCGATGGCGCACTGGTGACGGCCTTGCAAGGCAAGCCGGCCGCCATCGTCAGCAAACTCGACGGCAGCTCGCAGATGGCGCCGCAAGCCGTGCATTGCGCGGCTGTCGGCGCCATGCTGGCGAAGATGCACCTGGCAGGACGCGATTTCCCCCTGCAGCAGCCGAATTTGCGGGGCCTGGACTGGTGGAACACCACCACGCCGCTGGTCTTGCACCACCTCGACGATGCCAGGGCGCATCTGCTGCGCGCGGAAATCCATTTCCAGGATGCCTTTGCGGCCTGCGATACGTATAAAGCCATTCCGCGCGGTCCCGTGCATGCCGACTTGTTCCGCAACAATGTCATGTTTGACGGTGAGCAACTGACGGGCTTTTTCGACTTTTACTTTGCCGGTTGCGACACCTGGCTGTTCGATGTCGCCGTCACCGTCAACGATTGGTGCATCAACCTGGCCACGGGCGTGCTCGACACGCTGCGCGTGCGCGCCCTGCTCGACGCCTACCGGGCCGTGCGCCCGTTCACGCACGAAGAACAGACGGCATGGCAAGCGATGCTGCGCGCCGCCGCGCTGCGCTTCTGGCTGTCACGCCTGTACGATTATTACCAGCCGCGCGAAGCGGAAATGCTGACCCCGCACGATCCGGCGCATTTCGAACGCATTCTGCGCGAACGTATCGCCACACCTGCTCCGGAACTGTTTTAAACATGGAAAAATTACCTGCAAGTACAGGTTGGCAATGGGTGAAGCAAGGCTTCGCCCTGTTTCGCAAGCAACCTGGCGGCATGTCGATGCTGTTTCTCGGCTATATGTTCTGCATGCTGGCCGTCAGCATCGTACCCGTGCTCGGTCAGATGCTGCCCGTCATCCTGGTACCCGTGTTTTCCGTGGCCTTCGTGCAAGGCTGCCTGAATATCGACCAGGGCAAGCGCGTCCTGCCCAGCCTGTTGATCTCGGGCTTTCGCAAGCCGGCCTTCCCGGCCCTGTTCGGCCTAGGCGTGCTGTACATCCTGATGGCCATTGTTGCCATCGGCGCGTCGACCCTGGTGGACGACGGCTTGCTGTGGCAACTGGTCACCGGGCAACTGACGGAAGAAGCGGCGCGCACCGCCATTCCCGAATCGCGCCTGGGCCTGGGCATCCTGCTGGCCATCGTGCTGTATGTGCCGGCCGCCATGGCCTTCTGCTTTGCCGCGCCGCTGATCTACTGGCAAAAAACCGGCCTGGGCAAGTCGCTGTTCTTCAGCTTTTTCGCCGTCTGGCGCTCGCTGTCGGCCTTCATCGTCTTCGCCGCCACCTGGTTCGCCATCAGCGTCGTCACCAGCCAGTTGCTGGCCGTCATCTTTGGCCGCACGCCGCTGATGATGCAGCTGATGATGCCGCTGTCGATGATACTCACCATCATCATGCATTGCTCGTTCTACGCCGCCTACCGCCAGATCTTCGGCGTGCCGGTCGATGACAGCAAGACAGTGTCGCTGGACAAGCCGAACGACTGATTCCGACTCTTCATAAAAAAAAGGCAGCCTGCGCAGGCTGCCTTTTTTTATTGATGCTCGGCTAACTTAGCGGCCCAATCGCTCCAGCTTGGCTATCCCCAGGTCCAGCACCTTCATGCCGTGCTGTCCGAAATTGATTTGCGCGCGCGCATTGCCGCCACCGCCTTCGATATTGACGATCACGCCTTCGCCAAACTTGGCGTGCGCCACCGATTCACCGATGCGCCAGCCGCCGCCCGTGGCTTTTTGCGCGATCTTTTGCGCAATCGCATTATCCGAACCCAGGCTGGCCACGCGCGGTGCCTCATCCCAGGCCGACTTGCGGTTGCCGAACCAGTTCGCCTGCACCTTCGGCGACAGCCATTTCAACGCTTCTTCCGGCAATTCATCGAAGAAGCGCGACTTCATGTTGTAGCGCGTTTGGCCATGCAGCATGCGCGTCTGCGAAAAGCTCATGTACAGACGCTTGCGCGCGCGCGTGATCGCCACGTACATCAGCCGGCGTTCCTCTTCCACGCCGTTATCTTCCTTCGAGCTGCTTTCGTGCGGGAACAGGCCCTCTTCCAGGCCCGTAATGAACACGTTGTCGAATTCCAGGCCCTTGGCCGAGTGCACGGTCATCATCTGCAGCGCATCCTGGCCCGCCTGCGCCTGGTTATCGCCCGCTTCCAGCGACGCGTGCGACAGGAAGGCGGACAGAGGCGACATCACGGCCGGCAGCGGTGCGTCGGCGTCCAGAATCTCGATGCCATCCTGGTTGACGACGGGCGCGCCCGACTGCGCCTGGGCGGCAGGCCCCAGGTGGGCCGGTGCCGCCTGGCCGAAACCTTCTTCGGAAACGAACTGGCTGGCCGCGCTGACCATCTGTTCCAGATTCTCGATGCGGTCGGCGCCTTCCTTTTCATTCTGATAATGCTGCAGCAAGGTACTCGCTTCCAGCACCACTCTGACCATTTCCGGCAGCGACAATTGCTGCGTCTCGAAACGCACGCCTTCGATCAGCTTGACGAAGCCGGCCAGCACGCTGCCCGCCTTGCCCGCCACATAGGGCACGGATGCGTACAGCGAAATGCCGTACTGTTCCGACGCGGCCTGCAATTGCTCGATCGAGCGCATGCCGATACCGCGCGTGGGGAAATTGACCACGCGCAAGAAAGCCGAATCGTTGTGCGGATTGTCCATCAATTGCAAATAAGCAATCGCGTGCTTCACCTCGGCGCGCTGGAAGTAGCGCTGGCCGCCGTACACATGGTACGGAATCGCCGCCGAGAACAGCGCATGTTCGATCACGCGCGACTGCGCATTCGAGCGGTACAAAATGGCGATCTCACTGCGCGAGGCACCATCGGCGATCAGGCTTTTCGCCTCTTCGATGATCCACTGCGCTTCCTGCAAGTCGGAACTGGCTTCATACACGCGCACCTGCTCGCCATGGCCCGCGTCCGTGCGAAGATTCTTGCCCAGGCGCTTGCTATTGTTCGCAATCAACACGTTAGCGCTGTCGAGGATGTGGCCGTGCGAGCGGTAGTTCTGCTCCAGCTTGATCAAGTTCTTGACCTGAAACTCGTGCTCGAAGGCGCTCATATTGCCCACGTTGGCGCCGCGAAACGCGTAAATGCTCTGGTCATCGTCACCCACGGCAAACAGGGCGCCGCCATCGCGGCTGCCGTGTCCGGCCAGCAACTTGAGCCAGTTGTATTGCAGGTTGTTGGTATCCTGGAACTCGTCCACCAGGATGTGGCGGAAGCGCGCCTGATAGTGCTCGCGCAGCGGCTGGTTGCGGCTCAGCAATTCATACGTGCGCAGCAGCAATTCGGCAAAATCGACCACGCCTTCGCGCTGGCACTGGTCGTCGTACAGCTGGTACAGCTCGACCATCTTGCGCTCGTGCGCGTCGTACGCTTCCACGTCCGTGGCGCGCAAGCCCTGGTCCTTGGCATTGTTGATGAAATACATCACCGTCTTCGGCGGGAATTTTTCATCGTCAATATTGTTTGCCTTCAACAAGCGCTTGATCACCGACAACTGATCCTGCGAATCGAGGATCTGGAAGGTCTGCGGCAAGGCCGCATCGCGGTAGTGCGTGCGTAGCAAGCGGTTGCACAGGCCGTGGAAGGTGCCGATCCACATGCCGCGCGTGTTGATCGGCAGCATGGCCGACAGGCGCGTGAGCATTTCCTTGGCGGCTTTATTCGTAAAGGTCACGGCCAGGATGCCGGGCGGCGATACCTGCTGGGTCTGGATCAGCCACGCGATGCGGGTGGTCAGCACGCGGGTCTTGCCCGAACCGGCGCCAGCCAGGATCAGCGCATGCTGGGCCGGCAAAGTGACGGCAGCCAATTGTTCGGGATTGAGGTTGTGAAGAAGATTTTGCATGCCGTGATTATACCGGCATGGCTAAAAATACTGTGCATTTGTCCAGCGGTCGCGCCAGTTTTCCATGTGCGCGCTACAATCGGCGTCCCGACACAGCGGCCTGTATCCCATGACACCACCCACTCACCTCGACGGCGCCCGCGTACTGGCCTGGGCCTGGTCCGACCTGCCCTTCGGTCACGTCGCCGATGAGCATGGTGGCGCCGGCCCCATCGCCATCCACGGCCTGGCCGTGTGCCGCTACGGCGACGAGGCGCGCGTCTACCGTTTCTGCTGCGATGCACGCTGGGACACGGTGCAGGATGAGGTGTATGCCAGCGAAGACGAGGCCAGGCAGCAGTTGCCGGCGCAATACCGGGCCGTGGCCGCCATTTGGCGTCAAGTCTAGCGCACCAATTTTGCCTTGCCTTCGCTAAGCGCCTGGGCGATCACCTGGCGCGTGGTCTTGTCCGCGATCTTGACGACTTTTTCCTGCTGGCGGCCCAGGTCGCCCATTTGCTTGCCCAGCGCTTCCATCGGCTTGCTGCGCTGCTCCATCTGGCGCGACATCTGCTCCACTTTCTCGGCCTCGCGCTCGTGCACGTCGGCGATACGGTCGTTGATCTCTTCCATCTCTTCCTGCGCATCTTCCATCTGCTGCTGTAAGCGTTCCACGTCGCGCTCGGCCGCGCGGCGCGCCGTGTCGCTCGTTGCCAGCGCCTGGCGGCGCGAGGCATCGCCGAGCTTGCGGCCCAGCTCCTGCTGCTGGCGGCCCAGCGCACGCAGCTGTTCCGACTCGCGCGCGCTACCGTTCGCCTGGCTGCGGGCGCCCATCTTGCGACCCATTTCACCCATGGCCTTGCCATGCGCATCCATTTGATCGCCGAGCGCAGTCATCTCCTTGCCGATCTGTTTCGAGGGCTGCCATGCCGTACGCACCTTGCCCAGCAAGGCAGCATCCTGCAGCACGTAAGCCCGCCCCTGGTCGCGGAACCATAGGAATGGCCCCTTGATCGAGCGCTTGAGCTTTTCCACCTGCTGCGAGTGAATATCGCTGTCGACGACGATGACACCCTCGCTATCGCTGGCGCCATCGACCAGCGCATAGCTTTCGCCCTTGTCGAGCGAACGGCTGACCTGCACGCTGGGCGCGGCAGGTGCGGCCGGTGGCGCGGGCGGCTGCGGCGGCTGCACGGCCAGCGCGCTGCCGCCAAGCAAGATACCGGCCAAGCTGAGGATCAAACGATAGGAAGTGGACATGGCTGCCTCGTCGCAAAAGTAGTGGAGCGTTGACTTTAGCGGTGGATGGATCACGGCTCCAGCGTGGTGCGACAGGCTGCACAAAGGCAGGTCTGGATGGCAGGCTTGCGCGATGAATGGCAAACCACGGACGAAAAAAACGGAGGCCGCAGCCTCCGCAAAAACGCCGTGGTACGGCGTATCTGAAATCAGTACAGCACGACGGAGCGGATCGATTCGCCGCTCTTCATCAAGTCGAAACCCTGGTTGATATCATCGAGCTTCAGGCGGTGCGTGATCAAATCATCGATATTGAGCTTGCCTTCCATATACCAGTCAACGATCTTCGGCACGTCCGTGCGGCCGCGTGCACCACCGAAAGCCGAACCTTTCCACACGCGCCCCGTCACCAGCTGGAATGGACGGGTGGAGATTTCCTGGCCGGCCGCCGCCACGCCGATGATGATGGACTGGCCCCAGCCCTTGTGGCAGCACTCGAGCGACTGGCGCATGGTGGTGGTGTTGCCGATGCATTCAAACGAATAATCGGCGCCGCCGTCAGTCAGCTGCACGATGGTGTCGACCACGTTTTCCACCTCGTTGGCGTTGACGAAATGCGTCATGCCGAACTTGCGCGCGATGGCCTGGCGCGCCGGGTTGATGTCCACGCCGATGATTTTATCGGCGCCGACCATCTTCGCTGCCTGGATCACGTTCAGACCAATGCCACCCAGGCCGAACACCACCACGTTGGCGCCCGCTTCCACCTTGGCGGTAAACAGCACGGCGCCCACGCCCGTCGTCACGCCGCAACCGATGTAGCAGACCTTGTCGAATGGCGCGTCTTCACGAATCTTGGCCAGGGCGATTTCCGGCACGACGATGTAGTTCGAGAAGGTGGACGTGCCCATGTAGTGGAAGATGGGTTGACCGTCGATGGAAAAGCGCGAGGTCGCGTCCGGCATCAGGCCACGGCCTTGCGTGGAGCGGATGGACTGGCACAGATTGGTTTTCTGCGACAGGCAGAACTTGCACTGGCGGCATTCCGGCGTGTACAAGGGGATGACGTGGTCATCCTTTTTCAGGCTCTTCACGCCCGGGCCCACGTCGACGACGATGCCTGCGCCTTCATGACCGAGGATAGCCGGGAAGATGCCTTCCGGATCGGCGCCCGACAGGGTGTAGTAATCGGTGTGGCAAATGCCGGTGGCCTTGATCTCGACCAGTACTTCACCCTCGCGCGGGCCGGCCAGGTCGACTTCTTCGACGCTCAAAGGGGCGCCCGCCTTCCATGCAATCGCTGCTTTGGTTTTCATGTGTGTCCTGTGGTGTGTCCTGCGTATGGTTGAACCAGGCGCGCCAGCGCGCCGTATCATCACATCATAACAAGGCAGGCGCCGACATGCCACGCCGGCGCCGGTGCAACGCTTACTTGGTTTTCGCGCGGTTGAGGAATGCGCCATGCAGGCCGTTCAGGGTTTCCTCGGCCAGCAGCAGCTGGCTGGCGATTTCATTGATCTTGCGGCGGCTGGAACGGGCATGGTCGCGCAGCACTTCGAAAGCCGTGTTGCGATCCGTCTGGAACTTACCCATCAGCAAACCCACGGCCAGACTGGTTTCGCGGCCGGCGGCCAGGGCCGCATTCAGGTTCAGCTCGGTACGGCGCAACTGGCGGATTTCATCGGCGCGCGCCAGGCCCGCTTCGAAGGCGGGCATCAAACGGCCTTCATCGACGGGTTTCACCACATAGCCGACGGCGCCGTAAGCGGCCGCCTGCTTGCCCGATTCGCTATCGCCACTGCCGGACAGGAACATGAACGGCACGCCCGTCTCGCCGTGCAGGCGCTTGGCCAATTCCAGGCCGGACATGCCCGGCATGTGGATGTCAAGCAAGGCCAAGTCCGGCTCGCGCTGGGCGACCATTTGCAGCGCCACTTCGGCCGAATTGGCCAGGGCCGTCTCGTAGCCGGCATGGCGCAGGACTTCGCCGAGGAATTCCAACAGGAGCTGGTCATCGTCAACGATCAGGATAAGGCGTTTCGCGGCGGCTGGCTGACTCATGGCTAAAGGGACCTCGGTAATGAATGATGTTCTTATTATATGCCGATTATTCGTCCAAATCAGCCCCCCATTCCCATGCTCACGCTGCAAACAATTGATTAAATTGCTGCACCGCAATACTCACATCGTCCGCCTGGTCGACCTTGCTCAATACCTTGCCAAATACGCTGCTGATGGCCGCCACCATGTCGGCACCGCGCGCGACCAGCGGCGCCGCGTTCTCCGGCGTCATGCCGCCGATCACCACGCACGGCAAGTTGATCTCGCGTTTAGCTTGCAGCACGATATCGGCGGACGTCGTCACCGGGTACTTTTTCACCAGCGAAGGATAAAAGCCGCCGAAGGCCACGTAGCTGGCGCCGCCAGCCTCGGCCGTCCGTGCCAAGGCCATATCGCCATAGCACGAGGCGCCGACGATCTTGCCTGCCCCCAGGCGCGCGCGCACCTGCGCCACGGATGCGTCCGTACCGCCCACATGCACGCCATCGGCGTCAAGCTCTTCGCACAGCTCAAGATAATCATTGATGATGAAGGGCACGCCATACTTGCGGGCCAGGGCCAGCAAGGCGCCCGCCTGCTCGCGCCGCAGCTCAGCTTCGGCGCTCTTGTGACGGTATTGCAGCAGGGCCACGCCTTCCTGCAAAGCTTGCTCGCTCACGTCGAGCAAGCGATCGGTGTCATCCCAGTTCGGGGTGACCAGATACAGTCCACGCATGCTGTTTTCCTTAGTCATTGAATCGTTGTGGTATCAGCTGACCGGACGCAATCGCATACGCGTCGGCCAAGGCCGCATGGCAATAGGCTTGCGCCAGGTCTAGCGCTTCGGGCAATGCCTGGCCCAGCGCCAGGCGCGCCGCAATGGCGGAGGCCAGGGTGCAGCCGCTGCCGTGGAAGGCGCCGGGCAGGCGCTGCCAGCGCCACTCACGCTCCCCGCCGTTGGCATCGAACCAGCGGTTGAAAATCGCCTCACCGTCGCCGTGCCCTCCCGTCACCAGCACGTTCTTGCAGCCTTGCGCGCGCAAGTTTTCTTCGCCACCGAGGGCCAGCGCTTCCGGCCCGTTCGGCACGATCACGGTCGACACGCGCAACAAGGGCGCCAGCGCCAGCACGGCATCGTCCCGGCTGAGCACGTCGCCATGGCCGCTGGCCAGCACGGGATCGAGCACCACGGGCAAGTCCGGCCGTGCCAGCCGCAATTGCGCGATCAGTTGCGCAATGACGGCCGCATTCGCGGCGCTGCCCGGGATGCCGATTTTCACGGCGCTGATCACCACCTTGTCGATCAACGCCTGCGCCTGGCGGCGCAGCAATTCCGGCGCCACCGGCTCGACAGCAAACACGCGATCGTTGTCCTGCACCGTCAGCGCCGTGATCACCGGCAGCGCATGCGCGCCCTGCGCCGCAATGGCCATAATGTCGGCGGCCAGACCGGCGCCGCCTGACGGGTCGAGACCGGCAAACACCAGCACAACCGGACGATACGGCAGACGCTGTTGTCCCATCACGCCAGGCGGCCCGCCATCGGCGACGACGGCGAAGCGGCGAACTTTCTCGGCATGCGTCCCGCCAGAAACGCCTCGCGCCCGGCCCGCACGGCCAGCTTCATCGCATGCGCCATGCGCACGGGGTCGCGCGCGCCGGCAATGGCCGTATTCATCAGCACGCCATCGCAACCGAGCTCCATGGCAATGGCCGCATCCGACGCCGTGCCCACGCCAGCATCGACGAGCACGGGAACTTTGGCCTGGTCTATGATCAGCGACAAGTTCCACGGATTCAAGATACCCATGCCCGAGCCGATCAGGGACGCCAGCGGCATGACGGCCACGCAGCCGATGTCTTCCAGAATCTTTGCCTGGATGGGGTCGTCGCTGCAGTAGACCATCACGTCAAAGCCATCCTTGACCAGCGCTTCGGCTGCGATCAGGGTTTCCGGCATGTGCGGAAACAGGGTCTTTTCATCGCCCAGCACTTCCAGTTTCACCAGATTGCGCCCACCCAGCAGCTCGCGCGCCAGTTGCAAGGTGTAGACGGCATCTTTCGCGTTGTAGCAGCCGGCCGTGTTCGGCAATATCGTGTACCGGTCGGGCGGCACGAAATCGAGCAGGCTGGGCGCGTTCGGGTCTTGGCCGATATTCACGCGGCGTATCGCCACCGTGATGATTTGCGCTTCCGCCGCGTCCGTCGCTTCGCGCGTCTGCGGCAAGTCCTTGTACTTGCCGCTACCGACCAGCAGGCGTGATTGATATTGTTTGCCTGCGATGGTCAGCAGGTCGTCGTTGTTATTACTTGTCATTGCTTTTTCCTTAGTCTAGCCGCCGCCGATGGCGCGTACAATTTCAACTTGGTCTTGCACCTGCAAGACCTGTCCCGGCCACGCCTTGCGCGGCACCACGTTACGGTTGACGGCCAGCGCCAGCGCCTGGTTTTCCAGCGACAGCGCGGCGATCAATTGATCCAGGGTTTGCCCCGGCGGCACCTGGTGCGGTGCGCCGTTGAGCGTGATGGATATCAATGCAGGCATCACGCTCTCCTTCAGACCTTGCGGTACAGCTCGGCACCGTTCTTGATGAACTCGATGGCCTTGATTTCCATCCCCTGCTTGAGCGCCTTGTCTTCCGCGATACCCATGCCGGCCGCGTATTCGCGCACTTCCTGCGTGATCTTCATCGAGCAGAAGTGCGGGCCGCACATGGAGCAGAAATGCGCCACCTTGGCCGAATCCTTGGGCAAGGTTTCATCGTGGAATTCGCGCGCCTTGTCCGGGTCCAGGCCGATATTGAACTGGTCGTCCCAGCGGAATTCGAAACGGGCTTTCGACAGGGCATTGTCGCGGATTTGCGCACCCGGATGGCCTTTCGCCAGGTCGGCTGCGTGCGCCGCGATTTTGTAGGTGATGATGCCGTCCTTGACGTCCGCCTTGTTGGGCAGGCCCAGGTGTTCCTTCGGCGTCACGTAGCACAGCATGGCCGTGCCATACCAGCCGATCATGGCCGCGCCGATGCCGGAAGTGATGTGGTCGTAGCCGGGCGCAATGTCGGTGGTCAACGGCCCCAGCGTGTAGAACGGCGCTTCGCCGCACTGCTCCAGCTGCAAGTCCATGTTTTCCTTGATCAGCTGCATGGGCACGTGGCCCGGGCCTTCGATCATCACTTGCACGTCGTGCTTCCAAGCCACTTGTGTCAGCTCGCCCAAGGTCTTCAGTTCGCCCAGCTGCGCTTCATCGTTGGCATCGTAGATGGAACCGGGGCGCAAGCCGTCGCCCAGCGAGAACGAGACGTCATATGCCTTCATGATTTCGCAGATGTCTTCGAAATGCGTGTACAGGAACGATTCCTGGTGGTGCGCCAGACACCATTTCGCCATGATGGAACCGCCGCGCGAGACGATGCCCGTCAAGCGCTTGGCCGTCATCGGCACATAGCGCAGCAGCACGCCCGCGTGGATGGTGAAATAGTCGACGCCCTGCTCGGCCTGCTCGATCAGGGTGTCGCGGAAAATTTCCCAGGTCAGATCTTCGGCCTTGCCATTGACCTTTTCCAGCGCCTGGTAAATGGGCACGGTGCCGATGGGCACGGGGCTGTTGCGCACGATCCATTCGCGCGTTTCGTGGATATGCTTGCCGGTGGACAAGTCCATCACATTGTCGCCACCCCAGCGGATGGCCCAGGTCATCTTTTCCACTTCCTCGCCTATCGACGAGGTGACGGCCGAATTGCCGATGTTCGCGTTGATTTTCACCAGGAAATTGCGGCCGATAATCATCGGCTCGACTTCCGGGTGGTTGATGTTGGCGGGAATGATGGCGCGGCCGCGGGCGATTTCCTCGCGCACGAATTCCGGCGTGATTTCGGCCGGGATGCTGGCGCCGAACGACTGGCCAGGGTGCTGGCGGCCCATCAGCTCGGCCAGGCGTTCGCCCATGGGGCCGGAGGCTTTCAACTCCTTCAAGTACTCTCCGCGGCGCATGTTTTCACGGATGGCAACGAATTCCATTTCCGGCGTGATGATGCCGCGCCGGGCATAGTGCATCTGCGTCACATTGGTGCCCGCCTTGGCGCGGCGCGGCTTGCGGTGCAGGTTGAAACGCAGTTCGGCCAGCTTCGGGTCCGCCAGGCGGGCAATGCCATAGTCGGAAGTGGGGCCGGGCAGCTCTTCCGTGTCGGCCCGCTCCATGATCCACGGCAGGCGCGGCGTATCGAGACCCGAGCGGATGTCGATGTTCACGTCCGGGTCCGTGTAGGGGCCGGACGTGTCGTAGACGTAGATCGGTGGATTCTTTTCGCCGCCAAACGACGCTTCCGTGTCGGACTGGCTGATCTGGCGCATGGGCACGCGGATGTCGGGGCGGCTGCCTTGCACGTAAATCTTGCGCGAATTGGGCAGCGGCGCGATGGCGGCTTCGTCGACCGTGGCGGTGGCGGAGAGGAATTTCAGGTTGGCGTTCATTTTGGCTCCTTGGCTAGACTTGCAGCTAGACTATTTATAGCCTGGAGCCAGCTAAGGAGGTTCGGCTGCGCGCACGCGGAAAAGCGGGGTGCGTTCATCCTAAAGCTTCCCTTCGCTGGCATTATCCAGATCAGGTTCGGAGGGTATTTCTCACCCGCGCTTGCACCGTGTTTCCACAGCGAAAGGCAGGACCCCTAGCGTTTGCCGCCTTGCGGCAGCGAGCCAATTATACGCGGTTCACGCCGCGCGGCCAGATGATTTCTTGCAGCTGTCGTCTTTGTGCATCTGCTGCAATGCAGCAGATGCCAGCACGCTTATTTCTTCTTGCCCCAGCGCCAGCTGGTCGGTTCGCCCTTCAGCTGGCAAATGAAAATGAGCACGGCAACGATGGCCGCTTCATACACGATGTAGCCGACCAGCATGGTTTGCGGGGGAAACAGGAACGCGCCGCAGGCGAACAGTGCCAGCGCGGCCAGGAACACCAGCCAGCCCTGCCAAGTGATGGGCAAGCCCCAGCCCCAGCCATAGGTCTTGGCGGGAAACCAGTAGGAGGGAGATTTGTCAGCCATGATGCTTTCCTTGTGGATGTGAATATCCACAAGTATAAATCAGGCGATACGCAAGCGTTCCGTGACATCGAGGCCGATGCCGCGGTAGCCGATGAAGCGGCTGCCATTATCGAACATCGGTTCGCCGCTGACCTGTAGATACTGCGTGCTGCCATCGAGGTTGGCGCGGCTGTAGATGAAGTCGAGGAAGGGTTCACGCGCGGCAATCTTGGCGTCGAGCAAGGCGCGCTCGGTGGCGTTCCAGCGCTGCGGCTCTGCTTCGCTGCCGATGCCCAGCATTTCGGCCACGGGGCCGGAAAAGCGCGTCAGATTGCCCTGCGCATCCTGTTCCCAGTACCAATCGGACGACAGTTCCGTGAAGCGCTGGAAGCGCGCTTCGCTTTCGCGCAGTTCGGCCGTGCGCTCTTCCACCATCTGTTCCAGCGACTTGTTGTATTCGGCCAGCTTCTGATACAGCAAACGCACTTCCAGCATGTTGTGGATGCGCGTCTTCACTTCCACCAAGTCGAAGGGTTTGCTGACGAAGTCCTTGGCGCCCGCCTGCAGCGCGCGCAGCTTGTGGCCGGGCTGGGCCGTGATCACCAGCACGGGCAGATAGCTGCCCGCCTCGATGTCGCGCAAGCCTTCCATGACTTCGAAGCCATCCATTTCCGGCATCTGCAAGTCGAGCAGGATCAGGTCGTAGCGGTGCTGCTGGTGCAGCGCGTGCACGGCTTGTGGGTCCATGGTGGAAGTGATGCGCGTGTAGCCGGCATTGCGCAGCACCTGTTCCAGCAGCATGACGTTGGCTTCCTGGTCGTCAACGATGAGAATGCTGGCGTTCAGGATCTCGGTGGCTTGAAGCATGGCGGTATTCCTAAAATGAAGTGCTGAATTAGCGTACTGCGTGAGTGTCATCGACCAGGCCGTGCGCGGCCGCATGGTGCAGGGCTACGTCGAGCGCCTCCATGAATTCGACGACCTTGATCGGCTTGGTCAGGTAGCGGAAGAAGCCCGCTTCCAGGCCTTTCTCGATGTCGCGCGGCACCGCGTTGGCCGACAGGGCCATCACGGGAATGTGGCTGGTGAGCGGATCGTCGTGCAAGATGCGCAAGGCGCCATAGCCGCTGATGCCGGGCAGGTTGATATCCATCAAGATCACGTCCGGCTGATACGTGCGCGCCAGGTCGATGCCCAGATGCGCATCGATGGCGGTCAGCAGTTTCAAATCGCTGCGGCGGGCGATCAATTGCTCCACCAGCGCCAGGTTGGCCGGATTGTCTTCCACGTACAGCAAGGTGCGCTGGGTTTCCTGGTCTTCCGGTGCCACAGGCAAGACCTCGCCCGGTTCCAGATGCAATTCGGGCGCGCGCGAGGCCTTGAATTCGACCCAGAAAGTGGTGCCCAGGCCCACCGTGCTGTCGACGCCAATCTGGCCGCCCATCAGTTCGACCAGCTGCTTGGTGACGACCAGGCCGATGCCCGTGCCCTCTTCCGTGCTGCTTTCCTGACCCAGGCGGTTGAAAGGCTGGAACAGCTGACTCATCTGTTCGGCGTTCAGGCCGGCGCCGCTGTCGCTGACGCTGGTGCGCACTTTGTCGCCGCGCTGGCGGCAATCGACTTTCACGCTGCCGCCGCTCTGGTTGTACTTGATGGCGTTCGACAGCAGATTGATCATCACCTGTTTTACGCGCGTACGGTCGGCATGCACATAAAAAGCCTGGCCGCAGCGGGGGAAATGCATGCTGATGCCGCGTTTTTCCGCCTGCGGCGCGATCATCGCCTGGCAATCCTGCAGCACGTCAAGCAAGGACATCGCCTCTTCCGACATGGTGACCTTGCCCGATTCGATCATGGCCAGGTCGAGGATTTCATTGATCAAACGCAAAAGATACCAGCCGCCCTTGAGGATCTGGTCGATCGAGCGCTGCTGCGGCACGCTCGGTGCCGGCGTCTCGGACGCCATCAGTTGGGCAAAGCCCAACACGGCGTTCAAGGGCGTGCGCAATTCATGGCTCATGCTCGACAGAAACTCGGACTTCGCCAGGTTCGCCTTTTCCGCCGCCTGGCGGGCCTTTTCCATTTCGATATTCGTGTCTTGCAAGGCTAGTTCGAACTGCTTGCGTTCCGTCACGTCGCGCGCGGCGGCAAACACGCCCTGCAGCTTGCGGTTGCGGTCGTGGAAGGTCGAGGCGTTGTACGACACTACCGTCTGCTTGCCGTCACGTGCCAGGGCCGTCAGCTCGTAATTGGTCACTTTGCCTTCACGCAACACGCGCGCGATGGCTTCCTCGGCCCGGTCCGGTTCCGTAAAGTAATTCTTGCACGGCGCGCCGATCAATTCGTCGCGCGTACAGCCCGTCAGCGCTTCCATCTGCTGGTTGACGTCGCTGATGATGCCGCGCGGGTCCGTCGTCATCAGGGCGTCGATATTCGATTCAATCAGCGAGCGCGTATAGAACTGCTGCTCGCGCAAGCGCTGGTCCAGCAGCGCCTGTTCCGCCTCGACCTGCTTGCGCGCCGTATTATCGGTGCCGATCAGCAAGTAACCGATGACCTTGCTCTGCGCGTCGCGCAGGGCAGTCACGGACACGATGGCGGGGAAGCGGCTGCCATCCTTGCGGATGTAGGTCAGCTCATAAATGTCTTCGATACCGCGCGTGGCCTTGAACACCAGCGCTTCCACGCCGGGCGTGATGACGGTATCAAGTTCCGAGCTGAGGGCGGCGGCGCGCGCAATGATTTCTTGCGCGTCGGAAATACCGGCCGGCGTCAACTTGTCGACCACGTCGCTCGCTTCATAGCCGAGCATGCGTTCGGCGCCCACGTTGAAAATCTGGATAACGCCTTGCGCATCGGTAGCGATGCAAGAGAAATTGGCGCTGTTGAAGATCGCATCCTGCAAGGCGCCCGCCTTGAGCAGCTGGCGCGGCAGGCTGGCCGCCACCGTGCGCCGGTACAGTGCCGCGAGCAGCATCAGCAGCAGAAATACCAGCGCGTCAATGGCGCATGCCGTCTCGAACGGCGCGCGCCAGGCCAGCGCGCCGACGGCCAGCAGCACGACGGCGCTGAACGAAAATGCCAGCGCCATGGGCCAGCGCGAGGGTGCGCGCGGGGGGATGTTTTCGACAGATTGCATGATGTGCCTGGGCAATGACTACGATAAGAGGAAGAATGTGGTACTTAATGCAATTTTCAGTGCGGCAATTTTCAGTGCGGCAATGTTCAGTGCGGCAGTGTTCAGTGCGCCTGGCGCTGGCGCACGTCCGACAGCAGACGCGTGAATTCCTTCTTCACCACACCATAGCATTCGCACACATTGCCTTCGAGACCGGCGCGGTCCAGCACGGAGATATGGCCGCGCCGGTAACTGATAAAGCCACGCGCCTGCAAGCGCCCGGCCGCTTCCGTCACGCCTTCGCGGCGCACGCCCAACATATTGGCGATGAGTTCCTGCGTCATGGTCAGTTCGCGGTTCGGCAGGCGGTCCATGGTCAGCAGCAGCCAGCGGCACAGCTGCTGCTCCACCGTATGGTGGCGGTTGCACACGGCCGTCTGCGACATTTGCGTGATCAAGGCTTGCGTATAGCGCAGCAGCAAGCGCATGACGGGGCCGGCGCGGTCGAATTCTTCCATCAGCAGGTGCGCCTTCAGGCGATAGCCGACGCCACCCGTCTGCACCACGGCGCGGCTGGGGGTCGAGTTGCCGCCCATAAACAGCGCCACGCCCACCACGCCTTCATTACCCACGCCGGCAATTTCCGACGAGCCGCCATTTTCCAGCAGATAGTGTATAGAAACGATGGCGGTGGTGGGAAAGTACACATGCTGCAGCTTGTCGCCCGAATCGTAGATCACGTCGCCCAGCAGCATGGAGACTTGCTCCAGATGGGGGGCAAGGCGCGCGAAATCGGCGTCGAGCATGGCGGCGAGCAAATGGTTTTGATTCGGGTTGTGCAGCTGGGTATGCGGACTCGACATGGGCAGTTTTCCTGGTTTCCAGTCGTCAGCTAGGGGATAAATGAAAGACGTCCGAACGAGGGCCGCTATGTGCAGCAGCCTAACACGGCGTTTGCACAAGCAAGCGACTATATCTTTTGCGGGTATGGTTGTCTGTTCGCCAGCGAACGGACGGCCACGTGCCCCGCGCCCTACAGTCAGTCACTGCCAGGGCTGCCAGATCATGGATCGGCACCGGCGCTGCCTACCGGACGCCATCATGCAATCATTCATCAAACGCATCTCCATTTCCGTTTCCACCTCGGCCCTGATCACCTTGGCGGTCGGGCTGTGCCTGACGGCCCTGTGCTACGCCTCGGCGCGCCAGATCGAGTCGGAAAGCACCCGACTGCTGCTGCAGTACTTCGCCAGCGCTCACTCGCTGGGCGCCGCCCTGCTGCCCGCCAGCGGCATGAACCTGGACGCCAACCATCGCGGTTCCCTGTACGTGCTGCTGGGCGGATTACTGTCGAGCCTGCTGGCAACGGCGTATGTGTTTCAGCTGGTATCGCGCAATGTCGTGATAGCCCGCATCACAGGCGAACGCACGGCGGCGCTGCAGTTTGCCAACTTGCGCCTGTCTGAAGACATCGCCGCGCGCATGCACAATGAAAAGTCGCTGCGTTTGCGCGAACGCATCATCGAAGTGTCGGTCAATGCCGTCATCCTGTGCAGCGCCGATGCGCCGGGCTACCTGATTGAATACGTCAACCCCGCCTTCGAGCGCATCACCGGCTATGCGGCCGGCGAAGTCATTGGCCAGCGCCTGGAAGACTTGCAGGGTCCCGAGCAAGGGCGGCAAGACATGCATGAGATTACAGCCGCCCTGCGCGAACAGCGCGAAGGCAAGGCCATCGTGCGCAATTTCCGTAAGGATGGCAGTTGCTACTGGAGCGAGCTGTTCGTCGCGCCCGTGCGCGAAGATGGCGATGGCCCCGTCAGCCACTTTGTCGTAGCGCAATACGACATCAGCACCGTCATGCGCTTCGAACAGGAGATGGAATTCCAGGCCAGGCACGATATCCTCACAGGCCTGGCCAACCGGGCACTACTGCGCGAACGGCTGGAGCAGGCGATGGCCGTGACGCGCCGCAACGGCCTGCCCCTGTGGGTGGTGTTCATCGACCTCGACCGTTTTAAATTCGTCAACGATACCCTGGGCCACGACGCCGGCGACCTGGTGCTAAAAAACGTGGCAGAGCGCCTGCGCGACGCCACGCGCGAAGTCGACACGGTGGCGCGCCTGGGTGGCGACGAATTCGTGCTGCTGCTGCCCCAGCATGGCAATGGCGAACCGGGCGCCGCCATCCTGCAGCGCATCCAGGACGCCGTGGCGCAGCCGCTGCAACTGGGCGAATATGAATTCTTTCTCAGCTGCTGCATGGGCGTGGCAGTGTATCCCGACGATGGCCAGGATGCCGACACGCTGATCAAGCATGCCGACATCGCCATGTACCGCGCCAAGGAACAAGGACGGGGCCACTGGCAATTCTATGCCTCGAGCATGAATGCGGGCACCCTGGAGCGGCTGGGACTGGAAAGCGAGTTGCGCCACGCCCTGGAGCGCGGACAGTTCCACCTCGAATACCAGCCCCAGCTGGATCTGGCCAGCGGCGCGGTGGTGGGCATGGAAGCCCTATTACGTTGGCAACATCCGCAACTGGGGCGCATTCCGCCTGCCAGCTTTATCGGCCTGGCCGAGGAAATGGGCTTGATCATTGCCATCGGCGACTGGGCCCTGCGCACGGCGTGCGCCCAGGCGCACGCCTGGCAACTGGCCGGCCATGGCCCGCTGCGCCTGGCCGTCAACTTGTCGGCGCGGCAATTCAAGCAAAGGAATCTGCTGCACGCGGTGGCGCAGGCACTGGCCGAGACTGGCCTCAATGCCGCCCATCTGGAACTGGAATTGACGGAAAGCATGGTCATGCATAACGTGGAGCAAGCCACGGCCATCATGAGCAAGCTGAAGGTACTGGGCGTGCAACTGTCCATCGACGACTTCGGCACCGGCTATTCCAGCCTGGCCTACCTGCGCCACTTCCCCATCGACGTACTGAAAATCGACAAGACCTTCGTCAGCGACATCACGCACAGCGACGACGACGCGGCCATCGTGCGCGCCATCATTTCGCTGGCGCACAGCCTGCGCCTGAAAGTGATCGCCGAAGGCGTGGAAACGGCGCAGCAGTTGGCCTTCCTGCGCCAGCACGGCTGCGACCAGATGCAGGGCTATCTGTTCAGCCGGCCGCTGACCGCGCCCGCCTTCGAAGAACTGTTACAGCAGAGAAAATTGCTACCCGCTTAAAACGCGTGGCGCAAGCCGATGTTCAGCGCGCGGTTGCCGCTGCCTACCTCCGTGGCATTGCCCACCATGTAGGCGGCGTCGTTGCGATTGCGAATGTACGCGTAGGCAAGATACACCTTGCTGCGCTTGGACAAGGCATACGTGGCGCCGATGGCCAGCTGCTGCGCGTCGCGGTTGGCCGCGTCGCGGTCATCCTTGTGGATGAACGAAGCCAGCAAGGTGGTCGCGCCGAGCGGCACGGACACGCCGACGATGGCGTCACGGCTGTCCGTGGACGGAATGGGAGCCTGCGCCGCGCCATACGGGTTTTCCGCAAAGAACATCGAACTGCCATCACCCGTGTTGCGGCCATAGCCGGCAAACGCGGTGGCCATGCCGAAGTTGTAGTTGCCGGCCAAAATGGTGTTGTTGACGTCGGCCTTGCCGAATTCGCCGCCACGGCTCTGGCGCGCCAGGCGCAGGGTCAGGGGGCCGTTGACATAACCGAGGGCCAAGCCCAGCGAACGTTGATCTGCCGCCACCCCCGTGTGTTCGCCAGCACCGAACATGATGGTGGCCGTCACCCCGCGCCATTCCGGCGACGTATAGCGCACGGTATTGTCGATACGCGTGGCCGAATAGCCGGCCAGGTTGGTCGACGCACCGGCCAGGCCGCCCTCGAACGGGTCGGCCACGTCGGTCAGCGCCTGGCTTTGCAAGTTGTACTGGCGGCCCACCGTCAGCATGCCCAGCGGGCTGTTCAGGCCGACAAAAGCCTGGCGGCCGAACAACTGGCCTGCCTGGTCCGAGCGGCCCGTGTCGCTCAACAAGCCCGCTTCCAGCGTGAACACGGCTTGCCAGCCGTCGCCCAGCGATTCCGTGCCGCGCAGGCCCAGGCGCGAGCCGGCCGACACGCCGCTGGTAAGCTTGCTGATGCCGCCTTCCTGCACCAGGCCCGCGTCCATCAGGCCATACACGATGACTGAAGACGGGGTGACTGAAGACGAGTCGACGGACGACTGGGCGTGGGCGACAGGCAAGGCGCCCAGGCTGGCCAGTGCCATGGTGATTGAGATTTTTTTCATGCTGGTTTCCTTGTAAAGACAAAACCGGGAAAGCGCGCGGCCATGGCGCGGCCACAGGCGGCTAGGCGCGCTGTAGTTACTGCCGTATCGAAAGACGACGGGCCAGATAACAACATTCCTGGCGAAGCTGTGGCGGCGCGGCCGATAAAGACGATGGCGCGCGGTATTCCGCCGTGAATGGTGCACCGCTGGCGGTGCGCGTGGCTCAGGCGCCCGGCCCGCAGGGGACGCACTGAAAGTGGCTGGCATCGCTGATGCGCTAGCCTTGAGACGCGGACGAGTGTTGGATATGCAACGTTGATACAACCGCGTCTGCTGGCGCCGTCCGCAAGGATGAGGCAGGAGGCACCGAGGCCAATATTATAGCATCGGCAGCGCCTTTATCCCTGTTCTGTTGTTGGAAAACGACTCGCCAGGCCGCCAAAACACGTCCATATGGCCGCACAAGATGGCGCATGCCGACCAGGCAAACGCTATTGCTGCGGCAGGCCGGCTGCCTTGTCTTTGCCCTTGTGCAGCGGTGTGGCAGCCGGAGTTTAGCGCGTCGCGGCAGCCGCCCGCAGCAAGGCCAGCACGGCTTTATTTTCCGGCGTCGGCGCCCGTTGCTGCGCCATCTTCAACACGGAAATTTCACCGCCCAGCGGATTGGCGCCCAGGCCCAACAACAGCTTGACCATCGCCGCGTCGCCATTTTCAACAGCCGCCAGCAAAGGCGGAAGATAACCGTCGCTGACGACGGGCGCGCCCATCGCGGCCAGGCGGGTGACCCAGTCGTGCCGCTGGCTGCGCACCGCATGCCACAGCAGCGTCTCCTTTTCCAGACGCCGCGAATCGAGCGCCGCCTGCTGTCCCTTGTAAGACTCTTCGGCGGCGGGTCCGACTTGCTGCCATGGCATGCCGGGCATCAGCAGTTGGCGCAGCACGTCTTCGGACGCCGGCTGATGGTTGTACATGGCGCGCATCGCGGCGTCGAGCCAGCGGTCCATGCCCTTCGCGTCATGCCGGGGCACGCGCTGCTTGAGCCAGTCCAGCACACGGCCATTACCCGCTTCGGCGGCATAGGCGTACAGCGACTTGTCCTGCTCATCAATATTCGGCGTGGTGCCGGTGGCCAGCATTTTATCGAGCACTTCGGTGCCGCGCGTCAGGCGCAGCAAGCGCCCCCATAGCAAAGAATCGGCCAACGGCCGTTCGGCTGGCTGCGCAGCCCCGCCTTTCTCGGCTTTTTTCTCTGCCAGGTACTGATCTATCAGCAAATATGGCCGGCCCGCGCCTGCGTCGAGCAAGGCGATCATGCTGGCCGTACGTTCATTCGCATCGATCAATTCCGGCAAGATGTCCGCATTCTCCTGCTGCAAGGCGTATTCCAGCGGCGCCATCGTGTGGTTTTCGCCGCCGTATTGCCGCACATCGGCGCCATGGGCCAGCAACAAACGCACCATCGCGGCATTGCCGTACAGGGCAGCCAGATGCAGGGGCGCGGCGTGGTACAGCGTATCGCCTTCGCCGAGCGGCACGCCGCGCTGCAACAGCAGCGTCATCATGCGCAGCTTGGCGGGCAACAGCGCGGCGTGCCGCTCACGCAACACCTGGCGGCGCGCCTGCAGCGACGCCTGCGCCAGTCGCTCCTGATCGTCGTCCAGCCGCGGTTGCGCCTTCAGCCATGCCGCTTCGGCTTCGACCATGCTGGATGGGGGCAAGATCAAATAGTTCAGCAAGGGAAGCCTGTCGATCGCATAGTTGCCCGGCTCGGCGACGCCGGCAAGCAGCTTGCCAAAAGCAGCTTCGTCGCCTTCTTTGGCAGCCTTGAACAGCGCCGTCACCTCTGGCGTCGTCGGCAGCTTGTTGCGTGCCTCGCGTACATAATTGATCAAGCGTTCCATGCCGTGCACCGAGACCTGCGGCAACGGCATGCCCACCTTCCATGCCCGCGCCAGCTGCTCCGCCTCGGCGTGTTGCGCCGCATTCAGTTTCTTTGTCCAGCCGGCCACAGCGTTGCCGGCGCCCGCCGCGCCGCCCGCCACCGCCAACTGGCTCAGCATGGAAGCGAGCACATAGTCCTGCGGCACGCCCGCCTCCTCGCCATACAGCACGGCCAGCTGCAACTGGGCCTTGGCACTGCCGCTTTCGGCGGCCTTGCGCAGCCAGCGGGCGGCCTGCTTTTCATCCAGGCCGCCCGTGCCCTTCCAGCACAACAAGCCCAGCTGGTAGGCGGCTTCCATGTCGCCGCGCTCGGCGGCGCGGCGGTACCAATCCTGCGGCGAACGCCGTCCCGTCAGCGACGTCGTCGGCAAGGGCGCGCCGCGCTTCCAGCGCTTGGCCAGGCGCTGCGCTTCGTCGACCTGGTCCGGCGACATCGTGCCACGGCGTGCCGGCAGGGACTTCTCCATCGCGGCCGCACCGCTCCACTCCTTGTCTTGCAGCGCCAGCAGGTTGAGCGCATACGACAGCACCCTGTCGACCGGCCCGCCTTCGCCCCGCTCATACATTTGTGCCAGGTCCTGCAGCGGCTTGCCGTCACCCTGCGCTGCCATGACGCCCAACCAGGGCCGCGCGCGCGATGGATTGTGCATGCGGCCCGGCGCATATGCATACATGAAAACCAGCGCCTCCTGCGCGGCGCGATCGCCGCCCTTGGCCGCCAGCAGATACCAGCGCTCCGCTTCGACCTCGCTGCGCTCTACGTCCCGGCATCCTTTCTCGCCCATGTAGATATCGGCGAGGACTTTTTGCGCCTCGACATGGCCGCCCAGTGCCGGTCCGCGCAATTGCGCCACGGCGTCAACGCAGCGTCCACGCTGGAAAGCCGCCATTCCTTCCGGGACGCCGGCGCACGCGCCGCCGACAGCCCATCCGGCGCCGAGCACGGCCAATTGCCACAATTTTTTCATGATTGCCTGAGCTTTCAAATAATGTTGCAAAGATGATAGCTTTAAAAAAATACAATGGGGCAATATTGCGCAATCGTGCGCGGCTTTTCGGGCCATCCAGGCCCGCTATTTGCTGCGCATGCTTTATGCACCCCTTATAATGGTTCCTTTTGCCAATCACACGCCAAATCATGGAATTAGCCAAGTCTTTCGAGCCCGCCGACATTGAACAATTCTGGCGCACCGAGTGGGAACAGCGCGGTTACTTTACCGCCACCCTCGATGCGGGAAAACCTTCCTTCAGCATCCAGTTGCCGCCGCCGAACGTCACCGGCACCCTGCACATGGGCCACGCGTTCAACCAGACCATCATGGATGGCCTGACCCGCTACCACCGCATGCTGGGCCACAACACGGCCTGGATTCCCGGCACCGACCACGCGGGCATCGCCACGCAAATCGTCGTGCAACGCCAGCTGGACGCGCAAAAGATTTCGCGCCATGACCTGGGCCGCGAGAAATTCGTGGAAAAAGTGTGGGAATGGAAAGAAAAATCGGGTTCCATCATCACCGGCCAGATGCGCCGCCTGGGTGCTTCGGCCGACTGGCAGCGCGAATATTTCACCATGGATGAACCGCGCTCGAAAGTCGTCACCGACGTTTTCGTGCGCCTGTTCGAACAAGGCCTGATCTACCGTGGCAAGCGCCTGGTCAACTGGGACCCCGTGCTGGGCACCGCTGTCTCGGACCTGGAAGTGGTATCCGAAGAAGAAGACGGTTCCATGTGGTACATCAAGTACCCGCTGGCCGACGGCAGCGGTTTCCTGACGGTGGCCACCACGCGTCCTGAAACCATGCTGGGCGACGTGGCCGTGGCCGTCGATCCGACGGACGAGCGCTACCTGCCACTGGTCGGCAAGATGCTGAAACTGCCGCTGACCGAGCGTGAAATCCCCATCATCGCCGACGAATACGTCGACAAGGAATTCGGCACCGGCTGCGTCAAAATTACCCCAGCGCATGACATGAACGATTACGCCGTGGGCCAGCGCCACAAACTGGCGCAGATCGTCATTCTGACCCTGGACGCGAAGATCACCGACGACGCGCCGGCAGCGTATCGCGGCATGGACCGCTTTGCCGCGCGCAAGCAGATCGTCGCCGACCTCGATGCGCAAGGCTTGCTCGAGCAAGTCAAGCCGCACAAACTGATGGTGCCGCGCGGCGACCGCACGGGCGTCGTCATCGAGCCGATGCTGACGGACCAGTGGTTTGTCGCCATGAGCAAGCCGGCCCCGGAAGGCACTTTCTTCCCAGGCAAGTCGATCGCCGAAACGGCGCTGGACAAGGTCGCCAATGGCGAAATCAAGTTCGTGCCGGAAAACTGGAGCACCACCTACAACCAGTGGCTCAACAACATCCAGGACTGGTGCATCTCGCGCCAACTGTGGTGGGGCCATCAAATCCCGGCGTGGTACGACGACGCCGGCAATATCTTTGTCGCCAAGACGGAAGCTGAGGCGCAAGCCAAGGCATTGGCCGCCGGCAGCACGGGTCCGTTGAAACGCGACGACGACGTGCTCGACACGTGGTTCTCGTCGGCCCTGGTACCATTCTCGACCATGGGTTGGCCTGAAGAAACGCCGGACATGAAGGCCTTCCTGCCGTCGTCCGTGCTGGTGACGGGTTTCGACATCATCTTCTTCTGGGTCGCGCGCATGGTCATGATGACGGCGCACTTCACGGGCAAGGTGCCGTTTGAAACCGTCTACGTGCACGGCCTGGTGCGCGATTCGACGGGACAGAAGATGTCCAAGTCAAAGGGTAACACCCTGGACCCGATCGACCTGATCGATGGCATCGACCTGGAAGGTTTGATCGTCAAGCGCACCACGGGCCTGATGAACCCGCGCGACGCGGAAAAGATCACCAAGGCGACGCGCAAGGAATTCCCGGAAGGCATTTCGGCCTACGGCACGGACGCCGTGCGCTTCACCATGGCCAGCTATGCTTCGCTGGGCCGCAACATCAATTTCGACCTGGGCCGCTGCGAAGGCTACCGCAACTTCTGCAACAAGATGTGGAACGCCACCCGTTTCGTCATGATGAATACGGAAGGCAAGGATTGCTCGCCGAACGAGGCCGACCTGTCGCAAGCGGACAAGTGGATCATCTCCTTGCTGCAACGCGCTGAACTGGACGTGGCCAAGGGTTTCGAAGACTTCCGTTTCGACAATATCGCCGCCACCATCTACAAGTTCGTCTGGGACGAGTATTGCGACTGGTATCTGGAAGTGGCCAAGGTGCAAGTACAACAAGGCACGGAAGGGCAGCAGCGCGCCACCCGCCACACCTTGCTGCGCGTGCTGGAAGTGGTGCTGCGCCTGGCCCATCCGATCATCCCGTTTGTCACGGAAGCGCTGTGGCAAACGGTGGCGCCACTGGCCGGCAAGACGCTCAAAGCGGACGGTGATTCGATCATGATGCAGCCCTACCCGATTGCCAACGTCGACAAGATCGACGCATCGGCCGAAGCGTGGATGCAGCAGCTGAAAGCCTTGACGGACGCGACGCGCAACCTGCGCGGCGAAATGCAAATTTCGCCATCGGTGCGCGTGCCACTGATCGTCGAAGCGGGCAACGCCACGGAAAAGGCCGCGCTGGCATCATACGCGCCCTACATCCAGTCGCTGGGCAAGCTGGCCGACGTGCAGATCGTCGATGCGCTCCCGGATTCGCCAGCGGCCGTCGCCATCGTCGGCACCACCAAGCTGATGCTGAAAGTGGAAATCGACGTGGCCGCCGAACGCGAACGCCTGGGCAAGGAAATCGCCCGCATCGAAGCTGAAATTGCTAAAGTAAATAGCAAATTAGGCAATGAAAGCTTTGTCGCGCGCGCCCCGGCCGCCATCGTTGCGCAAGAAAACGAGCGTTTGCTCAGTTTTTCGGCCACAATTGAAAAATTGCGCGAACAGTTTGCTAAACTAGCCAGCGCATAAGGCAAGTTTGGAAGGATTGCGCGGCCGTCTACCCAGGACGCCGCGCGGTGCGACTAGTCTTGCTTTGGTGAATAGTTCGTGAACCGATCAAAAAAACCATTGGAGACTAGCGATGCGTACTTTATTCAAAACAACCGTCACAGCAAGCATCATGATGGCCGCCCTGGCCATGGCCGCCGCCGCGGCAGCCACTGACAGCCCCGTCGGCACCTGGAAAACCATCGACGACGCCACCGGCAAGCCGAAATCCATCATCCGTATCACGGAAAGCAATGGCGTCTTGCAAGGCAAAATCGAAAAGCTGTTCCGCGCACCGGACATGGATCAAAACCCCAATTGCGACAAGTGCACGGGTGCCAACAAGGACCAGCCCATCATCGGCCTGACCATCCTGACGGGCTTGAAAAAAGACGGCAAGGAATGGACGGGCGGTGAAATCACGGACCCGGCCGACGGCAAGGTCTACAAGAGCAAGGCTGAACTGATTGAAGGCGGCGCCAAGCTGCAAGTACGCGGCTACAGGGGAATATCGATGTTTGGCCGCACGCAGACGTGGGTGCGCGAAGAATAATCGACACACGCCCTGCGCTGTCGAAGCCGGCCTCTGCGCCGGCTTTTTTACGTCCCTGCTCCCGTACTCCTGTTGTTTTTCCAGCTCGAATCCGCTTGTATTTTGGCCTGTATCAAGGTGGCTGAACGCTATGCGCGCCAACGCACATACCGGTAGTCCCCGCCGTGAAATAGTGCATGCCAGTGACGCCATCGCCCTGTAGCGACGGGCGGCATGGCTCTGCCGGATGACCTCATCCGCAGATGCCCGGCAGTGAATGCCATGCACAAAGGAACGCAAATGAACCTCTTCAAACGATATCTGAACCCGCTGCTCGTCTCGGCAGGTTTGCTGGCCATGGCCGTCCTGGCCGGCTGCGGCGGTGGCGACCAGGGACGCGATCCCATCCTCGGCTTGCCGGCTGCCACCTTGTCCAGCCTGGCTGTTACACCAGCCACGGCGACGGTCGCCATCGGTGCCGGCCAGCAATTCACGGCCATCGCCACGTATAGCGACGGCTCCGCGCAAGACGTCAGCACGAAGGCGACCTGGACTTCCGCTACGCCGGCCAGCGCGACAATCAATGCCGCCACAGGCTTGAGCACCGGCATTGCTGCCGGCAGCAGCAGCATCAGCGCCGCGTTTGGCGGCAAGAGCGCAGCGGCCCAGTTGACCGTCTCGCCCGCCACACTCACGGCCATTGCCATCACGCCGCTCGCGCCATCCATCACCATCGGCGCAACGCAGCAGTTTACGGTGACCGGCAGCTTCAGCGACGGCGCCACGCGCGACGTTACGGCCGTCTCGACCTTTGCCTCCGCCACCCCCGCCACGGCCAGCATCGCCGCTAGCGGCCTGGCGCTCGGCAAGGTTGCCGGCACGACGCAGATCACGGCCACCTCGGGCGCGCTCACGGCCAGCACCGTGCTGACCGTCACGCCAGCGACCTTGCTGTCGATCGCCGTCACGCCGCAAAACCCCATCATTCCCGTCGCCGCGACGCGCCAGCTGGCCGTCCTTGCCACGTATTCGGATGGCAGCACCGTCGATGTCACGGCCAGCACCAGCTTCCTTGCCGCCACGCCCGCTTTCGCCACCGTCGCCAGCGACGGCTTGGTCAGTGGCGTTGCCTTTGGTACCAGCGTCATGACTGCCAGCTTCAACGGCAAAACGGCCAGCACCACCGTCACCGTGCCTGCCCTCACCCTGGCCAGCATCGCCGTCACGCCAGCTACCGCCAGCATCGCTGTCGGTGCCCAACAGCAATTCGTTGCCACGGCAACGTATTCGGACGGCTCGAACGCCATCGTCACGACCGGCGCTAGCTGGACTTCGGGCACCGTTACCACAGCTAGCGTGCTGAACACTGGCGTGGCCACCGGCATCGCCACCGGCACCAGCAACATCACCGCCACGGTCGGCGGCCAGTCGGGCAGCGCGCTGCTGACTGTCACGGCAGTGGCCATCCCGCCCGTGTTTAACCCGATCATTCTGGGCCGCGCGGCACCGTTCGGCGTGCTGGCCGGTACCTCGATCACCAACAATTCGGGCGGCACCACACTGATCACGGGCGACGTCGGTGCACCGTCGCAAACGGTCGATCCGACCCAGGCGGCCGGCTTTACCAACTACAAGTCGGGCGCCATCCTGGCCGGTGCCATGACGGATTTGCAAGCGGCAATCACGGATGGCAATAGCCGTACCTGCGACGTCAGCTTTGCCGGCGGCATCGACCTCGGTGGGCAGACCTTCGGCCCCGGCGTGTATTGCTATGCGGGCGCTATCAGCATCACGGGCACTCTGACACTGAACGGTCCCGGCGTGTACATCTTCCGCACGGCATTGACCCTGGATTCGACCGTCAACTCCATCGTTGCCCTGAACAATGGCGCCACGGCCGACAACGTCAGCTGGCTGCCCGTCGGCCCGACCACCCTGGCCGCGAACAGCGTCTTCAAGGGCAATATCCTGGGCCAGTCGGCCGCCATCACGGTCGGCGACAACACGACCTTGCTCAATGGCCGCGTGCTGACGGCTGCCGCCGTCACCCTGCGCAACAACCAGATCACCAAATAATCGGGACATGACCATGACTATTGCACACACACTGGGCGCCCTGAGCGTGATGACCGGCGCCTTGCTGGCGGCGCAAGCGGCGCAGGCGCAGGACAACACCTTCATCAACCCGGACTGGGCCAACAGCGCCTGGTACCTCGGTGCGGGCGTGGGCCAGTCGCGCGCCACCATCGACGAACCGCGCCTGCGCGCCAGCCTGGCCGCCAACGGTGAAACCGTCACCGGTTTTACCAAGGATCAGCGCGACACCGGCTATAAACTGTTTGTCGGCCGTCAACTGAACCAGTATTTCGCCGTGGAAGGCGGTTACTTTGACTTGGGCAAGTTCGATTTCAAGTCGACCACCAGCGGCAATGGCGTACTCAACGGACAAGCAGCCTTTCGCGGCGTGAACCTGGACTTGCTGGGCCAGCTGCCGCTGTCGCAGCGCCTGTCCTTGCTGGGCCGGGTCGGCATGCATTACACCAAGACCAACACGGAGTTCAGCGGCAACCGCCTGCTGGGCTCGACCAACACGCATGCCAGCGAGCGCAAGCTCAACGCCAAGCTGGGCCTGGGCCTGGAATACAAGTTCAGCGAAGCACTGGCCCTGCGCGGCGAAGTCGAGCGTTATCGCTTGAACGACGCCGTCGGCAACCGCGGCGATGCGGACCTGTATTCCGTCAGCCTGGTCTACAAATTGGGCCGCCCGGCCAGCGCCACGCCCGCCTACCAGCCGGCGCCCGAAGTCGCCCCTGTCGTCGCCATGCCGGCACCCGTCATCGTGGCCGCACCGGCACCTGTCCCCGTGGCGGAAAAAGTGTCGTTTGCTTCGGAAGCATTGTTTGATTTCGATCAATCGACGCTCAAGCCGCAAGGCAAGGCCGCGCTGGACCAGCTACTCGGTCAATTAAGCGGCATGGACTTGGAAGTCATCGTCACGGTCGGTCATACGGATGCCGTCGGTTCCGACGCCTATAACCAGAAACTGTCGCAGCGCCGCGCGGAAGCCGTCAAAGCTTACCTGGTGGCGCAAGGCGTGGAAACGAGCCGCGTCTACACGGAAGGCAAGGGAGAAACGCAGCCCGTGGCCGACAATACGAGTGCCGCCGGGCGCGCCAAGAACCGCCGCGTAACGGTGGAAGTGGTGGGCACGAGAAAAGTCGCGCGTTAAGTTGCATGCGCATAAAAAAACCGGCTTGCGCCGGTTTTTTTTCGTCCACAGTTCTTTTCGTCCACCGCTTATTGCCCTGGCGCCGGCTTGCGGTGATGCTTGCTCAAATGCCTGTCGAGACTGTTGGCAAACTGCTGCCGGTCGGATTGGCTGAAGGCAGCCGGGCCGCCTGTGTCCACGCCACCGCTGCGCAATTCTTCCATGAAGGCGCGCATCGTCAGTTGCTGGGCAATATTATCTTTCGTATAAAACTCGCCGCGCGGATTCAAGGCATAGCCTCCCTTGGTCAGCACGTCGGCGGCCAGCGGAATGTCGCCCGTGATGACGAGGTCGCCAGGATTGAGCAAGCGCACGATTTCCTGGTCGGCCACGTCGGCGCCGGACGGCACTTGCACGGTGCGGATGAAACGCGACGGCGGCACGCGCAAGCCCTGGTTGGCCACCAGAGTGAGCGGTAACTCCAGGCGGTCGGCCACGCGGTACAGAATTTCCTTGATGACCACGGGGCAGGCATCGGCATCGATCCAGATCTGCATGCCCGTGCTCGCGGGCACGCCCTCTACCGCCATCACAGTTCCCACGCTTCGCCGCCGGGGCCCATGCGCGGGGCGCTGACGCCAAAGTGCAAATAGGCGGCCGGCGTGGCCACGCGGCCACGCGGCGTGCGCTGCAAAAAGCCTTGCTGGATCAGGTACGGTTCCAGCACGTCTTCGATGGTATCGGCCGCTTCGCCGATGGCTGCCGCCAAATTACCTATGCCGACGGGGCCGCCGCCGAACTTGAACAGCACGGCTTCCAGCAGCTTGCGGTCCATCACGTCGAAGCCGGCAGAATCGACGTCGAGCATGGCCAGCGCGCGGTCGGCCACCACCTTGGTGATCTCGCCATTGCTTTTGACTTCAGCGAAATCGCGCACGCGGCGCAGCAAGCGGTTGGCGATGCGCGGCGTGCCGCGGGCGCGCTGGGCGATCTCGTGCGCGCCTTCCGGATCGATCGGCGCTTTCAGCAAGGCGGCGCTGCGCGTGACGATCTTGGTCAGCTCGCCCGTGTTATAGAACTCCAGCCGCGCCACGATGCCGAAGCGGTCGCGCAGCGGGTTGGTCAACATGCCGGCGCGCGTGGTGGCGCCGACCAAGGTAAACGGCTGCAAATCGAGCTTCACGGAACGGGCGGCCGGACCTTCGCCGATCATGATATCGATTTGATAATCCTCAAGCGCCGGATACAGAATTTCTTCCACGACGGGCGACAGCCGGTGGATTTCATCGATGAACAGGACGTCGTTCGCTTCCAGGTTCGTCAAAATCGCGGCCAGGTCGCCCGGACGCTCCAGCACGGGACCGGAGGTCTGGCGCAAATTCACGCCCATTTCGCGCGCGATGATGTGCGCCAAGGTCGTCTTGCCCAAGCCCGGCGGGCCGAACAGCAAGGTATGATCGAGCGCTTCCTTGCGCTGGCGCGCGGCCGTGATGAATATCTCGAGCTGGTCGCGGATCTTTTCCTGCCCCACATACTCATCAAGCTGCTTGGGGCGCAAAGCCCGTTCGATGGCTTCTTCGTTATGCGAGATGGGCGCCGCGTCGATGATGCGCTGTTCCGTGAAGCTGTCAGTCTGGATGCTCATGCGTTATCAGCCTTTCGACAGCGCTTTCAGCGCCAGTTTGATGCCATCCGACACGCCGCTGCCAGCCGGCACGTTCTTCACGGCCGCCAGCGCTTCCTTGTCCGAATAGCCGAGCGCTACCAGCGCGTTCAAAACATCCGATTGCGCATCGGGCGCCGCATGCGCACCGCTGGCGCCGATGTCGGCCCCCAGTTTGCCCTTCAATTCCAGCAGCAACCGCTCCGCCGTCTTCTTGCCGATGCCAGGCACTTTCACCAGGCGGCCGGAATCTTGCAGCGTGATCGCTTGCGCCAGGTCGGCTATCGTCATGCCGGACAGGATGGACAGCGCCATGCGCGCACCCACGCCCGTGATCTTGATCAACTGCCGGAACACGGCCCGCTCGGCCGCATTGCCGAAACCAAACAGCAGATGCGCATCTTCACGGATGGCCTGGTGCGTGAACAGCACGACTTTTTCGCCCACATGGGGCAGGTTGTAAAACGTGCTCATTGGCACGTCGACTTCATAGCCGACGCCCTGGCAATCGACCAATAATTGTGGCGGATTCTTTTCAAGCAAAATACCGGAGAGACGGCCTATCATCGCGTGTTCCTAATGAAATTAAATTGTAAACAAAAGCTTGCTGGAGTGTTGCGGCTGTCAGGCCATGTTCAGGGCAAGGCGCACTGCCGCAGACAGTACGAATAGTACGGCAAGGCAGTGCAACGACGCCATGGACGTGGCATGGCAGTCGCAACTATCCGACGAGGCGGCCGCGCTTCATACGCAAGCCCTGCAATTGCGGCGCCAGCGCGCCGAGCATGGCCAGCGCATCAATGCTGTTGGCGTGGCAAATGGCCACGCCCAAGGCATCGGCGGCATCCGTGCCGGGCAAGCCGGGCAGTGACAACAGCCGCGAGACCATATCCTGCACCTGCTCCTTGGCTGCCTTGCCGTGCCCCGTGACGGCCTGTTTCACTTGCAGGGCCGTATATTCGGCCACCGACAGGTCGGCATGCACGAGCGCGCAAATGGCCGCGCCGCGCGCCTGGCCCAGCAGAAGGGTCGATTGGGGATTGACGTTGACAAACACTTTTTCAATGGCCGCGCAATCGGGCTGGTAGGTGCCGACAATTTCGCTCACGCCCTGCAAGATGATCTTCAGGCGCGGCGGCAATTCCCCTTCGGAACTCGTCTTGACGGTCCCCGAAGCGATATAGCGCAGCTTGTTGCCGTGTTTTTCAATGACCCCAAAGCCGGTGGTGCGCAGGCCAGGATCGATGCCAAGAATAATCATCGCCAGATTCTATAATGAATACGGCAGGCACCGGTGAATAACCGGTGCCTGCCGTTTGCACACCTTTCAAGAAGGTGGGATAAACCGTAGCGAGCGGCGATGCGGCGTGGCCGAGAAACGCAACTGTGCTAGAGCACAGTGAGCATCGCAGGCCGCGCCCCGCGCCGCGCCGTAGTTTAGACCGCCTTCTTAATGACGGAAGTGACGCGTTCCTGTGTAGAGCATCACGACGCCGCGCTCGTCCGCCGCATCGATCACTTCCTGGTCGCGCATGGAGCCGCCCGGGTGGATGACGCAGGTCGCGCCTGCGTCGACGACCACGTCGAGGCCGTCGCGGAAGGGGAAGAAGGCGTCCGACGCCACCACGGAACCGGTCAGCGACAGGCCGGCATTTTGCGCCTTGATGGAAGCGATACGGGCCGAGTCGATACGGCTCATCTGGCCAGCGCCCACGCCCAGGGTCATGTTATTGCCGCAGAAGACGATGGCGTTCGACTTGACGAATTTTGCCACTTTCCAGGCGAACATCAGGTCGGCCAGTTGCTGCGGCGTTGGCTGCAGCTTGCTGACCACGCGCAAGTCGCCGATGCCGACGTTTTTCGCATCCGGTGATTGCACCAGCAAGCCGCCACCCACGCGCTTGAAGTCCATCGCGTGCACACCCGAGCCCAGTGGGATTTCCAGCATGCGCACGTTTTGCTTGCTCGACAGAATCTGTTTCGCTTCCGCGGAGAACGATGGGGCGATCAGCACTTCGACGAACAGCTTGGCGATTTCGCCGGCGGTGGCGCCGTCGAGTTCCGTGTTGAAGGCGATAATGCCGCCAAACGCGGAAGTCGGGTCCGTCTGCAGGGCACGCGCATACGCTTCGGCCGCATTCTTGCCCAGGGCGACGCCGCATGGGTTCGCGTGCTTGACGATCACGCAGGCGGCGCTTTGCCCGAAGCCGCCCAGGCTCTTCACGCATTCCCAGGCTGCATCGGCGTCGGCGATGTTGTTGTACGACAATTCCTTGCCTTGCAGCTGGCGGTAGTTGGCCAGCGCGCCATCGGTGACGGCCAGGTCGCGGTAGAAGGCGGCGCTCTGGTGCGGGTTTTCACCGTAACGCATGTCTTGCACTTTCTCAAATGCAACGTTCAGGATTTGCGGATAGGCACCGCGCTCGGCGTGCACTTTCGTCGGGCCCAGGCTGGTCAGGTAGTTGGTGATGGCGCCATCGTATTGCGCCGTGTGCGCAAAGACTTTTTTCGCCAGCATGAACTTGGTGTCGTAGCTCACGTCGCCTGCCTTGCCGTCGGCCGAGCGCAGCTCCGCCAGCACGGCGTCGTAGTCGGTCGGATCGCAGATGACGACCACGTCCTTGTGGTTCTTGGCCGCCGAACGCAGCATGGTCGGGCCGCCGATATCGATGTTTTCGATCGCGTCTTCCAGCGTGCAATCGGCCTTGGCGACCGTGCCCTGGAACGGATACAGGTTGACCACCACCATGTCGATGGTCGGCATGTCGTGCTCGACCAGTTTCGACATGTGTTCAGGGAAATCGCGGCGCGCCAGGATACCGCCATGCACTTTCGGGTGCAGGGTCTTCACACGGCCATCGAGCATCTCCGGGAAACCCGTGTAATCGGCAACTTCCGTGACGGGAACACCGTTGTCTGCCAGCAATTTGGCGGTGCCGCCGGTGGACAGGAGGTTAACGCCGAGTGCGGACAGGGCGCGGGCGAATTCGAGAACGCCGGTCTTGTCGGAAACGGAGAGGAGAGCTTGTTTGATCATGGCTGTGGCTAGGTGGTTAAGTGTTCTTGGCGAATGGCGCAGTTCAGTCCTCAGGCGAAGACTGCTGCGGCGGATTCAAATCTTGGCGTCACTTGCATGCCGGCATTACAGCAAACCGTGCTCCTGCAATTTCTTGCGCAGGGTATTGCGGTTGATGCCCAGCATCTGCGCGGCGTGCGACTGGTTGCCATCGGCGCGTGTCATCACGACTTCCAGGATGGGCTTTTCCACGGTCAGCACAACCATGTCATAGATATTCGATGCTTGCTGTTCGCCCAGGTCATTGAAGTAATCTTCTAGACTTTTCTGTACGACTTCCTGAATGCTTTCTTTGCTCATTTGTATGCTTCAACCGGCTGAACACCTGACAATCCGCTGCCGCGCCGCTCATGCGGTCCGCGTGCTGCCGTCTTGTTTCGGTGTTGTAATTAATATTGCATGACGCTCTGTATAGGCGCTCGCCCTTGTACTGCTGGTAACTGATTTACCCTGCTTGTTGCTATCTGCTCATGCTGCCGTGGCCGTAAGTTTGATCACATCGAGCAGGCCACTTTCACTGGATTCGGAGAGGCAGTATTGTAACCGTTCGCCAAATTTCCATTGCGACTCAAAAAATTGATCGACGGCCAGCAATTGCGCATCCGTCGACTCCAGCAAGTTCATTTGCTGTCGGAACGCTTCGCCGCCGTCCAGGTCTTTCACATACCAGCCGATGTGCTTGCGCGCCGTGCGCACGCCCAGGAATTCACCGTAAAACGCGTAATGGGCACGCAAATGTTCGTCCATCAAGGTGCGCACCTCATCCACGTAGGGCGCCGGCAACAAGGTGCCGGTGCGCAGGAAATGATCGATCTCGCGGCAAATCCACGGCCGGCCCTGCGCCGCGCGGCCGATCATGACGGCATCGGCGCCCGTTTGATCGAGCACAAAGCGGGCCTTTTCCGGGCTGCTAATGTCGCCATTGGCCACCACGGGGATGCCCACCGACGCTTTCACGGCGGCAATGGTTTCATATTCGGCATCGCCCTTGTAGCCATCGGCGCGCGTGCGGCCGTGCAAGGTCAGCATCTGGATGCCGGCTTGCTCGGCGATGCGGGCAATGGTCAGGGCATTCTTGTTTTCGCGGTTCCAGCCCGTGCGGAATTTCAGGGTGACGGGCACGTCAACGGCGTTGACGACGGCGTGCAAGATCTTTTCGACCAAGGCTTCGTTTTGTAACAAGGCCGAACCGCACCAGCTGTTGCACACCTTCTTCACGGGGCAACCCATGTTGATGTCGATGATCTGCGCGCCCCGGTCCACGTTGAACTTGGCGCAATCGGCCAGGTCTTGCGGATCGGCACCGGCGATTTGCACGGCTTTCGGCTCCATTTCGCCTTCATGGTCCGTGCGGCGCGCGCTTTTTTCCGTCGCCCACAGGCGCGGATTCGACGCCGCCATCTCCGACACGGCATAGCCGGCACCCAGCTGCTTGCACAACTGGCGGAAAGGCCGATCCGTCACGCCCGCCATGGGAGCGACGAAAACGTTGTTGCGCAGAATGTGAGGGCCGATTTGCACTGAAGAACCTGGAATGGACGGGGGAACCTGCTATTTTAACCGATTCCCTGCCTATTTAATAAGCACTATTTTTTTGTTTCAATGCGCTAGAGTGGGCGCCACGCTTGTGCAGCACAGCAAAATGGGGGACCGGCCAGCCGGTCCGGCGGGCCGCCCCCCTGTTCACCCAACTTTTAGCCCAGCTCGTCCATTGCAGGCGCGCTCAGGTGTTCGATATTTCCCCAGTGCACTAAATGCAGCTTGCCGTCCGCATACGAAAAACGGTTGACGCTGGCATTTTTGACCTGGAAGTCGCGCGGGCTGTCGAGCGTCATGCCGACCGCTTCGCGGTAGGCGCATTCAAGCACGCCACCGTGGGCCACGATGGCAATCGTCTGGCCGTCATATTGTTCGGCCCAACGGGCGATGGCGACGTTCGCGCGCGCATAGAACTGGCGAAAACTCTCGGCCTGACGCTCGCCTGCCGGCATCACGGCATCGATCTGCCGCGATTGCCATTGCGCATACTCATGCGGATAGCGGGCGGCAATGTCGGCATACAGCAAGCCTTCGAAGGCGCCATAGCAGCGCTCGCGCAGCAAGGGGTCCGTCTGCACGGGCAAGTCTTTCACGTCGGCCACGGCTTGCGCCGTCTGCTGCGCGCGCTGCAAATCGCTGGCAATGATGGCGGCCAGCGGTGCGTCCGCCAGCGCCTGTCCCAGCGCGGCCGCTTGCGCCAGGCCCGCCTCGTTCAGGGCGATGTCGATATGCCCCTGCAGGCGGCGGCCCGCATTCCAGGCCGTTTCGCCATGGCGTATCAGTAAAATCGTGGTGCTCATGCTTTATTTCTTCAGGGTAAGTGCCAGCTCGGGGTTGAGCGAGTAGGCAACGACGAGCTGGGCTTCGTCGAGGATGTGGCCGTACATGGCGGCATGCGCTTGCTGCCCCGTAAAACGCTCGGACAAGGCCAGGCGCGGCACGTCGAGCGCATACAGGCGAAAAATATAATGGTGGATACGCTCGTCATTCCACGGCGGGCACGGACCATCATAGCCGTAATAATCGCCGGCCATGTCAGGATCGCCGGCAAACCAGCCCGTGTAGTCGTTGATGCCCTGGCGCAATTGCAGCCCAGTACCAGTGCCGGCAACCTTGCCGCGCGGCGTGATGCCACTGGAAAATTCACCGGCGGCAATAACCCGCATGGCGGGCGGCAAGTCGAGCAAGCTCCAGTGATAAAAGTCACCGCGCGGCGCCGTCAGCGGCAGAGCCTGGTCCTCGCGGTTGGCCAGGCTCGCATCTTGCGGCGCATCAGGGTCAATGCAGAACAGGGCCAGCGACTCGGTGCCATTCGGCACCTCGTCCCAGGCCAGATGGGGATTACGGTTGCCGGCAAGGCGCACGCGGCTGACCGGATCGAGCTCGGCAAACGCATATTCGGCCGGTATCAAGCCGCCATCACGAAACGTCTCGCTCCACAATTTCATCGCTTGCTCCTCTTTATCGTTTTATCTATTGCTTTGCGTTCACTTGCAGCCAGAACGTGACGGGGCCGTCATTGGTGAGGGACACCTGCATGTCGGCGCCGAACTGCCCCGTTTGCACGGTCGCATGGCGGTGGCGCGCCTGTTCCACGAAATGCGTGAACAGGCGCAAGCCATCCTGCGGCGAGGCCGCCGGCGTGAACGACGGGCGCGTGCCGGACTTGGTGTCGGCCGCCAGGGTGAACTGGGGCACCAGCAACAAGCCGCCAGCCACGTCCGTCACGCTGCGGTTCATCTTGCCCGCCTCGTCGGCAAAGACGCGATAGCCGAGCAATTTGCTCAGCAAGGCGTCCGCTTCCTTCTCCGTATCGCCCCGCTCGGCGCACACGAGCACCATCAGGCCGGCGTCAATGGCGCCGATGGTCGCACCATCGACATCGACTTTCGCCTGCGTAACGCGTTGCAGCAGCGCGATCATGCCGTCAGGGTGACGCGCGCAAATTTGCGCTTGCCAACTTGCAACACGAATTCGCCTGCCGCCACTTGCAGCGCCTTGTCGCTGATAACGGTGCCGTCGATGCGCACGCCGCCTTGCTCGATCATGCGCATGGCTTCCGACGTGGATGGGCACAGGCCCGCCTGCTTGAGCAATTGCGGGATGCCCAGCGGCGCGCCAGCCAGGCTGACTTCGGGAATGTCATCGGGAATGCCGCCCTTCGAACGGTTGACGAAGTCGGCCAGCGCATCTTCCGCTGCCTGCTGCGAATGGAAACGGGCGACGATTTCTTGCGCTAGAGCAACCTTGGCATCGCGCGGATTGCGCCCGCCCTCCACTTCGCTCTTCAGCTGCGCCAGTTCGGCGATCGAGCGCCACGACAGCAACTCGTAGTAGCGCCACATCATGACGTCGGAAATGCTCATCAGCTTGGCGAACATGGTGTTGCCCGGTTCCGTGATGCCGATGTAGTTATTCTTCGACTTGGACATTTTTTCCACGCCGTCCAAACCTTCCAGCAGCGGCATGGTCAAAATACACTGCTGCTCCTGTCCGTACTGCTTTTGCAATTCGCGGCCCACCAGCAGGTTGAACTTCTGGTCCGTGCCGCCCAGTTCCAGGTCCGATTTCAGGGCCACCGAATCGTAGCCCTGCATCAGCGGATACAGGAATTCATGCACGGAAATAGGAATGCCGCCCTGGAAGCGCTTGGTGAAATCGTCGCGCTCGATCATGCGCGCCACCGTGTAGTGGGAAGCGAGCTGGATGATGCCGCGCGCGCCCAGCGGATCACACCACTCGGAGTTATAGCGGATTTCGGTCTTGCTGGCATCCAGCACTAAAGATGCTTGCGCGAAATACGTCATCGCGTTAATCTCGATCTGTTCCTTGGTCAAAGGCGGGCGCGTGACGTTGCGGCCCGAAGGGTCGCCGATCATCGACGTGAAGTCGCCAATGAGGAAAATGACTTGATGGCCCAGGTTTTGCAACTGACGCATTTTGTTCAGCACAACAGTGTGGCCCAGATGCAAGTCGGGTGCAGTCGGGTCCAGGCCCAGTTTGATGCGCAGTGGAACACCGGTTTTCTCGGAACGTGCTAATTTTTGCGCAAATTCGCTTTCGATCAAGAGTTCGTCGACGCCACGCTTGGTAATCGCGAGGGCTTCTTGTACTCTGTCCGACAGCGGAAGTGCGGTCTGAGCGGCGTTAGCCTTTACAGGCGATGCGGTGGTGTTGATTTCCATAAAATTTGACTGTAGATCTCAAAATGGTAGTAGGTTTGCGGAGTTTGCTATAATGCTCGATCCCATCAATCTTGCCGTATGAAAACGAACCAAAATAACAATAACAAAGAGCATTAGTTCAGGTCACGTTCAAGGGCAAATTTTAACTGATTGCATGAACCCTATACATAAAATCACAGGCTCACGCTTGTACACGCAGCTGACGACGACACGCAAGGCACGCATTATTAGCGTGTCGGCAGTGTTGCTCGCCGTTACCGCCTTCGGCGCTGTCGCTGTGTCTCCCATGGCGCCCGACGCATCCGACATGCCGGTCACGTCCATCGCCCAGAACCTGGAAATGCCGGATCTCGCCTCGCAAATTTCCGCGATGGAACAGGTAGACCAGAATTTCACCCACGAAGAAAAAGTCCGCGCTGGCGATACCCTCGCCACCCTGCTGACCCGTCTCGGCGTGGATGATCCAGCGGCCGCCAATTTCATCAAGACCGACAAGATTGCGCGCGGCGTGATGTTGCTCAAATCGGGCAAGCGCGTGCAAGCGCAAACGTCCGAAAACGGCGACCTCAACTGGATGCGCGCCACCCTCGTCGACGGCAGCGACAAATCGGTCAAGAACATCCTGATCACCCGCAAGGGCGACAAGTTCGTGGCCACGGAAGTGGCAGCCCAGCTGGAACGCCGCGTTGAAATGCACGCGCGCAAGATTACTTCCACCCTGTTCGCCGCCACCGACTCCAGCCTGGACGGCACCCGCCTGCCCGACTCGATTTCCGCGCAAATCGTGGAAATGTTCTCGACCAATATCGACTTCCGCTCCGACCTGAAACGCGGCGACTCGTTCAATGTCGTCTACGAAACATTCTGGCAAGATGGCGAATTCGTCCGAGCGGGCCGCATCCTGGCCGGTGAATTCACCAACCGCGGCACGACTTATCAGTCCGTTTGGTTCGAAGACCCAGCCAGCAAACAAGGCGGCGGTTACTACAGTTTTGACGGCAAGTCCCTCAAAAAAGCCTTCCTGAAATCCCCCCTCGAATTCTCCCGCATCTCGTCCGGCTTCTCCATGCGCGTGCACCCGATTTCCGGCAACTGGAAAGCACACAAGGGCATCGATTTTGCTGCTGCAACGGGCACGCCTATCCGCGCCTCGGGCGACGGCGTGGTCGATACCGTCGGTAGTCAAAATGGCTACGGCAATGTTGTTGTCCTGAAACACTGGGCCAACTACACCACCGCCTACGCCCACATGAGCCGCTTCGCTTCCGGCTTGAAAAAAGGTCAAAAAGTCAGCCAGGGTGATGTGATCGGCTATGTCGGCACCACCGGCTGGTCCACGGGCGCCCATTTGCACTATGAATTCCGCGTCGGCGGCGTGGCACAAGACCCAAGCAAACTGAACGTCCAAGCCCAGGCGCCGCTGACGGCCGCCGAGCTGAGCCGCTTCCGCATGGTGTCGAACGACATGATGCACCGCTTCACCCTGCTGCGTCCGAACGACACGGCACTGGCGTCGCGTTAAACGAGACTGCGACACTGCAACACTGCCTTCGGGCAACAGGCACCGCCCATGTAGATGGCCGGTGCCTTTGTTTTTTCCCGCGCGCTTTTGCGTACGGCACAAATGCGGCACAATGCACCTCATCACTTACGCATTCAAGGAAACACCCATGCTGTATATCGGTTTGATGTCGGGCACCAGCCTGGACGGCGTCGACGGCGCCTTGGTCGATTTTTCCGACGATGGCAGCGTGCGTAGCCTGGGCGACGCCTATATTGCCTTTCCCGCCAGCCTGCGCGCCGACCTGATGGCATTGCAAAGTGCCGGCCAGAATGAAATCGAACGCGAAGCGCTGGCGGCCAATCAACTCGTGCGCCATTACGCCGACTGCGTCACCATGCTATTGAGCAACGCGGGCATAGTCGCGGACGCCATCGTTGCCATCGGTGCGCATGGCCAGACCATCCGCCACCGCCCCGAACTGGGCTTTACGCGCCAGTTGAACAACCCTGCCCTGCTGGCCGAACTGACGGGCATCGATGTCATCGCCGACTTGCGCAGCCGCGACGTGGCGGCCGGCGGCCAAGGCGCACCGCTGGTGCCGGCCTTCCATCAAGCCATTTTCAATCTCCCCGGCCACACCCGTGTGCTGGCCAATATCGGCGGCATCAGCAATATCAGCGTGCTGCATGCGGACGGCACGGTAACGGGCTACGACACGGGGCCCGGCAATGCGCTGATGGATGGCTGGGTCTTGCAGCACCAGGGCCAGCCGTACGACGCCAACGGCGCCTGGGCCGCCACGGGCAAGGTTATCCCCGCCCTGCTGACAGAATTGCTCGATGATCCGTATTTTGACTTGCCGGCGCCGAAAAGCACGGGGCGCGACCTGTTCCATGCCGACTGGCTGCAAGGCAAGCTGGCCAGGTATCCAGCAGCCCGGCCGGCCGACGTGCAAGCGACCCTGACGCAACTGACGGCCGCCAGCCTGGCGCGCGCCATCGCGCGCGACGGCGCACAGGCGGAAACGGTGTATGTATGTGGTGGCGGCGCGCAAAACGCCAGCCTGATGGCGGCGCTGGCGCGCGAATTGCCGGGCATGGCGGTGGAGTCTACCGAAGCGCTGGGCGTGGCGCCCAGCCAGGTCGAGGCGCTGGCGTTTGCCTGGCTGGCTTGCCGTTTTACGCAGCGCAAGCCAGGCAACTTGCCGGCCGTCACGGGCGCGCAAGGCTTACGAGTACTAGGTGCGCTGTATCCGCGTTGACAAGGAATAACTATTCCAGAAACACAAATAGCGGATCATCGATCCGCTATTTCTTAAACCCGTTCAGTCTGTTATTAGACGGAGAACGAGGAACCGCAACCGCAAGTCGAGGTGGCTGTCGGATTCTTGATCACGAACTGCGCGCCTTCCAGGTCATCCTTGTAATCGATTTCCGCGCCGACCAGATACTGGTAGCTCATGGAATCGATCAACAGCTGGACGCCGTTCTTGACCATGGTGGTGTCATCTTCGTTGACGATTTCGTCGAAGGTGAAGCCATACTGGAAGCCGGAACAGCCGCCACCCTGCACGAAGACGCGCAATTTCAGGTCGGGATTGCCTTCTTCTTCGATCAACTGCGCGACTTTTTCAGCGGCGCTATCGGTAAAGATAATGGGTGAAGGGATCACATCTTGCATTTCAGCGACGGCATTCATATCAGACACTCCTACTAGAAAACATTAACTCATTATAGACTGTTGCCGCAAGTCGCGCTGCGACCGCCGCTGACGCGGCTGGACGGTGTTGTTCCTGCTCACATTTCCGACACGGCCAGGTGCAGCACGGGGTCGGCGCTGTCGTGGCGGCTGAGCTTGCCTTGCACCAATGCGCCGCTGTGCATTTCCAGCACCTTGTAATACACCTCTCCCAGAATGCGGGCTTTCGGCTGGATTTCAAGCATTTCGGACACATACACGGGGCCATTGATCTCGCCGCTGACGACCAGACTGGAGCAGCGCACCTCGCCATCGATGCGGCCCGCCTCGCCCAGCACCACATACGTGGGCTCGCCTGCTTCGCCCGTGACATTGCCGCGCACATGACCATCGATGCGCAAGCCGCCGCAAAACAGCAAGTCGCCCTCGATCCGCGTGGAGGCGCCGATCAGGGTATCGATGGGGTTTTTCGCGTTGCGCTCGAACATGAACGTCATCCTGTCGGGGTAGGTGGCAATCCAATTTATCACAGGTCCGGCAAAAAGGCGTCGGACCTGCACAAGCACGGTTGCCTATTTTTACGGCAGCAGGGCGATGTGTTGCAAACCAGCCGTTTCTTTCAAGCCAAACATCAAGTTCATGCACTGCACAGCCTGGCCCGAGGCGCCCTTGACCAGATTGTCCTGCACCACCAGCACGATGACGGTGTTGCCGCCTTCAGGGCGGTGCAAGGCCAGGCGCAACATGTTCGAACCACGCGTGGAACGCGTTTCCGGATGCGAGCCGAATGGCATCACATCGACGAAAGGCTCATCTTTGTATTGCTCTTCGAACAAGGCTTGCAATTCTTCATTGCTGACATCCTTGTTCAGCTGCGCGTACAGCGTCGAATGCATGCCGCGGATCATCGGCACCAGGTGCGGCGTGAAGGTCAGCGCCACTTTTTCGTCCGTGAAACGCTGCAGTTGCGCCGTCGTTTCCGGCAAGTGGCGGTGACCGGCCACGCCGTAGGCTTTGAAGCTGTCGCTGCTTTCCGAGAACAGGATGCCGATTTCCGCCTTGCGGCCGGCGCCGGACACACCCGACTTGCAGTCGGCGATCAAGCCGCCCGCATGGACCAGGCCGGCCTTGAGCAGCGGATAAAAGCCCAGCTGCATGGTGGTCGGGTAGCAACCGGGGTTGGCGATCAGGCTGGCTTTTTTAATATCTTCACGGTTCAATTCCGGCAAGCCGTACACGGCTTGCTCGATCAGCTCGGGCGCCGTGTGGGGAATCTTGTACCACTGTTCAAACTTGGCCTGGTCTTTCAGGCGGAAGTCGGCGGCCAGGTCGATGACTTTCACGCCGGCGGCCAGCAGGGCTGGTGCTTGCGCCATGGCAACACCGTGTGGCGTGGCAAAGAAGACCACGTCGCACTGCTGCAAATTGGCCTTGTCCGGCGAGGAAAACGCCAGTTTTACGTGGCCACGCAGGGAAGGATACATGTCAGCAACGGGCAAGCCATCTTCCTTGCGCGAGGTAATCGCCGTCAACTCGACATCTGGATGGGTTGCCAGCAAGCGCAGCAATTCCACGCCCGTGTATCCAGTGCCGCCGACGATGCCAACTTTGATCATGTTCTTTCCTTGTGTGTAGATTGCATAAGATTGCATAAAGATAGGGGAAACCCTACCCCTGCTGGTTTTCCGCGTATTTTACAGCGCAACGGCGCATCCCGCTGAAATGCAAAAAAGCCGCAGGACCGAAGTCCAGCGGCTTTTCGACCAGCACCCCGAAAGGTGCTGTAGCGTAGAAATTAACGCTTCGAGAATTGCTTTGCGCGACGTGCTTTGCGCAGACCAACTTTTTTACGCTCGACTTCACGTGCATCGCGGGTAACGAAACCGGCTTTCGCCAGTTCCGGTTTCAACGCTGCATCGTAGTCGATCAGAGCGCGGGTGATGCCGTGACGAACTGCACCAGCCTGGCCCGACTCACCGCCGCCATGGACGTTGACTTTGATGTCGAAACGCTCGACATTGCCGGTCAGTTCCAGTGGTTGACGGATGACCATCAGACCCGTTTCGCGCGAAAAGTATTCGTTTGCTGGTTTGCCGTTAACAACGATCAAGCCTGTGCCAACTTTGATAAAAACCCGAGCCACTGCACTTTTGCGACGGCCGGTTCCATAATTGTAATTACCGATCATGTCAGTTCCTTAGAGAACAAGTGCTTTAGGTTGCTGAGCAGCGTGCGGATGGGAACCTTCCGCGTACACTTTCAGCTTCTTGATCATTGCGTAGCCGAGTGGGCCTTTAGGCAGCATGCCTTTGACCGCTTTCTCAAGCGCGCGACCTGGAAAACGCTGTTGCATTTTCTGGAAGTTGGTTTCGTAGATGCCGCCTGGATAGCCAGAGTGACGGTAGTAAATTTTCTCAGTAGCTTTGGTACCGGTCACACGCAGTTTGCCTGCGTTGATGACGACGATAAAGTCGCCGGTATCGACGTGAGGAGTAAATTCTGGTTTGTGTTTGCCGCGCAGTCGGAGTGCCACTTCGCTGGCAACACGTCCGAGGACTTTGTCCGTCGCGTCAACCACGAACCAATCGCGCTGGACTTCATGTCCTTTAGCGGAAAATGTTTTCATGTTGACTTCCTAATAGATTACACGCTCAAATGGTGGTTCCGCCGATGCTGCTATGCGGACTCTGCCTTATTTACTTTTCCTGAGCGAACGGAAAGCCGACAAGTATAAGCGGCTTTGCCTTGCCGCGTCAAGCCACGATGCAGACCCGCTGCGGGCTGGCGGGCGGCACATGGACAGGCATTCCTCTATTACAATACAAAACGCTTACAATTTTCGGAGAGTACGATGGAATGCAAAGTCAGCTGGAATGGCCCGTCGGGCATGAGTTTTCGGGCAGAAACCGGTTCCGGCCACCTGGTGACCATGGATGGCGCGCCCGATGGCGGCGGCCACAACCTGGCGCCACGCCCCATGGAAATGGTCTTACTGGGCACGGGCGGCTGCACCGCCTATGACGTGGTGCTGATCCTGAAACGCGGGCGCGAAGCCGTCAGTGGCTGCGAAGTGACGCTGAAGGCCGAGCGCGCCGAGACCGACCCGAAAGTGTTTACCAAGATCCACTTCCACTTCACCGTGCGGGGCAAGGCCCTGAAACCGACGGCAGTGGAACGGGCCGTGGCCTTGTCGCATGACAAATATTGCTCGGCATCGATCATGCTGGCCAAGACGGCGGAAATCACGCATTCCTTCGAAATCATCGAGGAATGATCCAAGGCGCTCCACGGAGCGCCTTTTTTATCGCTTGTTTATATGTAGTAAGCCGTTTTCGTCATGACCTTGCCCATGATGCCCATCAACGCCTTGACTGGCGCCGGGGTGTCGATGGCGCCTAATCTCTGGGCGGCGGCGCCATGTTCCACTTCATCGATGGCCATCTGCTTGACGATGGCGCGCGACTTGGCGTCCTGGGGCGGCAATTCTTGCAAGTGGCTGGCCAGGTGCGCTTCCACCTGGCGCTCCGTTTCCACCACAAAACCCAGGCTGCGGCCGTCGCCCATGCGCGCGGCAATGGTGCCCAGCGCAAAGGAACCCGCGTACCACAGTGGATTGAGCAGGCTCAAGCGCGAGCCCAGTTCCGTCAGGCGCTGCGCCGTCCAGGCCAGATGGTCTTCTTCTTCCCGCCCCGCTTCATCGAACTGGGCGCGGATGGCCGGGCTGTGTGCATAGCGCGCCTGCGAGTTGTACAGGGCCTGCGCGCAGACTTCGCCCACGTGGTTGACGCGCATCAAGCCGGCGCTGTGGCGCTGCTCGGCCGCGCTCAGCTCCGCATCGGGCGCGTGCGCAGCCGGCGAGGGACGCGAAGCCGAGGCAACGCCCGCAATGACTCGCAGGGCCTTGTCGGCGCCAACAATCAAACGATCCAGGGGGTCAAAATAACGGTTCGCGGTCATCGTGGCTATTCATGTAAGGGAAAACATGAATTATAGGACGATCAGGGCCAGCCGTCCCCACGCCGCGCGCAGGATGAACGGGGCTTCATTGACCTGTGCGCGCTTTTTCCTGCTCGATCCAATCGACCACGGGGCCGACGGCGTCCAGGCCGGAGAGGTTTTTCGCCACGCCCAGGTTCAGTGAAACCAGGAAAGAAATGCTGTCGACGGGGATGTCCGGGCAATGCTCGGCAAACGCGGCGCGAAAACGCTCCGATTGCAGCACGCGCAAGACTTTCTCGCCGCTCATGAATTGCAGCACGCTGGCGATGCTGTGCCCGCCACCAATCGAGTGATAAATAAAACGGTTGTACCTGGCGTCGATCTGCTTGAAATCGAGGGTTTCTTCCGTCATCAGGCCGGCCAGGTAGTACAAGCCCAGGCTGACGCGGAAGAAACCGATGGCTTCGGCACTGCTCATGCCGGCGCGCGCCACGGCCAGTACCTTGTCCTGCATTGCCTGATCGATCGTTCGCATTGCGCTCTCCCGCGCCGTCCGTCGGCGCCCACCGGGCCAGCTTGCATGAAGATACTGTTTTTTTCAATAGACCAAACGATATTTCCATCTTGCAAGTTACATTTTTTGCATGCTACTCTCGTTCTTCACCGTTGAATGGATGAAACACATGATTGAGGTCAAGCACCTGGCAAAACGTTTCCGCATGCCGTCCCACAAGGGCAAGGGCGTGCACGTCAGCGATCCGCGCGAACATGAGGGCTGGTTTCACGCCGTGCGCGACGTCAGTTTCAGCTGCGCCCCGGGCGAAGTGCTGGGCCTGCTGGGTCCGAATGGCGCCGGCAAGACCACCACCTTGCGCCTGCTGTCGACGGCCCTGCAAGCGGACGCGGGCAGCGCCCTGGTGAACGGCGTCGATGTGCTGCGCCAGCCGCTGGTGGCGCGCCAGAGCATCGGTTTCCTGTCCGGTTCGACGGGGCTGTATGGCCGCCTGACGGCGCGCGAGAACGTCGAGTACTTTGGCCGTCTGCATGGCATGCCGGCCGACAAGCTGAAACGCCGCTGCGACGAGCTGTTTGCCCTGCTGCACATGGAGGAATACGGCGGCAAGCGGGCCGATCAGTTGTCAACGGGCATGAAACAGAAGTGCGCAATCGCCCGCACCGTCGTGCATGAGCCGCAAGTGGTGATCCTCGACGAGCCGACGACGGGCCTGGACGTGATGTCGGCCAAGATCCTGCTCGACTTCATCGCCAGCTACAAGGCGCTGCGCGTGCCGCTGATCTTTTCCACGCACCATCTGCACGAGGTGGAAAAGCTGTGCGACCGCGTCTGCATCATTAACCGCGGCACCACCGCCTTCCATGGCACGGTCAACGAACTGCGCCACCTGGGCGGGAGTGCCGATCTGTACGACGCCTTTGTCAGCGTCATCAACCAGGGAGCTTGAGCCATGTGGACCATTTATCTGAAAGAGTTGCTGGAACTCACGCGCGACCGCAAGACGCTGATCTTCACCATCCTCATCCCCATCTTTGCCATGCCGCTGATCTTTGGCGGCTTCGCTTATGTTTCAAGCAATATGTTCAAGAACGCCAAGACGGCGGAAATGCGCTACACCCTGTTCGGCAAGGACCATTCGCCGGGCTTGAGCGCGCGTTTTGCGCAGCAGCACAACTTGCGCGAAGTGCCGCTGGCCAGCGTGGGGGACATCCGGCGCGCCATCGGCGATGACACCATCAAGTTCGCCGTGGTCATTCCGCCCCATTTTGAAGAGGCGCTGCAGCAACATCAGCAAGCCAAGGTCACCTTGCACTACAACAGCGCCAGCACGGTCGACGTGACCCAGCAGCGGGTGCGCGACATTGTCGAGACCTACAACGCCAGCCTGCGCGAAGGGGCGCTGTCGGCCCTGAACCTGAGTCCGGCCCAGCTGGCCTTTGCCCTGCACCCCATCGTGCTCGACAAGCAATCGACGGCCAACCAGCGCGAGCAGATGGGCGCCATCGTCGGCGGCATGCTGCCCTATTTGCTGCTGATGGTGTGCCTGACGGCGGCCATGTACCCGGCCATCGACCTGGGCGCCGGAGAAAAGGAGCGGGGCACCCTGGAAACCCTGCTGCTGGCGCCCGTGCCGCGCAGCGCCATTGTGCTGGCCAAGTTCCTCGTGCTGTTTACCGTCGGCATGACCTCGGCCGTGCTGATGGTCGGCAGCATGGGCGCCCTGCTGGCCATCTTCGGCAGTTCGCTGGAGGGCAACATGGCCGTCATGGTGCGCAGCATCGGCTTGCCCGACCTGGCCATGGTGACCCTGATGCTGGTGCCGACGGCGGCCATCTTTGCCTCGCTGCTGCTGTCGATCTCGATCTACGCGAAAAGCTACAAGGAAGCGGCCGGCATGATCACGCCATTGATGCTGTTCGTCATCCTGCCTACGGTGGCGGCCATGCTGCCCGGCGTCGAGCTGAACTGGATGTGGGCCATGGTGCCGCTGACCAACGTCTCGCTGGCCATGAAGGAACTGGTGAAAGGCACCATGGATTACCGCATGTTTGGCGTGATTCTGGCCTCGACCACGGTGATTGCGGGAGCCCTGCTGATGCTGTGCCGTTGGTGGTTTAACCGGGAATCGGTCCTGTTCCGTAATTGATAGTCACGCGGCGCGCCAGCGGGGTAAAACAGCCCCCGATATGGCGCGCCGTCCACCCTGTCCATCTGCACTCTGGGCACGCGAAAACGCCGTGTATCGCATGCAACTGCCCAGTACGTCTTAAATTCAATACAATGCCAGCATAGAGTAGCCCTGTAGCATCGGGCAACAACGCATGAATTAGGAGTTGTATGGAATTGCAGATTCGCAAATTGTCGAAGACCTACGCGAATGGCGTGGTGGCGCTGGATAACGTGTCGCTGACGATACCGCCCGGGATGTTTGGCTTGCTGGGCCCGAATGGCGCCGGCAAGTCTACCCTGATGCGCACCCTGGCCACCCTGCAGGAATGCGATTCCGGCTCCATCTTCTTCGGCGACTATGACGTGCTCGACGACAAGGACGAGATCCGCCGCATGCTGGGCTACCTGCCGCAAGATTTCGGCCTGTACCCGAAAGTGACGGCCTACGAGCTGCTCGACCACTTCGCCACCTTGAAAGGGCTGTCGCAGCGGGCGCGCCGGCGCGAAGTCGTTGATGGCCTGTTGCAGCAAACCAACCTGTTCGACGTGCGCCACCAGCGCCTGGGCAGCTTTTCCGGTGGCATGCGCCAGCGCTTCGGCATTGCGCAGGCCCTGCTGGGCGACCCGAAACTGATCATCGTCGACGAGCCGACGGCCGGCCTCGACCCGCAGGAGCGGGTGCGCTTCCACAACTTGCTATCCGACATAGGCGAAGACAAGACGGTGATCCTGTCGACCCACATCGTGTCCGACGTGGCCGACCTGTGCGCCAACATGGCCATCATCAACAAGGGCCATTTGCTGCTGTGCGGCAAGACCCAGGAGCTGATCGACGAAGTCAGCTGCAAGATCTGGGCGCGTTTTGTCGAGAAGAAGGAGCTGGCCAGCTTCCAGCAGCGCCATGCCGTCATTTCCACGCGCTTGCTGTCGGGCCGCACCTTGATTCACGTCTACAGCGACGATGATCCGGGCGACGGCTTCGAGGAAGCCATCGGCGACCTGGAAGACCTGTATTTCGCCACCATTGCCGGGCGCCACCGCGTCGCCCCGCAGTGCGACTGAGGGGCCAGCCATGTTTGCCATCGCCCGCTTTGAAGCGCGACAGCGGCTCAAGCTGCTGTCCACCTGGGTGTATTTCGTCATGTTTTTGGCGCTGGCCATGCTGTGGATGGCCGCCGCCGGCGGCGTCCTCAAGGAAGCGAGCATCAGTTTCGGCGGCAAGTTCCTGATCAACGCACCGCGCTCGCTGGCGTTCACGTGCAGCCTGCTGGGCTGCTTCGGCGCCGTGGTGGTGGCCGCCATGATGGGCCGCTCGGTGCAGCAGGATTTCGAATACGGCATGCAGCACTTCTTCTTCAGCGCGCCGATCACAAAATACCAGTATGTATTTGGCCGCTTCCTCGGCGCCTACCTGGTGCTGGCGGTGGTGTTTTCCAGCATCGTGATCGGTGCCTGGCTGGGCGCCTGGCTGCCCGGCATCGACCCGGAACGGCTGGGGCCGCAACGCGCGCTGGCCTACCTGATGCCGTATGTGTTTACCCTGCTGCCGAACCTGTTCATCTTTGGCGCCATCTTCTTCGTCATCGCCGCCCTGACGCGGCGCATGCTGCCTGTGTACATCAGCTCGGTAGTCATGCTGATCGGCTACCTGGTGGCGCCCTCGCTGGCGCGCGACCTCGACTACAAGACCCTGGCCGCCCTGATCGACCCCTTCGGCACGACGGCGCTGATACGCCTGACGGAATACTGGCCGAACGCGGAGCGCAACACGCGCCTGGTGACGTTAGAGGGCGTGTACCTGCTGAACCGCGCCATCTGGTCGGGCTTCGCCCTGGTGGCCTTGCTGCTCGGTTACTGGCGCTTCCAGTTCCACGCCACGACGGACGCGGGCGCCAGCAAGCGCCGCAGCGAGGGTGACGTGCCGCTGCGCCTGTCGAACGCCTCACTGTCCACGCAAGAAGCGCCGGACTTCGCGCAGCGCAATCTGGCCGCCCTGCTGGTCAAGATGAGCTGGCTGAACCTGCGCGAAACCATCAAGAACATCTATTTTGTCGTCATCGTGCTGGCCGGCGTGCTGACCATGTATGGCGGCGCGCTCGACATGGGTTCCATGTATGGCACAAATACCTATCCGGTAACGGAAAAGGTGCTGGACATGGTCAGCGCATCGTTCGCCCTGTTCATGCTGATCATTACCACCTTCTACGCGGGCGAACTGGTATGGCGCGAGCGCGAGGCGGGTACGCACTTGATGCTCGACGCCCTACCCGTGCCGAACTGGCTGCCCCTGCTGTCGAAACTGTTTGCGCTGATCGGCCTGCAGGCACTGCTGAGCCTGGTCATCATGCTATGCGGTATGTCGATCCAGGTCTTCAAGGGCTATTACCGCCTCGACCCCGGCCTGTACGTGGAATCGCTGTTCCTGTCGCACCTGCCGCATTACGCGCTGATCGCCGTGCTGGCCATCTTTTTGCAGGTATTGATCAATCACAAGTACCTGGCATATTTCGCCATGATTCTGTACCACATCGCCAGCATCAGCTTTTCCTCGCTGGGCCTGGGCGACCCGCTGCTGCTGTACGGCAACACGCCGGACTTCGTGTATTCGGCCATGAACGGCGCCGGCCACTATGTGTTGCGCGAGCGCTGGTACTTGCTGTACTGGAGCGGCGCGGCCGTCATGCTGACGGTACTGTCCTTGCTGTTCTGGCCGCGCGGCGCGCAGGACAGCTGGCGCATCCGCCTGCGCCTGGCGCGCCACGGCCTGACGCAAGGCGTGCTGGCCAGTTTTGCCGGCGGCGCCCTGATCTTCGTCGGCGCCGGCGCCGTGCTGTTCTACGTCTTCCACGTGGCCAACGATTACAAATCCGACTACGCCCGCGATGCGGACCGCGCCAGTATCGAGCGCCAGTACCGCAAGTTTGCCGCCACGCCACAGCCGAGAATCACCGACGTGAAACTCGACGTGGCCATCTACCCGGCGCAGCGCACCCTGGCCGTCACGGGCCGCTATGTGCTGCAAAACAAGACCAGTCTGCCGATCAGCCACATTTTTGTGCAGCAAGACCCCACGTCCACCATACGGCTGCGTTTCGATGCGCGCGTGCATCCCGGCCTCGATGACGGCAAGCTGGGCTTTTACAGCTACCGCCTGGCCGCGCCGCTGGCGCCGGGCGCCAGCCTGGGCCTCGATTTCGACATTTCCTATGCGCCACGCGGCATCTTCGGCCTGGGCCAGGACACGCCCGTGGTGGCCAACGGCACCTTCTTCACGAATGCCGTGCTGCCGCATATCGGCTACCAGCCGCAGCTGGAATTGACGGACCCGCGCGACCGCAAGAAACACGGCTTGCCCGCGCGCGAACGGGCCTTGCCGCGCGACGATGCACGGGGGCTGGCCGACAATTACGTCAGCAACGACGCCGACCGCATCAACTTTGACGCCACCGTCAGCACCGTCGACGGCCAGACGGCCATCGCGCCGGGCATGCTCGACAACGACTGGATCGCCAAGGGCCGCCATTACTTCCATTACACGATGGAGCAGCCGATCCTGAATTTCTACGCGTTCCAGTCGGCCCGCTACGCCGTCAGGCACGAGCGCTGGCAAGACGTGGCCATCGACGTGTATTACCATCCTGGCCATGAATACAATCTCGATCGTTTCGTGCGCGGCAGCAAGGAAGCACTCGAGTACTACACGAAAAACTTCGGCCCCTACCAGCACAAGGTCTTGCGCATCGTCGAGTTTCCCCGCTACGCCACCTTTGCGCAATCGTTCCCGAATACGATTCCGTACTCGGAAGGCCTGGGCTTCATCGCCAAGGTGGACGACAAGAATCCGAAAGACATCGACTATCCGTTCTACATCACCGCGCATGAAGTGGCGCACCAGTGGTGGGCGCATCAATTGGTCGGCGGCAACACACGGGGCGCCACCGTGCTCAGCGAAACCCTGGCCGAATATTCGGCCCTGATGGTGATGAAAAAAACCGTGGGGCCGGCCAAGATGCGCCGCTTCCTGCGCTATGACTTGAATCAATACCTGATGGGTCGCAGCGAAGAACGCAAGAAAGAACTGCCGCTGGCCGAGAATGAAAACCAGGCCTACATCCATTACCACAAGGGCAGCCTGGCCATGTACTTGCTGCAAGACATCATCGGCGAAGACAAGGTCAACGGCGTGCTGCGCGAGCTGCTCAAGACCCATGGCCAGAAAGGCCCGCCGTACGCCAGCGTGACGGCGCTGATTACCGGCTTGCGCCAAGTCACGCCGCCCGAGCAGGCATACTTGATCGACGATCTGTTCGAGAAAATCGTGCTGTTCGACAACCGCGCCCTGTCGGCCACGGCCACGAAACGCAGCGATGGCAAATACGTCGTCACCCTCAAGGTGCAGGCGAGCAAATTGACGGCAGGTGAACAGGGAGAGGAACACGACGCGCCCCTGCGCGACTGGATCGAGATCGGCGTCGACGACGCGAATGGCCATCCGCTGCTGCGCGAACGCCTGCGCATGACGGCGCGTGAAGCGAACTACACCGTCATCCTCAGCAGCCGACCAGGCAAGGCGGGGATCGATCCAGACAACAAGCTGATCGACCGCAAGCCCGATGACAATATGGTCACCGTCGAGCTCGAAGAACCGTGACGAAAAATGGCCGCCCTGAACAGGCGGCCATTTTTCTCTGCATCCACGTCAGGCCCAGCTATCAGGTTGCGGCGGAGCGCGTCACCAGACTCAGGCTAATGCCCATTTCCGTCAGATGCTGCATGTCGGTCAGGGTCAGGTCCAGCGGCGCGTCGACCGTGTCGTCGCCATTCAACTCCAGTTGCAACTCGGCCACGATGCGCGGCATGGTGAATGTGACGCCGCGCGAGCGGCATTCGGCCAGGTAGCTGCGTATGCGTGAGGGCAACACTTGCGCTTTGGACGCCTGCGCGATCAGTACGTCGAAGCCGGAATCGACATGCACGCGGCCAGCGCCCTTCGACTCGCCCTTGCGCCATTGCCGTTCCGGATCGGTGGGCAAGACTTCTAGGATAGATTTGAGCGTGGGGTCGTCCCCATGCACCGACAGCTTCACCATATTCATATTACAAGACTTTCTAGTCAGGACGCCGCCAGGACGACGATGCGATCATCAGACCGACAAGTCTACGCAGGGAAGACAAATATGTCCATACGGCAATATTTATTATCACCCTCTAATTTGTGCCACATCAACAACAGGCGGAACAAGCTTGTTCCGCCTGCAACACACAATTACAGCGCCACGGCGCGTGCCTGCAAGGCTGCCCGCACGCCGGCGCCGTAGGCCGGGTCGGCCTGGTCGAAGTGCGCCAGCTGACGCTGCAAGGTGTCCGCGCGCACCTGGCTCAAAGGACCGGCAAGGTTGTCGAACAGGTTCTGTTTCGCCTGGACAGACATCAGACGGAACAAATTGCCGGCCTGCGTGTAATCGTCTTCCGCAGCGCGCCCATCGTAGCGCGCCGCGCCGCCATCGAGTGCCAGCGCCCCCTCGCCATGGCCCAGGCCTTGCGGCTGCGTGCCTGCCGCCGCCACGTTCGCGTAGTTCTGCGCCGCGCCGTCATTGCGGATGGCCATGCTGCCGTCGCGCTGCTGGTTATGGAAGGGGCAGCGGGCCGCATTCACGGGCAGATGCTGGTGGTTCGTGCCGACCCGGTACAGCTGGGCGTCGTGGTAGGCGAACAGCCGACCTTGCAGCATCTTGTCCGGAGAGTATCCCATGCCCGGCACGGCGTTGGCCGGCGAAAAGGCTGCCTGCTCGACTTCCGCGTGGTAATTGGTCGGGTTGCGGTTCAGCTCGAAAATACCCACCGGTAACAGCGGGAAGTCCGCGTGCGGCCACACTTTCGTCAGGTCGAACGGGTTCCAGCCCGTGCGCTGCTCCCATGCATCGAGTTGCTCCTGCGTCGCCACCTGCAGCTTGACTTCCCACTGAGGAAAATCACCGCGCTCGATGGCGCCGAACAGGTCGCGCTGGGCGTAATCGGGATCGGCACCTGCCAGGCGGCCCGCTTCCGCCGCCGGCAGATTCCTGATGCCCTGGCGCGTCTTGAAATGCCATTTCACGTACACGCGCTGGCCATCGGCATTGATCAGGCTATACGCGTGGCTGCCGAAGCCGTCCATGTGGCGGTAACCGTCCGGCGTGCCGCGGTCCGAGAACAGCATGGTGACCTGGTGCAGGCTTTCCGGTGCATGGCTCCAGAAGTCGAACATCATTTCGGCCGATTTCAAATTGCTTTGCGGATCGCGCTTTTGCGTGTGGACAAAGTCGGGGAATTTGATCGGGTCCTTGATGAAGAACATGGGCGTGTTGTTGCCGACCAAATCCCAATTGCCTTCTTCCGTATAGAAGCGTACGGCGAAGCCGCGCGGGTCGCGTTCCGTATCAGCACTGCCGCGTTCGCCACCAACGGTGGAAAAGCGCGCGAAGGTCGCCGTCTGCTTGCCCACTTCGGCAAACAATCTGGCCTTGGTATAACGCGAGATATCGTGCGTCACGGTAAAAGTGCCGTAGGCACCCGAGCCTTTTGCGTGCACCACGCGCTCGGGAATGCGCTCACGGTTGAAATGCTGGAGTTTTTCGATCAGGTGGAAGTCTTGCAGCAGCAGCGGGCCGCGGGGACCGGCGCTGAGGGAATTCTGGTTGTCGGCGACGGGGATGCCCGAGGCGGTACTGAATGGCGGCTGTTGGCGCATGGCTGCTTTTCCTTCGTTGTTGACTAATAGAAGCAGTGTAACGAGGTCAACAACAAAGGAAAAGCTAATTGATTTTATCGAATCGATAGTTATTTACAATGAACAACCGTGGGCGTCGCATACGCCGCCCAGTTGCGCCTGCAACTTCGCCGGCTGCCCCAAAAAGCTTCCGATATCGATCACGGACAACTTGCCGCTGCCGTCGTCGAGCACGAATGTGGGAAAGCCCTGCCCGCCCACCTGCGCCAGCAAGGCGCGGCTGGCATCGATATGCTGCTGCGTGGCGACGCCGGCCTGCCGCGCATATTCCGTTTGGAATGCAGCACCATCCATGCCCAGCTCTTGCGCCAGCGCCAGCAGCACCGGCAGGTCGGCGATGCGCATGCCGTCCACGTAATGGGCGCGCTGCACGCGCTGCAGCATGTCCAGCCCTTTGCCGGCCAGCATGTCAGCCGCCAGGATGGCCGTGATCGGCGGCTCGGAATCCATCATGGCCGTGGTGTCGTTGAGCAAACCATTCACGTAGGCGTCGCCGAAGGGCTGGCCAGACAATTGCTCGATGCGCCGGTCATGCGGCAGCACATAGCCGCGCCATTCGGGCGTGATCTGGCGGCGATTGCTGCCCGTCATCATGCCGCCGCCGTGCAACGCCACCGTCAGGCCGGGCACGGCGCGCGCCGCCTCGACCAGCGGCGCGGCGCCGTAGCACCAGCCGCACAGGGGATCAAAAATGTAGTGCAATGTAGGGTTGGCCATGTTGGCTCCTTGATTCTTGAATTCGTTGCATTCAACCCCGCGCGGCCCGTGCAGGCCCCGCGCGGCAGTTTTTACCACCTAACCACCCACTTACCACTTCATCTCGCCCTTGGCCACCTTGGCGCTGGTTTCCAGCGCACCATCGAGGCCCAGCTTCGGATAGCGCATTTTCATCGTCTCGATCAAGGCGGCCGAATTGGCGGCCTTGGCCGTTTCCGCTTCAAACGTCACCAGGTAGTCGCGCGTAAAGCCGATGCTGTCGGGCGTCAGGCTGGAACCCACCTTGAAGTGGCCCGGCACGACGGTGACGGGTTTCAGTGCGGCAATGCCATCAAGCGTCTTGAGCCAGTCCTGGCGCGATTGCGCGCTTTGCGTATCGGCTGTCCACACGTGCAAGTTGCCAAACAGCACCACGCCACCGACGACAGCTTTGATCGATGGAATCCACACGTAGGTGCGCGATGGCGTCGGGCCGGCGATGTCCAGCGACCGGCCTTCCAGGGCGATGCGCTTGCCCGTCAACGCTTCGGGAATGACGATGCTGTGCGGCGCATTGTCTTTCAGGATCGGTCCCCAGTAGGCGACCTTGGCATCGGCCTTGCGACGGATTTCCGCAACCGTTTCCAAAGTGGCAACTATTTTCGCCTGCGGGAACGCTGCCTTGATCACGTCGAGGCCAAAGTAAAAATCGGGATCGCTGTGGCTGATGTACACCGTCGTCAGTTTCTTGCCGCTGGCGCGGATTTTTTCCACCAGCTTTTGCGCTTCGGCGCGCGAAAACTGTGCATCGATCAGCACGGCATCATGCTTGCCCGCGACCAGCACGGAAGCGACGGGGAAGATGGCCGCTTCGCCCGGGTTGAACACGTCCAGGGTCAAGGGGGCGCTGGCGGCAGCCGAGGCGGCGCCGGCGGCAAACAGGGTGGAAACAAGAACGCTGCTGATGGATTTGGAGAACATGCTGTGCCTTCACAAAATGATGGGGATGCATGCATCTTACGTTGCTTAATCCGGTAGAAAAACCCAAGAATCCGCAATAGTTTGTTGCTTGATTCGACGCAATCGTCGATTCCATCGAAAGCTGGCAAACACGGCACCGTGCACTCTTCCACCGGGGAGGTGCGCTGAAACAACACGGCAGCGCACGCGCATCAACATATCAAATGTGCCACAGGGTCACAGGGTCATGATGGCGTCACATTAGATTGTTATCTTGCTAGCTCTTTCAAACCTAGCCGGATGAACCACATGACACGCAGAAAAATTTCCGTCGCTGGCTGCAGCGTCGCCATCACCCTGATGCTGGCCGCCTGCGGCAGCGACGCCAAAAAAGAAGAGATAGTGGCTGAAGCGCCGCCGAAAAACGTCATCTTCTTCCTCGGCGATGGCATGGGCCTGACCACCATGACGGCCGCGCGCATCTATTCGGTAGGCGAAGACGGTGCGCTGACCATGGACACGCTGCCGGAAACGGCCTTCGTCAAGACCTTCTCGAACGATGCGCAAGTCACCGACAGCGCGCCATCGATGGCCGCCTACATGACGGGCGTCAAGATGAACAATGAAGTCATTTCCATGTCGGCCAACACGCTCGCCATCGATCCGGGCAAGGATGCCAACGGCAACAAGCTGGTCAACAAATGCGGCACCGGCAACGGCACCCCCGCCACCACTTTGCTGGAACTGGCCAAAGCCAAGGGCTACGCGGCCGGCGTCGTCAGCACGGCGCGCGTGACGCACGCCACGCCGGCGGCCACCTACTCGCACATCTGCCACCGCGACCTGGAAAACGATATCGCTGCGGCCCTCGTGCCAGGCGGTACCGGCTACAACAGCGCCCTGGGCACCACCGGCCTGGAAGTGGTGCTCGGTGGCGGCGCGCAATTCTTCAAGCCGTTCAAGGACGGCGGCAAGCGTTCCGACGACCGCGATCTGGTGGCCGAGCTGAAAGCGAAGAGCTACACCGTCGCCAACAACGCCACCGACTTCAAGGCCGTCGATGCGGCCAAGACGGAGCGCCTGTTCGGCGTGTTCACCTCCAGCCACATGAGCTACGACCTGGACCGCGATGCGGCCAAGGAACCTAGCCTGGCGGAAATGACCACCAAGGCCATGGATGTATTGGCCAGGAACAAGAAGGGTTATTTCCTGATGGTCGAAGGCGGCCGCATCGACCATGCGCTGCACGAAACCACGGCCAAGAAGGCCCTGCAAGACACCGTCGCGTTCGATAACGCCATCAAGGCCGCCATCGAAAAAGCCAAGCTTACCGACCCGACCCTGGCCAATACCCTGATCGTCGTCACGGCCGACCATGACCACACCCTGGTGCTGAACGGCTACGCCAAGCGCACCGGCAAGACGGCTGCCGGCAACCCTGGCGTGCTGGGCGTGGTGAAGAACTACGTCACCGGCGCGGTCGAGAAAGACCTGGACGGCGCACCGTACTCGATCATCGGCTTCGGCAATGGCGAAAAGCGCACGCAATCGAGCCGCGCCGCCATGGCCAGCCTCGATGAAACCGTCACCAGCGCCAATGATTACCATCAGGAAGCGGTGATCCGCACCGCGGTCGGCAATGAAACCCACGGCGGCACCGACGTCTTCCTGGGCGCCATCGGCAAGGGCTCGGAAACCTTCCTGGGCACCATCGACAACACCACAGTATTCGGCCTGGTCAAGACCGCCGGCGGTCTGTAATCACCAAGAGACAAGAATTGGACAAGCACATGAAATTCACCTTGAAACCCGTTGCATCGAAACCCGCCACACTGAAATCGGCCCTGAAACTCTCCTTGCTGACCACGCTCGTGGCCGCCAGCGTCGCCAGCGCCTACGCCGCCGACGCCAAGAACGTCATCTTCTTCCTCGGCGACGGCATGGGTCCTTCCGTCGTGACGGCAGCGCGCATCTTCAAGTACAAGGAAGAGGGCAGCCTGAACATGGACAAGCTGGAACGCACGGCGCGCATCAAGACGTTCTCGAACGATGCGCAAACGACAGACAGCGCCCCATCGATGGCCGCCTACATGACCGGCGTCAAGATGAACAATGAAGTCATCTCGATGGCGCAAGACACCATCGCCAAGGAACCCGGCCGCGACGCCAACGGCAACCTGGGCGTGGACAACTGCCCGGCCGGCGGCAAGAGCGTGCCCACCATCCTGGAACTGGCGAAGGCCAAGGGCAAGGCCGTGGGCGCCATCACCACCACGGAACTGACGCATGCCACGCCGGCGACCACCTTCTCGCACATCTGCAATCGCAATGCGCAGTACGCCATCGCCGCGCAAACGGCGCCAGGCGGCACCGGCTACAACACGGCCCTGGGCGACGGCGTGGACGTGCTGATGGGTGGCGGACGCAACCACTTCACGCCATGGTCCGCCAGCAACAAGGGCGGCCGTGCCGACGGCCGCAACCTGCTGGCCGAATTCGCGGCCAAGGGCTACACCGTGGCCGCCAACAAGGCGGAAATGGCAGCCGCACCGAGCGGCAAGAAATTCATCGGCTTGTACAGCGCGAAGAGCCACCTGGAATATGAACTGGACCGCACCGCCACGCCACCGCTGGGCGAAGGCGCGACCCAGCCTAGCCTGTCGGAAATGACGCTGAAAGCCATCGACCTGCTGTCGAAAAACAACGCTGGCTACTTCCTGATGGTCGAAGGCGGGCGTATCGACCACGCCTTGCACGGCATCAACGCCAAGCGCGCGCTGACGGACACCATCGCCTTCGACGACGCCATCAAGGCGGCCATCGACAAGGTCAGGGAAACCGATCCGAAGCTGGAAAACACCCTGATCGTCGTCACGGCCGACCACGACCACACGCTGGCGTTCAACGGCTACGGCAAGCGCGGCAACCCTATCCTCGACATCAACCGCGGCTACAAGGATAACCAGCCAAGCAAGGATGAAGACGGCAATACCTACACCACCCTAGTGTTCGGCAACGGCCCGAACCGCCCTGACCTGCGCACCAACGTCGACAGCGCCACGGCCCTGGCCGACAACTACAAGCAAGAAACAGGCGTGCGCCTGGCCAGCGAAACCCACGGCGGCGGCGACGTCAAGCTGCTGGCCACGGGTGCCGGCGCCAAGGCATTCAAGGGCACGCTGGACAACACCAAGGTATTTGACTTGCTGAAGGCGGCATTCGGCTTCTGATCTGCATCAACACGGTAACCCCACCGGGGCGGATGGCAGTTTTGCCCTCCGCCCCCTTTGCACGATAAAGGCAACACCATGAAATCGACCCTGATCGCCGTGCTCCTCGCCGCCGGCTTTGCCGCCGGCGCGCAAGCCGCTCCCGCAACACCTTCCGCTCCCGCCGACCTGGATCTGGGCATCACCTATTACAGCCGCGTGCTGACGCCGGAAGGCGTAACGCGCGAGAGCCGCTACGAGGAAAAAATGCTGCGCCGCCCCGGCCACGTGTGGGTCGAGCGCGTGCTGGCGCCGGCCACCGACGCGCACGCGGGCCACAGCCATGGCGAGCACAAGAAGGTGACGTTGAAAACGTCGACTGCGGCCACGCAGCATGAGCACAAGCACTTCAATCCCGTGCTGATTCCCCGCCACGTGATGCTGGAAAAGAACACCGTGCGCGTGGAATACATCGATGCACACGACAAGATCGTCGTCTCCATCCCCAAGGCCGAATACGAAAACGTCAATTTCGACGGTTCCTGGGAAAACAGTTTTTATTTGCTGGACCCGAAACTGGTGGCCGCCATGCCGCTGTCGAAACAGGCATCGAGCGTGACGGGCGCGCGCTGGCGCGAAGTGGAAAAAAATGGCGTGTTCCAGCGCATCCTGTGGGATGAGCAAAAGCAGATTCCCCTGGTCATCGAAAGCGGCGACCGCGCGAACACCTTCTATCGCCGGGTCGACGTCAAGCTGCAGCCGACCGTCAGCAAGGCACAGCCGTGGGCCAATCTGCAAAACTACGCGCAGCGCGAGTATTCGGACTATCTCGACTAAGAACGAGGCTAGTTCCGCACTTGACCACCCCATGCCCGCTCGCTAGTATCGACAAGGTACAGCAACGGGAGTGCGGCATGGATGAACAATTAGAAAATGGTTTGCGCATGCGCAAACACGTGATGGGTGACGCCTTTGTCGAGCGCGCCTTCGCCCAGGTCGACGCTTTTACGGCGCCCTTGCAGGACTTCGTCACGCGCAACGCCTGGGGCACGACCTGGTGCCGCGACGGCCTGGATTTAAAAACGCGCAGCCTGGCGACGATTGCCATGCTGACGGCCCTGGGCCGCGCCCAGGAGCTGCGCGGTCACGTGCGCGGCGCCATCAACAATGGCGCATCGATGCAGGAAATCCAGGAAGTGCTGCTGCACGCGGCCGTGTATTGCGGCATGCCGCTGGCCATCGACGCCTTCCGCTCGGCGCATGAAGTGCTCAAGGAAATGGGGCTGGCGACACCGGCCACGCCGCCAGGCTGAGCATTGATGCGTACAATCGGGACGTAAAAAAAGCCAGGGAGCGATCCCTGGCTTTCGTCTGGCTGGCGCCGGATTACTCCGCTGCCGCCGCCTTCTTCGCCGGCGCCTTCTTGGCGGCCGGCTTTTTCACAGCCGCAGCCTTCTTGGCCGGTGCTTTCTTCACGGCCGCCTTCTTGAGCGCCGGTTTCTTCGCTGGCGCCGCGCCCTCTTCGCCTTCCACCTCAGTGGCTGCCGCCTTGGGCTTGGCTACCGCCTTGGCGCCCGGCTTGGCCTTGCGTTCTTCAAACTCGAAGCTCACCTTGCCATCCTTGCCGCGCACGAGGAAAGCCTTGAACGGGCGACGGGTACGCTGCGAAACAAAGCCCGGCAACAAGTCCGTCTTGCCATCGTTAAGCAGTTTCGCCATTTGTTCCGGCAAGATTTCCTGCTGCAAGATAATGCGGCCGCTGCGGAAGTCGCACGTCTTCGGCTTGGCCATGCTGTGTTCGCACACATAGGCCAGGCCCATTTCATACACGCCGGCGTTGCACTTGGGGCAAGGTCCCACGGGCGTCTGGCCCGTGAAATCGACGCCTTCGCCATCTTCGCTTTCGTCGTTCTGGCCGAAATCGAATTCCAGCTTGAAATTCGTGATCTCTTCATCGCGCACGATGCGCAGGATGGCGGCGAACGGACGGCCCATCTTCGAGCGGAAGCCTTGCAGCGGGCCAATGGTGCGGTCCTTCAGCAATTGCTCCACTTCGGCGATTTCGAACTGGCGCGAACCCGGCGTCTTGCTCATCGAGAATTCGCACTTGGTGCAGGCGAAACGGCGGTAGTTTTCCTTCACCACGCCGCTGCAATTCGGGCAGGGCGTTTCCAGCGTGGCGTAGTCGCCGGGAATCGTGTCGTTATCGTATTCCTTGGCGCGCTTGACGATGATTTGCGTCATCTGCGCGATTTCACGCATGAATTCTTCGCGCGAAATCTTGCCTTTTTCCATCTGCGACAGCTTGTATTCCCACTCGCCCGTCAGCTCCGGCGCCGTCAATTCATTGACGCCCAGGCCTTTGAGCAACGTCATCAGCTGCGACGCCTTGGCTGTCGGGATCAGTTCGCGGCCTTCGCGTATCAAATAGCGTTCCGTCAGCAAGCCCTCGATGGTGGCCGCGCGCGTCGCTGGCGTGCCCAAGCCCTTGCCGGCCATCGCATCGCGCAGCTCGTCGTCGTCGATCAGCTTGCCGGCGCCTTCCATGGCCGACAGCAAGGTCGCCTCCGTAAAGCGCGCAGGCGGCTTGGTGACCAGGCCGTTGGCGTTGACGCTTTCCGTCTGCACTTTTTCGCCCTTGGCGACGGGCACCAGGTTGCCGTTGCCATTGCTTTCCTTGTCGGCATCCGTCGACGCTTCCTTGCCATAAATAGCCAGCCAGCCCGGATTGGTCATGACCTTGCCTTCAGTCTTGAACTGATGGCCCGACACTTCCGTGTAACGCGTGGTGACCTGGAATTCCGCAGGCGGGAAGAACACGGCCATGAAGCGGCGCGTGACCAGGTCGTACAATTTTTGTTCCGGCTCGGACAGGTTCTTTGGCGCGATCGTCGTCGGGATAATCGCGAAGTGATCCGAGATCTTCGTGTTGTCGAAGATGCGCTTGTTCGGCTTGACCCAGCCCTTGTCGACGATCTGCTTGGCGAACTGGTGGTAGTTGCTGTTTTCCTTGACCGTTTCCAGCGCCTGCAGCACGGTCGGGATGTAGTCTTCCGGCAGGTGGCGCGAATCGGTACGCGGATACGTCAGCACCTTGTGTTTTTCGTACAGCGCCTGGGCCAGACCCAGGGTGTTCTTGGCGGAGAAGCCGAAACGCGAGTTCGCTTCGCGCTGCAAACTGGTCAGGTCGAACAGGCCCGGCGCCATCGAGGTGGTCGGTTTCGATTCTTCCGTGACGATGCCTTGGCGGCCGCGGCAGGCGGTGGCGATCGAGTCGGCAGCCGTCTTGCTCCACAGGCGCTCGGCGCGCTTCTCGGGATCGTTTTCGTCCTTCTTGAACTTCGTGTCGAGCCAGCGGCCTTCATAAATGCCGGCCGCGCAGACGAATTCGGCGCGCACTTCCCAGAAGTCGCGCGGCACGAATTTTTTGATCTTGTCTTCGCGTTCAACCACGATCGAGAGCGTTGGCGTTTGCACGCGGCCCACGGTGGTCAGATAGAAGCCGCCTTCTTTCGAATTAAACGCCGTCATGGCACGCGTGCCATTGATGCCGATCAACCAATCGGCTTCCGAACGGCAGCGGGCCGCGTCCGCCAGCGGCAGCATTTCTTCATCGCTGCGCAGGTGCGAGAAACCGTCGCGGATGGCGCCCGGCGTCATCGACTGCAGCCACAATCGCTTGACCGGTTGCTTGGCTTTCGCGTTTTGCGCGATCAGGCGGAAAATCAGCTCGCCTTCGCGCCCCGCATCGCATGCGTTGATAAGGGTGGTGACGTCTTTACGTTTGATCAGCTTGTTTAATACTTTGAGGCGCGCTTCCGTCTTAGGGATCGGGTTCAGCGCGAAATACGGTGGAATCATCGGCAAGTGCGCGAAACTCCATTTGCCGCGCTTCACGTCGAATTCTTCCGGCACGGCGATCTCCAGCAAGTGGCCGACCGCCGACGACAGGACGTATTCATCCGATTCAAAGTACTCATCGTGCTTGGTGAAGCCGCCAAGCGTCTTCGCGATATCGTTCGCGACAGAAGGCTTCTCGGCGATGATGAGGGTTTTTGTCATATTTTTTAGTCTCGAAAAATGCTCTAGGATAGTTTCAGCATGCGCATCATACAGTGCATTGCCAGGCGCCGACGCTTTTGTCTGCGCAAGGCCTTGTGACTTGTGGTCTTGTCAAGCGGCCAATGATAAGCGCCTATTGAAGAATTCGGCAAGTTATCTGCAAGCAAGAATGCGCAGGCGCAAACACGATGGACTAGCGGGCGCGCTGGTGCAGTACATAGTAAAGGGGATGGCGCGGCAGCGGTGCCAAGATTGGGCCAACGGCTGCGTGGCAGCCAGCAAGACAGCATAAAAATGTTCAGGGCAAGGCGCAGCGTTGCAGCCAGTACGCTAGTACGCTAGTACGCTAGTACGGCAAGACGCTGTAACGCCGCCATGGACATTTTTATTAGTGTAGCAGACGGGGAGGCAGGTCTTCGTCGTCGACGAATAAGTCGTCAAACATCAGGGCATCCGGTTCCTTGCCCTGGCTCCACAGCAGCATCAGCACGATGACTTTCAGCTTACCCAGCGAGACGGGCGCCTCGTCGAGCGCCAGCGCCCGTTCGATGACGATTTCGCGCTGCAGCGGCGAGAGCACCTTGGCACTTTCCAGGAACTGGATGAAGCCGATGGCGGCCGTGCCCAGCACGTCGCTTTCCTGCTTGACATAGAAGCGCGTGCCCGTGGAACTGGCCGTCAAGGTTTGCTCGACGCCGGCCATGGCGTTCAAGTCCGTCAGCCACACGAGCGCTTCGGAAATCTCCACGTCGTCGAAACCGACGGCCGACAGTTTACGCGCCAGGACTGCCGGCTCGGGGCAGGCGTCGGGGCGATAGTAAGTCTCGTAGAGGTAAACCAGGATATCGAACATGGCTCTACTCTATCAGCTAAGTTCGCTGCGACACAAGGGTGCGCACGGACAAAGCGCGCCCGTGCGGCAAGGCCACCACACAAGTGACAAGCTGTCATTTGCAGCGTTGAAACAGTCCTCCCGGCAAGCGCTCGACCAGCCCCGCCAGCTCCAGCGCCAGCAACTCACCCATCAGCACGCCCATGGCCAGGCCGCTGCGCGCGGCCAGGGTATCGGCATCGAGGGGATCGTGGCCCAGTGCGGCCAGCAGCGGCGGTTCGTCTTCCGCCGCTGGCGGCGCCTTGGGGACACCGCCCAGCCACTGCAGCTCTTGCAGCACGTCATCGGCCGACTCGACCAGCTTGGCGCCCTGCTTGATCAATGCATGGCAGCCCTTGGCCAGCGTGGCATGGATGGAACCGGGCAAGGCATACACGTCGCGCCCCTGCTCGCCGGCCAGGCGTGCAGTGATCAGGGAGCCCGATTGCGCGGCCGCCTCGATCACCAGCACGCCGCGCGCCAGGCCGCTGATCAAACGATTGCGGCGCGGAAAGTTACCCGGCATGGCGGGCAGCCCAAGCGCATACTCGCTGACGATGCACCCCTGTTCGGCAATTCTTTGCGCCAGATCAAGGTTGCGTCGCGGATACACCAAATCGGCGCCCGTGCCGATCACGGCCACGGTGGCGCCCGTGCCGCGCAAGCCGCCTTCGTGCGCGTACGTGTCGATGCCCAGCGCCAGCCCGGAAATGATGGTCAAGCCTGCCGCGCTGAGGGCGTGTGCAAACGCGGCCGCGTTCTGCATGCCTTGCGCGCTGGCATTGCGGCTGCCGATGATGGCCACGCCGGGACGCGACAGCAGTTCCGCCCGCCCCCGTATATATAACAATAGCGGCGGATCGGCGATTTCCAGCAACAGGGGCGGATACCCGGCATCGGCCAGGGTCAGCACGGCATTGCCGGGCCGCTGCAACCATTGCAGGGTGAGCGCCAGCTGGCTGTTGGCCACCGGCTTGGGCGGCTGCACGATGGCACGCGCCACGCCGGCCGGCACCACCTCGCGCAAGGCCTCGAACGGCGCGGCGAAGATCTGCGGCGGCAAGCCGAAGCGGGCCAGCAAGGCGCGCGCCGCCACCGGCCCCACGCCGGACAGATGCTGCAGGCGCAGCCAGCCCGCCAATTCCGTGGCCGTGTCTGCCGTCGTTGCAAGTGCATGCATGACAACCTCACTGTGTACTGTGCCATCCCATGCTAGCGCCATGGCGCGCATGCGATACCGACGCGCGCAAGGATACGTGCAATGGCGCTGCAAAACGGCCCGCCGTCCACAGGGCCATGGGCGTCTGTGATAAAATTTCCCTTTGCAGCAAACGAATAGCGCACTGGCAAACGCATCTGCCGCGCCGTTGTGCCATACGCGCCCAACCGTAGCGTACTCAAATAAAATAGCCCTGCCATCGTTCGCATGGCCCAGGCATGAATAATCCGGCGCATCGGCGCCCACCTTAACCAGTCGAATCCGTATGTCCATATTAAATATCCTGCGTTACCCCGATCCTCGCCTGCACACGATCGCCAAGCCCGTCACCGAATTTGACGCGCGCCTGCAAACCCTGATCGACGACATGGCCGAAACCATGTACGACGCCCCAGGCGTCGGCTTGGCCGCGTCACAAGTGGATGCGCATATCCAGATGATGGTGATCGACATCACCGAAGAGAAAAACCAGCTGCAAGTATTCATCAACCCTGAAATTACCTGGGCCAGCGAGGAAAAGCAGGTCTACGACGAAGGCTGTTTGTCCGTGCCTGGCATCTACGATGGCGTCGAGCGCCCGGCCCGCATCAAGGTGCGCTCCCTGGACCGCCACGGCAAGCAGTTCGAGTTGGAAGCCGATGGCTTGCTGGCCGTCTGCATCCAGCATGAGATGGATCATCTGCTGGGCAAGGTATTCGTCGAATACCTGTCGCCGCTCAAACGCAACCGCATCAAGGCCAAGATGATCAAGGAAAACCGTGGTCTCGAGCGCGAAGCGAGCCTGCGCGCACAAAATCGCCGTTTCTAAGCCGCTTTTGCCGCTGTGCTGATAGACTAAGCAGCAACAGTAGTCGTCACACCACGCCAGTCTGGCGCCTCCGGCACAGGCCTGCGCATCTCACGTCAAGGAACCAAATGAAAGTGATCTTCGCAGGCACCCCTGAATTTGCCGCCACGGCCCTGAAAGACTTGCATGAAGCAGGTTTTGACATTCCGCTGGTGCTGACCCAGCCCGACCGCCCTGCCGGGCGCGGCATGCAACTGCACGCCTCGGCCGTCAAGCAATACGCGCAACAGCATGGCATCGACGTGCTGCAACCCTTGTCCCTGCGCATGGACAGCAAGGACCCGCAGCGCGCCGCCGAGGCAAAAGCAGCCCACGAACGCCTGCTGGCCACCGATTACGACGTGATGGTCGTAGCGGCCTACGGCTTGATCTTGCCGCGCAGCACGCTCGACATCAAACCTTGCATCAATATCCACGGTTCATTGCTGCCGCGCTGGCGCGGTGCGGCGCCGATTCACCGCGCCATCGAGGCCGGTGACGATGAAACGGGCGTGACCATCATGCAAATGGAAGAAGGCCTCGATACGGGCCCCATGCTGGCCATCGAGCGCACGCCCATCGAAGCGGGCGATTCCACCGCCAGCCTGCACGACAAGCTGGCCACGCTGGGCGGCAAGATGATCGTCGAGACCCTGCGCAAGATGCAGCAGCAGCCACTCGAAGCCGTGCCGCAACCGGAAGCGGGCGTGACTTACGCGGCAAAAATTGCCAAGGACGAAGCGGCGCTCGATTTCAGCCAGCCTGCGCTGGAACTGGGCCTGAAAATCCGCGCCTTCAATCCCTTCCCCGTCGCTTGCGGCCAGGTCGATGGCGTGACCATCAAGATCTGGTCCGCCGAGGTAATTGAAGCGGACAGCAAGGAAGCGCCAGGCCAGGTGCTGGCAGCCGATGCCCAGCACGGCATCGTCGTGGCCTGCGGCAATGGTTCCTTGCGCCTGACGGAACTGCAAAAACCGGGCGGCAAGCGCTTGCCCGCAACTGAATTCATCAAAGGCTTCCCGCTGGAAGGCAAACGTTTCGTTTAATTCACACCCCAACTAGCCCGGCGGCAAGCACCCCATGGACCAGCTAACCGCCCTGCGCGCCTTGCGCCGCGTCGTAGAACTGGGCAGTTTCACGGCCGCCGGCGCCGCGTTGGGCATTTCCCACTCGATCGTTTCGCGCCAAATCCGCCAGCTGGAAGGCCAACTGGGCGCCCAGTTGCTGAACCGCACCACGCGCCGCTTCGCCCTGACGGCCGCCGGCCAGGAATACTATCTGGCCAGCCGCGACATCCTTGACGCGCTCGATGCGGCCGACCGCGCCGTCGCCAGGCACCAGGCGCAACCGTCCGGCAGCTTGCGCATCAATGCACCAGTGGCCTTCGGCACGCTGGAACTGGCCGCCTGGCTGCCCGATTTCACCCGCCAATACCCGCACATACACATCGACCTCGTCTGCAATGACCGCATTGTCGACCTGATCGACGATGGCTTCGACGTGGCGCTGCGCCTGGCGCGCGGCTTGCCCGATTCCACCCTGGTGGCGCGCCAGCTGGCCAGCAGCCGCACGCTGGCCGTCGCCTCGCCCGCCTACCTGGCCCGCCATGGCCATCCGGCCACGCCGCAAGATCTGGCGCAGCACAATTGCTTGAGATACACAACCGGCGACAAGCCGGCAGAGTGGCTGTTCACGGACGCCGGCGGCGCCGCGCACAAAGTGGCCGTACGCGGCAGCCTGCAAGCCAATACCAGCGTCGCCCTGCGCGAGGCCGCCGTGGGTGGCATGGGTATCGCCGGCGCAGCCGCCTTCATCGTGCGCGATGCGCTATGCAGCGGCCAGTTGGTCGAGGTCTTGCCCGGCTACACCTTGCGCCCACGCACCTTGTACGCGCTGTATCCGCACAGCCGCCAGCTGTCGCCGAAGGTCAGGGTCTTCGTCGATTTTGCCGTGCAGCATTACCAAGGGCGCCACTGGGATTGATCATGGCTGCTGCAGCGCCTTGCGCACGGCGCGAAACTGCTGCGTCAAGCCGCCATAGCCCCAGGCCGCCTGACGCGCGTCATGCACGTGGATGTAGCTGACGTCATGCAAGGCGCCGAGACACTCCTGCATGGCGGCGAACACGGCGGCGATATAGGCGGCTTTTTCCGCTGCCGTATTCGTTTCATCGCTGATCAAGATATCGAGAAAAAAACTGGCCTTGCCCTGAGCTTGCAGTGAGGGCCCGCCGACAAACCAATGCGCCGCATCGGCATGGCTGATCGCCACCGACGTCAATTCGGGCGCCTTGTGCAGCAGCCGCGCCGTCAGGGCGCTCAGGGTGGCGGCGATGGCGGCCGACTGGCGCGCATCGGGCGCAGTGGACAAACGCAGGTTCAGGATGGGCATGGGATGCTCCGCAAGTGGATGAAGACCCATTCTAGGCAGGCGGGATGAAAAGTGGCAGCCTCCGCCAGGCACAGGATCTGTGCAGTTTGTGCACCAATGCCTGCACCATAAAAAAGGGCTTGCCGCGGCAAGCCCTTTTTTGCATCCAGCACCCTTGCCTAGCGGCGCTGCACCTTCATCAAACGTCCGCCCACGGACGACGACAGGCTGACCTCGAAACGCCCGCCGGTCGGCAAGGCGTTCACATCAACGCTGGCATTGCCCCCTGTCAAGCCGCTGGCGACCACCGTCTTGCGGCCATCGGCGGCCACGTGCAGCACGGCCGCGTACGGCTCCGCTTGCGCATCCCAGGCCAGCGCCAGCTTGCCGCCGCTTTGCGTTACCTCAAAGCTGCCATCGTTGGCAGCCTTGCTGCGCCGCGCGGAACGCTCCAGCCTGGTCAATGGCTTACCATTGAACAATACTTGCACGTCGCTGATATCGCCGGGGTTGGCGAAGCTGACGCGGAAGTGGCTCATAGCGCTGCCGCCATGGTCGGCCACGGTTACGGCATCGAAGGGCAAGTCGATAGTCGTTCCCGACACCGTCAAGACCCGCAGGGTGTACGCCTGACCGCTGCCGCTGGCCGCTGCGCCCACACGCGTGGACGAGGCAACGGCCGGGCGCAATGCCACGCCGGTCGGCGTGATGCGGCCGGAAATGGTCAGATAGCCATTCTCGGCCACGGACATGCTGGCGGCCAACACATTGCTACCCGTCACCTGCGTGCTGCGTTTTTCCAGGAATTGTTGCACCCGCGCATAGCTATAGTCGGAGAACCAGGCACCGCTGCAATAGCTCATCACGTCCTTCATCGGCGTGCTGCCATAGACTGCCTTGCTCAGTTGGCCGATATTGCCTGCGTAGTTGCTGTTGTACAGCGGTTGCGGGCCCAGATTGCCATCCGCATAAGGGTAGTCGGCAGCGGCGCCAGCCGGGCCGCCGCAGGCGACGTGCTGCAGCGAGTGGTTGTGGCCCAGCTCATGCACGAGCGTGGTCAGCCATTCCGGCCATTGATTGCCGAAGGGATCGACCGATGCGATGCTGTTGAACCTGGCATCCAGGCCGATGGCCGACGTGAAGTCGTTGCCGCTGCTGCGCTGGTTGATGTAGGCCAGGCCGGCGGCGCGGGTGGAAGACATTCTCGGCACGAAACCATAATAATAGGCGCCGCTGTCTTCCAGCGCGCGCTTGCTTTCCAGTTTGCCCAGGGTATCGCTCCACCAGCTGTCGGCCGTGCTGCTGCCCGGCATGCTCAGCGCAGCGCGCGTCGTGATGCTGATATTTTCCGTCGCATACGGATACACGCGCAGCAGCGCAGCACGGATCACCTCGGCGTCAGGCAGTTGCGCCACGCCATCGTCGGTGCTCAAGGGCACGAGCACCAAGCGGATTTTGGCCAGGCTGGCCACCACGGGCGCCGCTTCCTGGGTCACTTGCACGCCGTCATTGCCAACGGCCGTCACGCGCACGCGCACGCCGGGCAAGATCCAGCCGGCAGGCAGGACGGCACTGAAATTGCCGTTAAAACTGTCATCGTTCTTTTGCGTTGGCAAGACCGATGGGCCGCTCATGCTGATGCTGCCCAGGTTGCTGCCATTCGCGGCAGTCGCATTCAAGGTGACTGCCGGGCTGGCCTGGCCCGCTTGCGTGGCCAGCACGGACACGCGCACGGCGGCCGGCTTGCCGCGCGTCAGGCGCAAGGCCGTATTGCTGGCGTTCAAGTTCAGTACCTGCGCGAAATCAATGCTGCCCAGGGTAAACGCCGACACCGTGCCTGCATTGACGGCAATGCGCGCAGCGGCTGACAGCATCACATCGCCCGTTGCCGAGCTTGGTGCAGACAACAGCAGTTGGCTGGCACTGGCGCTGACGATGACGGCTGGCGTATTGCCCACCGAGGCCGAGCTGACCTGGTCAAGATTGCTGCCCTGCACCGTCACCGACAAGGTCCCGCCACTGATGGCCGACGTGATCGACGTCACTGCCACGCTCGCCAAGACCTTGTACGTATCGCTGCTGATGACATCGTTGTACGGACCGCGCACCGTCAGCGCTCCTGTTGCCGCCCCCAGGGGCACCACCACGGTCACGCTGCCGGCCGTCTGGCTTTGCGGTGTCGCCGCCGCGCCATTGCCAAACTGCACCGCCGTCACGGCGCCCATGCCACCGCCCGCGATCGTCACGCTGGAACCGGCGCCGCCCGTCAATGGCGCGATGCTGCCCACGCTCAATGGCAGGTACACATTGAGGTTATAGCTGGTGGCCGCCGTGCCGCTGGCGCTGACCAGGCTCAAGGCACCCGACACGGGCACGCCTGGCATGGCCAGAGTCACGCTGGTCTCGCTGGCGGCGCTGGTGGCAAGCGTCACGCCGCCCACCTGGAAGGCCGTCACGCGGCTCAAATTGGTGCCCGTGACCACCAGGCTGCCACCCACGGCGACATTTGCCGCCGAGACGGCCGAGACGGCAGGAATTACGACGGGATTGCCCGAGGCGGTCGCTACTACCGTATCACCACCGCCCCCGCCGCCGCCGCAAGCGGACAGGCCCAGCATGAGAAACAATCCAACAAGCACATGGTTTTTCATGGCTGGCATCCATACTGATACAGCGCGATGCCGGGGAGGATAGGAGAGGAATGTGACATATCGGTGACTTTTGGTGAGAATTTAATTGCGAGGAACCAACATTATGGGTTATTTCGATTCCATAAGACAACTATTAATGCTTTTGATTTAATTGGTTTTGATAATAGTTAAAATATCTACCTGGCAAACTTTATTTTCAGCAATACGTGTCTCATTCTGCATTGCCTTACACCCCAATTATTTTCCTTTGCAGCTATTGCCATTCCATTCATGAAAAATAATGGGAGCGGATTCAAATAATGTGGAAATTTTTCCACAGCATAGAGCACATACCTTCCTGCCAACCTTGGCGGAAAAATTAACATTTTGAATAAGATTTTCAAGCCTGGCATTTTCAGCTGCGGCCGCGATGATGCCACCGTAGCGCCAGCCGTGGCGCCGTTGTGTTGCTCGAACCACGGCAGACTGGCCTGCCACCGCTTTTGCTTAAAACCAAAGCAGCCTGATGCCGTATAATTTTAGACCCGGTGAAATCAGGCGATTGCCACCTTCTGCCTGCCCTACCCGGCTGGCACTCTCCGTCAGCTGATCCTGCTGGCCCGCATCCGCCTCGTAAAGTCTTGTCGCCGCGCCGCCGCCCGTTTGCCTATTGAAAGCATGAAATGAACGATACCGTGATCCCCGCCATGTCCACGACCGAAGCCACCTTGCGCGCCATTCTGGCGCAGCGGATCATGATCCTCGACGGCGCGATGGGCACGATCATTCAGCAGTACAAGCTCGACGAAGAAGCGTACCGTGGCGGCCCCGCTGGCCGCTTCATCGATTTCGCCGCGCCGGTCAACAGTGGCGCGCGTGAACTGTTCGTCAAAGGCAATAATGAGCTGTTGACCCTGACGCAGCCGCACATCATCCAGGAAATCCACGAGCGCTACCTGGCGGCGGGCGCCGACCTGATCGAAACGAATACTTTTGGCGCCACGACCATCGCGCAAGATGATTACCACATGGCCCACCTGGCCTATGAAATGAATGTCCAGGCGGCCAAACTGGCACGCGCCGCCTGCGATAAATATTCCACCCCGGACAAGCCGCGCTTCGTCGCCGGCGCCCTGGGCCCCACGCCGAAGACGGCATCGATCTCGCCCGACGTGAACGATCCGGCCGCGCGCAACGTCAGTTTCGACCAGCTGGTGGCCGCCTATCTGCAGCAGACGCAGGGCTTGGTGGAAGGCGGCGCCGACGTGCTGCTGGTGGAAACCATTTTCGACACCTTGAACTGCAAGGCGGCCCTGTTCGCCATCGATCTGTTCTACGAGCAAAACCCGACCGTCGTGCGCTTGCCTTTGATGATTTCCGGCACCGTCACGGACGCCTCGGGCCGCATTTTGTCGGGCCAGACCGTGCCCGCCTTCTGGAATTCCGTGCGCCACGCAAAACCGCTGACCATCGGCCTGAACTGCGCGCTGGGCGCCGCCCTGATGCGCCCGTACGCGGAAGAGCTGGCCAAGATCGCCGACACCTTCGTCTGCATCTACCCGAACGCGGGCTTGCCCAACCCCATGAGCGACACGGGTTTCGACGAGTTGCCAGCCGATACGTCCGCCCTGCTGCGCGAATTTGCCGACGCGGGCTTTTTGAACATGGCGGGCGGTTGCTGCGGCACCACGCCCGAACATATCGCCGCCATCGGCGAGTTGCTGTCGAAAAATACCCCGCGCACGGTGCCAGCGCCGTCGCACGACTTGCGCCTGGCCGGCCTGGAACCGTTTGTCGTCAATGACGAGTCGCTGTTCGTCAACGTGGGCGAGCGCACCAACGTCACGGGCTCGAAGGCGTTCGCGCGCATGATTCTCAACGAGCAATACGACGAAGCCCTATCCGTGGCGCGCCAGCAAGTGGAAAACGGCGCGCAAGTGATCGACATCAACATGGACGAGGCGATGCTCGACTCGCTGGCGGCCATGACGCGCTTTTTGAACCTGATCGCCTCGGAACCCGATATTTCGCGCGTCCCCATCATGGTCGACTCGTCGAAATGGTCGGTCATCGAAGCGGGCTTGAAATGCGTGCAGGGCAAGGCCATCGTCAACTCCATCTCGATGAAGGAAGGCGAAGAGGAATTCCTGCGCCAGGCCAAGCTGTGCCGCCGCTATGGCGCCGCCGTGATCGTCATGGCCTTCGATGAAAAAGGGCAAGCCGACACCTTCGAGCGCAAGATCGAGATTTGCGCCCGCGCATATCACTTGTTGATCGATGCGCTGGACTTCCCGCCGGAAGACATCATTTTCGATCCGAACATCTTTGCCGTCGCCACCGGCATCGAAGAGCACAACAACTACGCCGTCGACTTCATCAACGCCACGCGCTGGATCAAGGAAAACTTGCCGTACGCGAAGATTTCGGGCGGCGTGTCGAACGTGTCGTTCAGCTTCCGCGGCAACGACCCGGCCCGCGAAGCCATCCATACCGTCTTCCTGTACCACGCCATCAAGGCCGGCATGACCATGGGCATCGTCAATGCCGGCATGGTAGGCGTGTACGACAACCTGGACCCGGAACTGCGCGAGCGCGTGGAAGACGTGGTGCTGAACCGCCGCGAAGACTCCACCGAGCGCATGATCGAGTTTGCCGGCAGCCTGAAGGCGGGCGGCAAGGCCGAGGCGCAAACCCTGGCCTGGCGCGAAGGCACGGTGCAGGCGCGCCTGTCGCATGCGCTGGTGCACGGCATCACGCAATTCATCGTAGAAGACACGGAAGAAGCGCGCCAGGAGCTGCTGCACAATGGCGGGCGCCCCATCCACGTGATCGAGGGCCCTTTGATGGCCGGCATGGACGTGGTCGGCGACCTGTTTGGCCAGGGCAAGATGTTCCTGCCGCAAGTGGTGAAATCGGCGCGCGTCATGAAGCAGGCCGTGGCCCATTTGATTCCGTACATCGAAGAAGAAAAGCTGCTGGAAGAAAAACGCACGGGCATCGTCGCCAAGCCGAAGGGCAAGATCATCATGGCCACAGTCAAAGGCGACGTGCATGACATCGGCAAGAACATCGTCACGGTAGTCTTGCAATGCAACAACTTCGAAGTGGTGAACATGGGCGTGATGGTGCCGTGCTCGGAAATCCTGGCGCGCGCCAAGGTGGAAAACGCCGACATCATCGGTCTGTCGGGCCTGATCACGCCGTCGCTGGAAGAAATGGCGTATGTCGCCAAGGAAATGCAGCGCGATGAACACTTCCGCATGCTGAAGATTCCCCTGCTGATCGGCGGCGCCACCACCAGCCGCGCCCACACGGCCGTGAAAATCGCGCACAACTACGAGGGCCCCGTGATCTATGTACCGGATGCCTCGCGTTCCGTGTCTGTCGCGCAATCCTTGCTGACACCGGAACAGCGCGACAAGTACGTGGAAGACATCGAACTCGACTACGCGCGCATCCGCGAGCAGCACGCCAACAAGAAGGCGCTGCCCATCTTGCCGCTGGCGCAAGCGCGCGCCAACAAGATGATCGTGCCCTTCGACGGCCCGTGCAAGCCCGTGAAACCAAAATTCATCGGCCGCCGCGTATTCAAGAATGTCGACCTGGCCACCCTGGCCAACTATATCGACTGGGGTCCGTTCTTCCAGACCTGGGACCTGGCCGGCCCCTTCCCTGCCATTTTGTCCGATGACGTGGTGGGCGACGCGGCCACCAAGGTGTACGCGGAAGGCCAGGCCTTGCTGAAAAAACTCATCGACGGGCGCTGGCTGACGGCCAATGGCGTCGTGTCCCTGCTGCCGGCGAACAGCATCAATGACGACGATATCGAGGTGTACACGGATGATACGCGCAGTAGCGTAGCGTTCACCTATTACGGCATGCGCCAGCAAGGCGTCAAACCCGTGGTCGACGGCGTGCAGCGGCCGAACCAGTGCCTGGCCGACTTCATTGCACCGAAGGCATCGGGCGTGAAGGATTACATCGGCATGTTTGCCGTCACCTCCGGCCTGGGCATCGAGAAATACGAAAAGCGCTTCGAAGATGCGCACGACGATTACTCGTCCATCATGCTCAAATCGCTGGCGGACCGCCTGGCCGAAGCGTTTGCCGAATACCTGCATGAGCGCGTGCGCAAGGATTTATGGGGCTATGTGCCGGACGAGCAGTTGAGCAACGACGCCATGATCGGCGAGCAATATGTCGGCATCCGCCCCGCACCCGGCTACCCCGCCTGCCCCGAGCATACCGTCAAGAAAGAAATGTTCAAGGTCATGCAGGCCGAGGAAATCGGCATGCTATTGACGGAATCGTATGCCATGTTCCCCGGCGCGGCCGTCTCCGGCTTCTATTTTGCCCACCCGGAGTCGAAATACTTCGTTGTCGGCAAGATAGGCATGGACCAGGTGGAAGACATGGCCAAGCGCCGCGGCGCCAGCATCGAGGACGTGGAACGCTGGCTGGCGCCCAATCTGTCATGATAAGCACAAGGCGCGCGGAACTTATAGCGCGCCGCAGCGCACTAACGCAGTATGCCGGTCGGCATGCTGCATGCCCGCTCCGGCCCGTTCCCTAACTGGCTAAGGAGGATATATGGCAAACAATTTCAAACTGAAACGCTGGCAAGATCAAGTGATCCTGTTGCTGGGCCTGTGGCTGCTCGTCTCGCCCTGGGCCTTTTCCTACCCCGAAGGCTCGCCGCAGATGATCAACGCCTTTGTCTCGGGCCTGGTGATCGCCGTGCTGGCCGCCTTCGACCTGTACAAAACGTATTTCTGGGCCGTCGTCGTCAACCTGCTGGTCGGCGTCTGGGTGGCCGCCTCGCCGTGGATCTTGCAGCTGGCCGAACAGCGCGTCGTCATGTGGAACGAGCTGCTCGTCGGTATCGCCGTCGTCGTGCTGGCCCTGTGGGAACTGCGCACCGACCCCGAGTTGCACAAGCACTGGCCCGGTGCCGCCGTATAGCGGCGTAAAAAAACCCTGCCACGGCTAGGCCGTGCAGGGTTTTTTTAACGTTACGGGAGGCGTCAGTTACAACGCATACCTCACCACATTGTCGCTCCATTCGTAGGCAGCCATTTCCAGCTCCACCAGGTCGTCCGGCGACATGGCCAGGTCGCGCAAGGTCGGCACGATCTCGCCTTCCATGTCTTCGATGCGCTCGATGCATTCGGCCAGGCGCAGCAGGTCGCCGTAGAAGCCTTCGCGCGACAGCAGCGCTTCGGCCACTTCATCGATCACTTCGATCTGGCTGAGGATTTCCGACATCGGCACGCCGAACAGGGTATCCATCAGGGACATGATGCCGACCGTAAAGGCGATATCGGCCGAGTGGGCGTGGTTAGGACGCAATTTATGCGCGAGCAGCTCCAGCAAACGGCCGCGCGTGGTGGCCAACATCAGCAGCGGCGTCATGCTATGGCCGCGCTTGCTTGGCTCCGCATACAGCATGATTTGCAGCCAGCGCTGCAATTGGCGGCGGCCCAGCACGGTCACAGCCTGGCTCAGCGAATCGATGCGCTGACGCGCGCCCACGGCAGGCGTATTCACCAGACGCAGCAGGTTCAGGGCCAGCGACACGTCGCGCTTGATGGCGCGCTCGATCTCCATATTCTCGGCGTCGGAGGTAACCAAGGTCATCAGTTCCATGACGGCCAGTTGCGACGGCGACAGTTTTTTGCCCGTCATGATGGCGGGCTTGGCAAAATAATACCCCTGGAAGTAATCGAAGCCCAGGTCCAGCCCGGACTTGAATTCTTCGCGCGTCTCGACCTTCTCCGCCACCAGTTTCTTCTGCTCCTGCTTGAAACGGGGGGCCAGTGCTGCCAGCACCTTCGGCTCGACCTTGCTCATGTCCATTTTGACATATTGCACAAGCGGCAACAGCTGCTGTACTTGCGACGTATCGGCCACCACGTTTTCCAACGCGAAGGTGAAACCATGACCCACCAGTTCGCTGATGCGCGCGCGCACTTCCGGCGTGACGGGCATCGATTCGACGATTTCCAGCACGACTTTTTCACGCGGCAGGAAAACGAAGATGTCGCTCATGATCACGTCGGCATCGACGTTGACGAAACCGAGTGCGTCGCCGATGACCTTTTCCATTCCCAGCTGGGAAGCGTGGGCGATCACGGACGCCGTGGCGGACAGATCGCTGGTGATGTTGGCGGGACCGACCGGGGCGTTGCGGAATAGCAACTCATAGCCAAACAGGGCTTGATTGCGGTCAAGAATAGGTTGTCGCCCCAGATAGAACTCGCGCACGCGCAAGGGTTTCGGGGTGATGTCGTTGCTGGAAATATCGATCATTAAGTCTTCATCAATCAGGTCGAGTGACACCGGCCGCGCGGCGCCCGCATCAAGGTTCACTATTGACAATACTTTAGCTGAATTTCGCCCGCGCTGTGGGTATTTTGGCAGCAATCAAGCGTATTGTCGTCAACAAATTAGGCCGCTGGCGTGTCTTGCACCATCCCGTCGACAAATAACTTCAATTCGCCCGGCGCAAACGCCGTCCATTGCTCATTCGTCGTCAGCGGCTGGGTGACGATCACAGCCACGCGATCCTGTGGCGTCGTCACCTGGGAAAAGTCCACGCTCAGGTCTTCATCGGAGAGTTTAGCAGTTGGAAACGGATGTTGTCGCACCAGATAGTGCAAGCTGGTCGAGCAATGGGCAAACAGCGCCTCGCCGCTCGACAGCATCATGTTAAAAGTGCCGTGGGCCGCGATGCTGGGCAACAACTCCGCCAGGGCGGCGTGCAGTTGCGGCAACGCCGGCGGAGCGTCGCCAAAGCGCGCATGCAGCTCCTGCAGCAGATAGCAGAAGGCCAGCTCACTGTCCGTGCAGCCGACGGGGCGGTAACTACCCGTCAGCACGGGGTTGAACTCCTTCAAATCGCCATTGTGGGCGAACACCCAGTAGCGGCCCCACAGTTCGCGCACGAACGGGTGGCAGTTTTCCAGCGCCACCTGGCCTTGCGTAGCCTTGCGAATATGCGCGATGACATTGCGCGACTTGATGGGATAGCGTTTGATCAGTTCGGCCACGGGCGAGGCGATGGCCGCCTGGTGGTCGACGAAATGGCGCACGCCGGCGCCCTCGAAAAAGGCAATGCCCCAGCCGTCATGGTGGGTATCGGTGTGGCCACCGCGCATGGCGAAGCCGGTAAAACTAAAGACAATGTCCGTGGGGACATTGCAATTCATTCCGAGAAGTTGGCACATGGTCTGTTTGCAGCTGGATAACACAACCACCATACCATGCCGTCAGACGGATTGGTATGGTGGCGATAGCCATCACACTAGTGCAACAGAACTGGCTGGCTCATGAGGGAATCATAGCTGCCTAAAAATTCATCGATCTCTTCCATGCTGGGTTCGCTGGCGATCAGTTCCGTGACGTCGCGGCGGAAGTTTTGCGCAAGGATACCGGCGATAAACGTCTCGCGTTTGCCGCCCTTGTCGACGATTTCATAGCCGCCAAAGCGCAGGGCTTCCAGGTCGACGTCGGCGCCGAATTCCACGACGCTGTATTGCTCGCTGTTATAGATCAGGTTCATTTTGCATCCTTCGCTCAGGCAGGAGAAGCTCCTGCGGTTTCAGAACAGAGGTGGGGCTGATACGGCACTATTTCAAGCGCCATGCCACCCGGCGGGCTGCAGAGTTGTAACGAGATGCACATTGCGACTGCGGTACGTCGATCAGGAAAGCGCCAAGAAGCCGCGCTCAGGAAACCTGTATGTCTGCTTGCAGCGCCAGTAGGGCATCATAGGGACTGGCAGTGAGCCAGGTGCGCAATTGTTCGATGTGCGAGGCATCGGCCAAGCTGATGAACAAGTGCACGGGGGGGTGGCGCAGCAGACGATTCAATGTTACACGCAATACGAGATTGCCGCTGCAGCACAGGCAACCGGGTGCGATGCGCAACAGTTGCAATGGAAATGATGGAGAAGGGGGAACTTGCTCGGCCAGGTCCGCCAGGATGGCGTTGCCATCGGCCAATCCCTCGAGGATCACGGCGGTCGGCTCGTCCGGCGCCAAGGCTTGCGCGATGGCTGCCTCGCGCCCGGCGGCGCAGCCACCGCTGACCAGGGTCAGCGGCGTCACGCGCCGCGGCATTGCCGTCACAGGTTCTTCTTGGCCAGCTTGCCCGGTTCGACGCCCAGCTGTTTCAGCTTGCGGTACAAATGGGTGCGTTCCAGGCCCGTTTTTTCCGCCACGCGGGTCATGCTACCGCCTTCGCGGCCCAGGTGGTGTTCAAAATACATGCGCTCGAACGCGTCGCGCGCCTCGCGCAGCGGCAAGTCGAACGACAGGTTGTAGCCATGGCCTTCGGCTATCGCCGGTACGGCGATGCCTGGACGCACCATCAGCTGTTGCGGCGCACTGCCGCCAAAGCTGGGCACGGGATGGCTGCTTTCCTCGGCCACCACGGGTGCCACGGGACGCGGCGCCACGCTAGTCGCGCGCACGGTTTCCTGTGCCCGCGTCAAGCCTTGCTGGACTGCTTTCAGCAGTTTTTGCAGGGCAATCGGTTTTTCCAGGAAGTTCATGGCACCGATGCGCGTCGCCTCGACCGCCGTATCGATGGTGGCGTGGCCCGACATCATGATCACCGGCATGGTCAGCAAGCCGTCGCGCTGCCATTCCTTGAGCAGGGTCACGCCATCGGTGTCGGGCATCCAGATATCCAGCAGTACCAGATCCGGCGCACCGGCGGCACGCGCTTCACGCGCCTGCTGCGCATTTTCGGCCAGCTGGATAGCATGTCCTTCGTCACCCAATATTTCCGAGAGCAACTCACGGATACCCATTTCATCATCCACTACGAGTATGTTTGCCATTCGTGTCTTGCCTTCCTCATTTCGCCAGCCCTCGCGCACAAGATGCACACGGCGGACAGCTATGATTTTATTAGTTTTTTAAATACTAAACCAGACCCTCACGCCAGGAATTCCTGGGCAGGAGTGTCGGGAGCTAACTTTAACAGCAAAATGACCACCGCAGCGCCATTGCCGTCGACCCGGTTCTCGATATCGATGCGTCCGCCATGTTCATCGATAATTTTCTTTACCATCGCCAGGCCCAATCCCGTACCGCGCGCCTTCGACGTCACATAGGGCTCGAAGGCGCGCGCCAGGATTTTTGGCGCGAAACCAGGGCCATTGTCGGTGATGGCCAGCCGCACGGCGATATTCACGCCGCCGTCCGCACTGCGATAATGAATTGCTTCCGTCCTTACGTCAATCCGCGGATGCGGCGAGTCCGGCGGCAGATCGGCCATGGCGTCTTGCGCGTTCTGCAGCAAGTTATGGATCACCTGCCGCAACTGGGTCGGATCGCCCATCACCATCGGCAGATTCGGCGCCAGTTGCGGATGGATGATGTCGCCATCATCACCGCGCAAGTACAAGTTCAGGATCTCTTCGATCAGTTCGTTCAAACGCAAGGGCGTGAGCACGGCCGGCGGCGTGCGCGCATAGTCGCGGAAGTCATCGACCATGCGCTTCATCGCATCGACCTGCTTGACGATGGTGGTGGTGGCGCGGCTGAGCAGGTCGGCATCGGGCTGCTCCAGCTTGCCTTCGAGCTTCATCTGCAGTCGCTCGGCCGACAGCTGGATGGGCGTCAGCGGATTCTTGATTTCATGCGCCAGGCGGCGTGCCACCTCGCCCCAGGCGATCGAGCGCTGCGCAGAAATGACGTCGGAAATATCATCGAAGACGACGATGTAGCCGCTGCCGGACTCCAGCGGCAGGCGCGAACCGCGCGCCAGCAGGGTGATGTCATGCTCGTCGGCACTACTGCCCAGGCGGCGCGGGATCTCGATCTGGCGCTGCCAATGCAGGCGCTGCTGGTTGCGGCCCGAGGCCGATTGCGCGCTTTGCGCCGTGAAGGCACTGATGATGGCCGAGCCAAACTCTTCCATTCCAGCAATATGCGCCAGCGGCTGGCCCACCATGCTCATGCCCGAATGCTGCAGGATGCGTTCGACCGACTCATTGCAGGTCACCAGCTTGAAATCGCCGTCGAGCACCATCACGCCGGCCGACATGTTCGCCAGCACCGATTCCAGGTGGGCCTTGGCGTTTTGCAGCGCGGCGCGGTTGCTTTCCACTGCCGTGCGCGCATCGAGCAGCTGGCGCGTCATGATGTTGAACGACTGCGTCAGGGTACCCAGTTCATCCTTGGTGGCGACGATCGGGCGCGGCGACAGGTCGCCCTCGGCCACGGCGCGCGTGCCTTCGGCCAGCAGCAGCAGGGGCTGGGCCAGGTTACCCGCGATCAGGAAAGCGCTGCCGATGGCGCCAAAAATGGCCAGCAACAAGGTCAAGGTGAGGATTTCCATGTACATCTTGCGCAAGCCGACGCGCGCGACGAAACGTTCCTTGTATTCGCTGTAGGCGGCCCGCAGCACCTCGCCATTCGTCGCCAGCTTGGGCGGCACCGCCTGCAGCAGTTGCAGGTAGCGGGGCGAAACGGAGGGACCCGGCACGGTCACCAGCACCCGCAGGCGCAGGCTGGCCGCCGTTTCCAGCGATGCCGGCGTGCCCGCGCGGAAACCGCCGCCGCCCGACTCCGTGCCATCGTCGTGCAACTCCAGGCCCCCTTCGGCGGAAGCATAGCCGGCCGGCAAGGCGGCTTGCACCAGCATGGCCGGCGTAGGCAAGTCGGCCGCACTGTGCGGCCCGGCGCTGGCCAGCAGCACGCCATCGCCGCTGACGATCATGACATTTTGCATGCCCTCTTCGCGCAGCAGGCTGGTCAGCACTGCCGGACCGGCCACCGGGTCGGCGCCCAGTTCCTCGACCGCCTTGTGGCCCCGGTGATCCAGCTCGACCAGGGCCGCATCGAGGCCGGCACGGCCCAGCTCAATCCCCGATTCCAGCGCCGCTTCGATCTTGACGTTGAACCAGGACTCGATGGAATGGGAAACAAATTGCACGGAGACAAGGAAAATCACCAGGCCCGGCAGGATGCCGACGGCGGCGAACAGCATTACCAGGCGTGTCATCAGCTTGGAGCCGAACTTGCCGCTCTTGTAGCGCGCGTACAGGCGGCCCAGGGAAATGCCCACCAGCGTCAGCAGGGATACGGCCACGGCGGCGTTCAGGCCCAGCAGCCAGGTGTAATAGCGGTCGAAAAAGCCAGAATTATCGGAAGCCGACGCCAGCAGGAACAGCAGGATACTGACAATGCCGCCGCCCACCACCAGCAAATAGCGCAATGCTTGACTCACTACTCCGCCGTATACAAAAAGGTTTTTTTATTCGAAGCCAGGCGCCAGTCGCTGTTATTGAAGGCATTGACCTGTATCGGCTTGGGCAGGTAGTCGCGGTCCATGCCCATGCGCAAGGTGACGTTGTACGTCTGCCCCACTTTCAGCTCGCCGCGCCGCGCCACCAGCCAGCGGCTGGGGCGGCGGATCAGGAACAGCGCATCGTCGAGGGTGGGGAAGCTTTGCTGCAAGCCACCGCCCGACACATGATACTGGCGCGTGAGCACGTTGTACGACAGCTTGCTGGTCTGGCGCGCCACAATGGCTTTTTCATCGAACCAGTACCAGCGGGGCCGGGTCAGTTCGATTTCCGTCGTGAAATACAGCGGCACGCCATGCTGTACGGCATCATCGAGGTCGTGATTAAGCTCGAAGGAATACGTGGCGGCCAGCTTATAGCCCTCTTCGCTAGACTCGATGTAGGCACGGGTGATCTCGACCATGTCGGCGGCATGCGCGCGTGGCATGTTACATGCCAGCATCAGCAGCAGGGCCAGGAGTCGGAAGAGTCGTGTTGTCACAAGTGTGCCGATGGTGTCCGTAGGAAAAAGTTCGACGAATCGATCAAGCCGCATTTTTTTGGAATAGCGCATAGAACAAACCGTCATGGTCCTGCTCCGCGCTGCCAGTCGGCAACAGCTGGCCAGGCGCTGTCAATCGGGTCGCATTATTGCGCACCGCAAATGCCGCCGCCTGTGCCTCGGACTCTTGCGGCCACAATGAACATGTCACGAACAGCAATTTACCATCGGGGCGCAGCATCTGCCACAGGTTGTCCAGAATTTTGGAGGAAAGTGTTGCAAGTTGGAACGCATCGCCCTTGCGGCGCAACCAGCGAATGTCGGGATGGCGGCGCACGATGCCCGAGGCCGTGCACGGCACGTCGGCCAGGATGCGGTCGTACTGCTGGCCGTCCCACCACGCGCTCGATTGCGCATCCTGTGCCTTCAAGGTGGCGTCCAGGCCCAGGCGCTCAAGGTTTTCCGCGATGCGCGGCAAGCGCTTGGCGTCCGCATCGATGGCGGTGACCTGCACATCGGCCAGTTCCAGAATGTGGCACGTCTTGCCGCCGGGCGCCGCGCAGGCGTCCAGCACGCGCATGCCATCTTGCAAGTCCAGCAGCGGTGCGGCCAGTTGCGCGCCGGCATCCTGCACGGAGACGACGCCCTGCTCGAAGCCGGGAATCAACGCCACGCCGATGGGCTTGTCCAGCCGCACGGCAAACGGTCCCACCTGGCGCGCGGCAATGCCCGCCTCTGCCAGCACGGCCAGATAGGCTTCGACCGTGCTTTTGCGGCGATTCACGCGCAGGGTCAGTGGCGGCACGGCATTGCCGGCCGTCAGAATGGCTTGCCAGTCGCGCGGATAGGCCAGGCGCAGCGAATCGATCCACCATTGCGGATAATTCCATTGCGCCAACGGTTGCTGCAGGGCCGCTTCCAGCAAGGACTTGCGCTCGCGCAAGAAACGCCGCAAAACGGCATTCACCATGCCCTTGGCATGCGCCAGGTCAGGGTGCGAAGTGGCCACCGTAACAGCCTGGTCGACGACGGTAAATTCTTCGTACGGCTGCTCGCCCGGCTCGGCCGACATCAGGGACAACGCGCAGCACAGCAGCGCAGCGAGCATCGGCGGCTCGGGTGCCTTCGAGGTCATCAGGCCAACCAGGGTTTCGCTGCGGCCCAGCTGGCGCATGGTGCGGTAGGAAATATCCTGGATGGCGCCGCGCGCCTGCGGGTTGGCGTTCGATTGCGCAAACACCTTGGCCAGCGCCTGCGGCAGAGCCGTGCCCGTGCGCACTTGCGCCACGGCATTGGCGGCGCCCAGCAGGCAAAACGCCAGCGAGTCGGCGCGCAAATCGGGTTGGAAGCCTGGCTGCAAGACCGGTTTCAGGTCGGGATGGTAGCTGGGACGCAATTTCGGTGCGGCAGGGGCAGGAGCCTGGCCTGGCGCCGGCTTGGTTTTCAATTTCAGCGTGGGGCGCTTGTTCATAATTATCCGGTGTGGCTGCGCGCGGCTGGCGGCATGGAGGCAAATACGCGGCCGCGCGTCATCAATAAAGGGTCGATTGTAGCGTTTGTGGCGCCCTCTGGCCCAAGCGATTGCAGCGATATATGTAAATTGCGGCAAAAAACTGCATATATACAAGCAGAATGCGCCATGCTGATGTTTTCATGCACCAACATGGGCATGTTGTCCTGATAATATCGTGAAATGCGCCGGCACGGGGACCTTGCCGGCAAGCGTATTGTTCCCGACGGCAAACCAGTATAATTGACACAGTCTGGGCGGCTGGGTAATTGCCGTCCGTTTTGCTTTTTGATTCATTCTATTCATTCTTAACGCGGTTCCACCGCCATCCTGCTCATGCTCGCCCAACAGAAACAAGAAATCATCGCCCTGTTCCAGGCCGCCCTCGCTCCCGTCCTGGCCGGCACTTCGCTGACGCCATCCGTGGTGCTCGAGCGACCACGCGATGCATCGCATGGCGACGTCGCCTGCAACATCGCCATGCAACTGGCCAAGCAGCTGAAACAGAATCCGCGCGAACTGGCGCAAACCATCGTCGCGGCCGTGCTGGCCAACCCGGCTGGCCATGGCCTGATCGAGGCAGTGGAAATCGCCGGCCCCGGCTTCATCAACGTGCGCGTCTCCGCCGCCGCCAAGCAGGCCGTCGTGAAGACCATCTTGAGCGAAGCCGACAACTATGGCCGCAGCACGGCAGGCGCCGGCAAGCAGGTCATCCTGGAATTCGTCTCGGCCAACCCGACCGGCCCGCTGCACGTGGGCCACGGCCGCCAGGCGGCCCTGGGCGACGCCCTGTCCTCGCTGTTCGACGCGCAAGGCTACCAGGTGACGCGCGAGTTCTACTATAACGACGCAGGCGTGCAGATCCAGACCTTGGCCAATTCCGTGCAGGCGCGCGCGCGTGGCTTCAAGCCGGGCGACGCCGAATGGCCAGAGTCCGCCTACAACGGCGACTACATCGCCGACATCGCCAACGATTTCAAGGCCGGCAAGACCGTCTCGGCCAGCGATGGCTTGCCCGCCACGGCGAATGGCAACGTGGAAGACATCGATTCGATCCGGCCGTTCGCCGTCACCTACCTGCGCAACGAGCAGGATATCGATCTGCAGGCGTTTGGCGTGAAGTTCGACAATTACTACCTGGAGTCATCGCTGTACGCGGACGGCAAGGTCAATAGCGCGGTCGAAACGCTGGTCAAGGCGGGCCACACTTACGAGCAGGATGGCGCGCTGTGGCTGCGCACCACCGACTTCGGCGACGACAAGGACCGCGTCATGCGCAAGACCGATGGCACCTACACGTATTTCGTGCCGGACGTGGCGTATCACCTGGTGAAATGGCAGCGCGGCTTCGTGCAGGCCATCAATATCCAGGGCAGCGACCACCACGGCACCATCGCGCGCGTACGCGCCGGCCTGCAGGCGGTCGACATGGGCATCCCGCAAGGCTACCCCGACTACGTGCTGCACAAGATGGTTACCGTCATGAAGGACGGCGAAGAGGTGAAAATCTCGAAGCGCGCCGGCTCCTACGTGACCGTGCGCGACCTGATCGAATGGTCGGGCGGCGGCGACATCGCCAAGGGCCGCGACGCCGTGCGCTTCTTCCTGATCTCGCGCAAAGCCGATACGGAATTCGTCTTCGACGTCGACGTGGCGCTGAAAACCACCGATGAAAACCCGGTGTATTACGTGCAGTACGCGCATGCGCGCATCTGCCGCATCCTGGAAAACTGGGGTGGCGATGGAAGCACGGTCACCGGCATTGACTTGTCTCCCCTGACGGCACCGACCGAAGCGACCCTGCTGGCGACCCTGGCCGCCTACCCGGAAATGCTGGCGCGCGCGCAAGCGGAGCTGGGGCCGCATCAAGTTGCCTTCTACCTGCGCGACCTGGCCGCCAATCTGCACAGCTTCTACTTCGCCGAAAAAGTGCTGGTCGAGGACGAAGCCGTCAAGATGGCCCGCCTGGCCCTCGTCATCGCCGCGCGCCAGGTACTGCGCAACGGCCTGGCACTGATCGGCGTGTCCGCGCCAAACAAAATGTAATCGCGAAGGTCTAACCGTCAATGAATCACGCCTCCTCTTACACTTCGCGCGCCACGCCGAGCCGCCGCCAGCAGGGCAACACGCTGGTCGGCATCATCATCGGCCTGGTCATCGGCCTGGGCATCGCCGTGGTAGTCGCCCTGGTGATCACAAAGGGCGCCTCGCCCTTCACCGACAAGTCGGGCAAGGCCGGCAAATCGGCCGAACCGACCGCCGGCCAGATCGCCGATCCGAACAAGCCGATGTACGGCAACAAGGAAGCGGCCAAGGAAGCGGCGCGCGACTTCTCCAAGGAGCCACGCGAGATCGTCACGCCGACGCAGCCAGCTGCGCCCGCGCCCACCACCGCGCAGCAGCCGAAGGCACCGCCGCCGGACGCACTGCAGGAATTGATCGGCACCCTGAAGGACAAGCCGGCGCCGAAAACGCCGGCCGCAGCACCCGCGCCGCAAGCCAAGGCCGACGTGAAAGAGACCAAGGCCGATGCAGCCACCGACAAATGGATTTATTATCTGCAGGCCGGCGCCTTCCATGACATGTCGGACGCCGAAAGCACGCGCGGCAAACTGGCGCTACTGGGATTCGAAGCGGCCATCAGTGACCGCAGCACCGATGCCGGCGTGCTGCACCGCGTGCGCATCGGACCGTTCAACCAGCTCGAAGCGATGAACCGCGCGCGCACCAAGCTGTCTGAAAATGGCATCGATGTCGCCGTCGTCCGCAACCAGAAATAAGGAACCAGCATGCGTTTTCTGAAGAAAATCCTGTTCGCCGCCGCCCTGTGCACCGCCGCCATGGGCGCATCGGCCTCGCCGGCCGAGCCGAAGAACGGCGTCGAATACGAAACCCTGGCCACGCCGCAGGCGACGGAATCGGGCAAGAAAATCGAAGTGACGGAATTTTTCGCCTATTACTGCCCGCATTGCAACGTGCTTGAGCCGCAACTGGCGGCCTGGGTCAAGAAGCAGGGCGACAACATCGTCTTCAAGCGCGTGCACGTGTCGCGCGATGACAGCGTGGCGCCGCAGCAGCGCCTGTTCTTCACCCTGCAAGCCATGGGCATGCTCGACAAGCTGCACACCAGCGTCTTCCACGCCATGCACGTGGAGCGCAACCGCCTGAACACCGACGACGCCGTTTTCGACTTCGTTGCCAAGCAGGGCGTGGACCGCCAGAAGTTCATCGACACTTATCGTTCGATGGGCATCTCGGCCCGCGTGCGCCGTGCGGATGCCATGATGCAGGGTTATAACGTGACGTTCTGGCCCATGATCGCCATCGACGGTCGCTACATCACCTCGCCTTCGCAAGCCGATCAAGGCAGCAAGTCGGCAAAGAACGAAGAGCAGCTGAACGCCCAGGCGCTGAACGTGATGGACGTGCTGGTCGCGAAAGCCAAAGCGGAAAAGAAATAAGCATGACCACTTCCCTGACGCAGCCCCGGCACGCGCGCATCGCCTGATGCACAGCGTTTTCATCACGGGGGCGTCGAGTGGACTGGGCGCCGCCCTGGCGCTGCAGTACGCGCGCCAGGGCGCCCAACTGGGCTTGCTGGCCCGCCGCGGCGAAGCGCTGCAGCAACTGATCGCCTCCCTGCCCCACCCTGAACGCCACCGCGCCTACGCCGTCGATGTGTGCGACCACGCCGCCCTGAAAAGCGCGGCAGATGACTTTATCGCCTGCGCCGGACGCATCGACGTCGTCATCGCCAGCGCCGGCGTGTCGTTCGGCACCCTGACCGAACACGCGGAAGACCTGGACGCCTTTGCGCGCCTGATGGCCATCAATGTCACGGCCACCGTTGCCACCTTCGCGCCCTTCATCGCCGCCATGAAAACCCAGGGCAACGGGCGCCTGGTGGGCATCGGCAGCGTGGCCGGCATACGCGGCCTGCCCGGCGCCGAAGCCTACAGCGCCTCGAAGGCGGCCGTGATCAGCTACTGCGAATCGCTGCGCCTGGAACTCAAACCGGCCGGCATCAAGGTCGTCACCATCACGCCCGGCTACATCGACACGCCGATGACGCGCCACAATGCCTACCGCATGCCCTTTTTGATGCCGGCCGAAAAATTCGCCGTGCGCGCCGCGCGCGCCATCGCCGACGGCGACAGCTATCGCGTGATCCCGTGGCAGATGGGCGTCGTCGCCAAGCTACTGCGCGCGCTGCCCAATGCCGTCTACGATATGGCCTTCGCCAATGCGCCGCACAAGGCGCGCAGCAAGCCATCCGGCGACAGCCAGTAACCCGACTCTCCCCATGACGAAGCACTCAGACTTGAACAGCGCGGCCATCGCCGCCCATTGCGCCACAGGCGCCGCCCACGTGGCCATCGAAGTGATCGACGAAACGGGATCGACCAACGCCGATCTGCTGGCGCGCTGCGCCACCCTGACCGGACCGACCCTGCGCGTCGCAGGCCAGCAGACGGCCGGACGGGGGCGTGCCGGGCGGCCCTGGGTGTCGCAGGCGGACGCCAGCCTGATGTTCTCGCTGGCCTGGCGCTTCAAGGGGCCGCTGCATCAGCTGGTCGGCCTGCCGCTGGCCGTCGGCGTGGCGCTGGCCGAAAGCATGACGGCGCTGGGCGTGCCGGTGCAGCTGAAGTGGCCGAACGACCTGCTCAAGGATGGCCATAAACTGGCTGGTATCCTCGTCGAGACGCAGCAGGCACAGGGCAACGATAGTGGCGGCGTATGGGCCGTGATCGGCTGCGGCATCAATCTGCTGATGCCCGATGCGCTGGAACGGCAGATCGGGCGCAGTGTCTCGGCCGTGCCCTGGTTGGCGCAGATGGAACGCAATACGCTGGTGGCGGCCTTGCTCAGCCGCCTGGCTGGCGTGCTGGCCGAATTCGACGACACGGGCTTTGCACCCTTTGCCGAACGCTGGAACCTGCTGCATGCGTGGCAGGGCCAGCACGTGAAAATCCTCGACAACGGCCAGTTGCTGCAGCAAGGCGTGGCCGCCGGCGTGGATCACCTTGGCCGCCTGCTGCTGCGCACCGATGGCGGCCTGCAAGAAATCATGTCCGGCGACGTGTCGCTGCGCCTGACCGGGGAGTAAGCACATGCTACTGCTGATAGACGCCGGCAATACGCGCATCAAGTGGGCACTCGTGGCCACCGGGAGTGCCCCCGGCGGCTGGCTGACCAGCGGCGCCGTCACGCATGCGCAGATCGACACCCTGGCCGCGCAGTGGGCCGCACTTTCCATCAGCGAAGCGCTGCTGTCGAACGTGGCAGGCAATGTCATCGGCATGCGCCTGCGCGCCATGCTGCCGGTCGCTGCCCGTGACTTTGCCTCGCTGCCGCAGCTGGCCGGACTGACAAACGGCTACCGCGCGCCGTCGCAACTGGGCTGCGACCGTTTTGCCGCCGCCATCGGCGCGCACGCGCTGGCGCCTGGCCAGGCGGTCATCGTCGCCAATTGCGGCACCGCCACCACCATCGACGCCATCACGGCCGATGGCGTTTTCCTCGGCGGGATGATCTTGCCGGGACTGGGACTGATGGCCAGCTCGCTGGCGCGCAACACGGCGCAGCTGCCGCAAATCGCCAGCGACGCCATGCTGCCAGCCGGCTTTGCCGACAACACGGACGACGCCATCCTCTCCGGCTGCCTGGCAGCCCAGGCGGGCGCCATCGAACGGGCCGTGCGCATGCACGGCGCCAGCGCCTGTTTATTGTCAGGCGGTGCCGCGCCGCGTATCGCACCGGCCCTGGCACTGGCGGTACCGCTGCATCTGGTGGACAATATTGTCATGCTCGGCCTGCAGGCGGCAGCGCGCGCTGGCGCGGCAGGAACACAAGGAAACCACGTATGCTGAAATTTATCTTCTGGCTGCTGGCCGGCATCAACCTGCTGGTGCTGGCCATCGGGCAGGGATATCTGGGCAGTTTTCGTAGTGAGACGCGCGAACCGGCGCGCCTGAAAAACCAGCTGCAGGCCGGCAAGCTCACCTTGCTGACGCAGGAGCAGGCCACGGCGCCCGCCGCGCCGCCCGCTGCCGAAGAGGGCGCGACGCCGACGGCGACCGCACCTGCTGCACCGCCATTGTATGCCTGCACGGAGGTGGGCAATTTCCTGCTGGCCGACGGACGCCGTTTCGAGGCGCAAGTGGCAGCGCTGGACCTGGGTGACCGCCAGTCGCGCCGCAACGTGGCCGGCCAAGAGATTTCCAGCTACATGGTGTACATCCCGCCGCAGGGCAGCAAGGAAGGCGCCGACCGCAAGGCCGGTGAATTGAAGCAGCTGGGCGTGACGAATTACTTCATCATGAACGAAGGCAGCCCGCTGCGTTGGGGCATTTCCTTGGGTGTCTTCAAGTCGGAAAACAGCGCGCAAAGCCAGCTGGCATCGCTCAACAAGCAGGGCGTGCACAGCGCCCGCATCGCGCCGCGCTACAGCGCCAGCAAGCAGCTGGCCTACCAGTTCCGCGACCTCGACGCCGCCACGCGCGCGCGGCTGGAGAAAATTAAAACGCAGTTCCCGGAGCAAGAACTGCGCAATTGTAAATAACTACCTTTGAATCACGATAGGCTTGATACCCGTCGACTCAGGTAGATTCGCTGCCGCGCGGGCCGCGTCGGCACGGCTGGAGAACGGTCCGCCATACAGACGGAACAGGTTACCGGCCTGCACCACCCCAAGCGTCCCCAGGGCCGCCGCGTATGGCGCCAGGAGCGAACGTCCCGTTTCCGCATTGTCGGCGCGCGAGTAGGCGCCCAGTTGCAAATAAAAGCCGCTGGCCAGCGCTGCCGGGGCAGGCATCGCCACCGTCGCATCGACGGGCAGCATCTGCGTCGACACTTCCGGCTGCACCACGGCGCCCGTTTCCACCGGCGTATCGATGGAGATAGCCACCACGGAAGGCACCGGCTTGGGCGCCGCTCGAGCAGCCAGGATGGCATCGATATCGGCTGGCAGCAACCGTTCGACCACCACCTGATGGCTGCCCTTGCTCAGGAATCCCAGTTTCAGCGCAGCCGTGTAGGACACGTCGATCACGCGCGTGGCGTGGAACGGACCGCGGTCGTTGATGCGCACGATCACCTGTTCGCCACTGTCGAGACTGGTCACGCGCGCATACGATGGAATCGGCAAGGTAGGATGGGCTGCCGTCATCTTGTACATATCGTAGATTTCGCCCGACGAGGTGCGCTGGCCATGGAATTTCTTGCCATACCAGGTGCCCGTGCCCTTCTGCTTGAACGGTTCGTTGTCGGTGATCGGCGTGTAGGTTTTGCCAAACACGACGTAAGGACGGTTCGAGCGCGTGGAATACGGCTCGTTGCGCACTTCCGCATCGGGTACGTCGCGCAGCTTGGCGGGCGGATTGTCGCCCGGGCCGTCATCCTTGTAGTAGCCGCCGCGCCCGGAACCGGCCGCCGGCAGCGCCGGCAAGGTGGGATCCTGGCGCACGGGCACCTTGACCTTGCCGCCGGATGGCAGCGGCACGTTATTCGATGCGGGCTTTTGCGGCGTGGTGCCGCAGGCGGCCAGGGTCAGCAAGACCGCCAGGCTCAGTCCGCGCATGGCGAAGGTGTCGACAGGCGCGCGCATCAGGTCTGCACCAGCTTGCGATGACGCTGGATGCTCATCAGGATACCGGTGGCCACGCCCAGGGTCAGCAGCGCGGTGCCGCCATAGCTGAGGAAAGGCAGGGGAACGCCGACCACCGGCACGATGCCGCTGACCATGCCCATGTTGACAAAGGCGTAAGTAAAGAAAATCATGGTAATGGCTCCTGCGAGCAAACGGGTGAAAAAGCTGGGGGCATTGGCGGCGATCATCATCCCCCGTCCCACCAGCAGCAAATACATCAGCATCAGAATCAGATTACCCACCAGGCCGAACTCCTCCGAATACACGGCGAAGATGAAGTCGGTCGTGCGCTCCGGGACGAATTCCAGGTGGGCCTGCGTGCCGTGCGTCCAGCCCTTGCCCGTCATGCCGCCGGAGCCGATGGCGATGATGGACTGGATGATATGGAAGCCCTTGCCCAGCGGGTCCTTGGTCGGGTCGATCAGCATCATCACGCGGTCGCGCTGGTAATCATGCAGGTGCGACCAGGCGATCGGCAGGCAGGAAACAAAGGTGATCAGCAAGCCGGCCAGCACCTTCCACGACAGGCCGGCCAGGAAGATGACGGTAAAGCCTGCCGCCACCACCAGCAATGCCGTGCCCAGGTCGGGCTGGCGCGCGATCAGGTAGACAGGCACCAGCAACAGCAGGGCCGCCATCAGGAACGATTTCCAGCGCAGGGCGCCCGCATTATGCTGGAAGAACCAGGCCAGCATCAGCGGCGTGGCGATCTTCAGGAATTCGGATGGCTGAATGTCGATCACGCCGATATGCAGCCAGCGCCGCGCACCCAGCTTGATGGTGCCGAACAGCGCCACGGCCACCAGCAGTATCACCGATATCGTGTACGCGGGCACGGCGATGCGCATCATCATCTGCGGCGTGATGTTGGCCGCCACCCACATCACGAAAAAGCACAGCAGGATGTTGCGCAAATGGTCCTCGATTTTGCCGGGGATGCCGATGCTGGCCGAATACAGGGTCAGCAGGCTGGTACACAGCAGCATCAGAATGATGATCATCAGCGGCGGATCGAACACCGCCAGATAGGGTTTGGCGCGCCGCCACAGCGAACGCCTCTCGTTAATGGGCATGTGCTTCCTTATTGCCTGGCAGGTACCGCCGGGGCGGCCTGCTCGTCAGTGATTTCTTCCAGGGTGCGCACTTCGTCGACATCTTCCTTGGGCACCTTGGTGGTGTCCTTTTCCTTGTCGCTCGGGCGCTTGCCCAGCAGGTAGTAGTCGAGCGCCTTGCGCGCGATCGGGGCGGCCACGCCGGCACCGAAGCCCGCGTTTTCCACCACGATGGCAATCGCGATGCGCGGCTTGTCGGCCGGTGCAAAGGCCGTAAACAAGGCATTGTCGCGCAGGCGTTCAGCCAGCAACTTGGCATTGTACTTCTCGTTTTTCTTGATGCCCACCACCTGCGCCGTCCCCGTCTTGCCGCCCACCGTGTACTGCACGCCGGCAAAGATGCGCGCGGCCGTGCCGCCCTGCTCGCTGGTGACTCCGACCATGGCGCGCTTGATGATGTCGATGTTTTCCTGCTTGAGCGCGATGCGGTAGCTTTCCTTCGGTACCGTCAGGGTGCGCGCACGCGTGGCGGCGTCTTCGATGATCTTCACCAGATGCGGTTTCATCACCACGCCGTTATTGGCCAGGTTGGCTGTCGCGTGGGCGATCTGCAGCGGCGTATAGGAATTGTAGCCGGAGCCATTACTCACCGAAATCGTGTCGCCGCCCACCCATTTTTTCTGCTGTGGCGTCTTGAAGCGGTTGCGCTTCCATTCCGTCGACGGCAGCACGCCCGTCTTTTCATTATTCAGGTCGATGCCCGTCAACTGGCCGAAACCGAACGGCTTCATGAAGTCGTGGATGGCGTCGATGCCCATGTCGCGGCCCAGCTGATAGTAATAGGTGTTGCAGGACACGACGATAGACTTGTGCATATCCACCGTGCCATGACCGCCCACCTTGTCGTCGCGGAAGGTGTGGCCACCCAGGATGAAGAAGCCGGGATCGGAGATCGACTGGCTCGGCGTGCGCTTGCCCAGTTCGAGTGCGGCCAGCGCCATGAAAGGCTTGAAGGTCGAACCGGGCGCGTAGGTACCGGACAGGGGCCGGTTGACCATCGGCCGGTCCAGCGAAGTATTGAGTTCATTCCAGCTTTGCTGGTCGATGCCGTCGACGAACAGGTTCGGGTCGTAGCCGGGCTTGGAGACGTAGGCCAGGATGTCGCCCGTGGCCGGGTCGATCGCCACGGCCGCGCCGCGCCATTCGCCAAACGCTTCCTCGACCACTTTTTGCAGTTCGATGTCGATCGACAGGATCAGGTTGTTGCCAGGCGTCGCTGCCGTGCGCGACAGCGTGCGCATGGCGCGCCCGCCGGCCGACACTTCCACTTCTTCGTAGCCGGTGGTGCCATGCAGCTGCTTTTCGTAGCTTTTTTCCAGGCCTTCCTTGCCGATATGGTCGGTGCCATTGTAGTTGGCCGCGTCCTCGCCCTCTTCCAGCGCCTTGGCTTCATTGCGGTTGATGCGGCCGATGAAGCCCACCACGTGCGACGCCACCTCGCCCATCGGATACTGGCGGAATAATCGCGCCTGCACCTCCACGCCGGGGAAGCGGAAACGCTGCGCCGTGAAGCGCGCCACTTCTTCATCCGTCAGGCGCGTGCGCAGCGGCACGCTGACAAAATTCTTCGATTCTTCCAGCAGCTTCTTGAAGCGGCGGCGGTCCTTGATGTCGATCTGCACCAGCGTCGACAGCTCGTCGATCACCGAATCGAGGCTGGCGCTCAATTTCGATGGCGTGATTTCCAGCGTATAGGCCGAGTAATTACGCGCCAATACCACGCCGTTACGGTCAAGGATCAGGCCGCGCGTGGGCACGATGGGCACCACGGCGATGCGGTTGTCTTCGGCCTTGGTCGCGTAGTCCTCGTGCTTGATCACCTGCAGCCAGATGAAGCGCGCCAGCAGCAGCGAAAAACAGACGAAGACGAGCGCGCCCAGGATGGTCAGGCGCATGCGGAAAAAATGCAGTTCGCGCTCGGTATTCTTAAGTTCAGTCATGGCAGGCGCCCGTCAAATCGGCCGGTTATGATCGCGGTCCACGGCGCGGCGCTGCGGTGCCAGCAAGATCCACGTGACGAAGGGCCATAGGGCGACGGCGACGAAGCTCTCGATGAAATTGAGCCAGCCGGGGAAACGGCCCGAGACGATCAAACGCGTCAGCAATTGCAGCGCCTGCGTCAGCAGCAGCAGCGGCAGCACATGCAGCGCCTGCGTCAGGATGGGGAACCACAGCACGCGGCGGTGCATCATGATGGCGAAGTAGGACAGCAAGGTGTAGGCCAGCGCATTCTCGCCCAGCAGGGTCGAGTCGTGCACGTCCATCATCAACCCCATGAAGAAGGCCACACCGATGCCGACCTTGCGCGGCTGGTGGATACCCCAGAAGACCAGTACCAGGGCGACGAAATCGGGCACGCCGACGAACTGCCCCCATGGCAGCAGGTTCAGCAGAAAAGCGCACAGCAGGGAAAAACCGATGAACAGGGGGCTGACCGGCAGCAGGATGTAATGCGGGCGGTTCATCGTGTCGCCTCCTTCGGTGGCACGGCGGCAGGTGTTGGTGCGGCGGCAGGCGCCGCCGGTTTCGGCGCGGGGCCGGCAGGCGGTTTCGCGACCGGCGCGGTGGCTGTATTGGTGGCCGGTGGTGTCGCAGCGGCGGCGGCAGGCTCCTTGACCGGATCCTTGATCGGCGCCATCTTGCCGGCGATCTTGCGGCCCGTCTTGACGTCTTCGACTGGCGGACGCGGTGGGATCTCCGGCGACGTCATCAAGATGAGCAGTTGGGTGTTGCGTTCAATGCCAGCCAGCGGCTGGCACACGACGCGGCCAAATGGACCGTGCGCATTGCGCTCGACCAGGGTCACGCGCGCCACGGCCAGGCCGGCCGGATACAGGCCATCGAGGCCAGAGGTAATGACGATGTCGCCAATCTGGATGTCGGCGGTGGGAGCCGTAAAGCGCAGTTCCATGGTGCCGGACTTGCCGCGCCCGATAGCCACGCTGCGCACGCCATTACGCAGCAGCTGCACGGGAATGGCCTGTTCTTCATCGGTCAGCAAGGTCACTTCCGAGGTGAACGGGAACACGCGCGTGACTTGTCCCACCACGCCCAGGTTGTCGATCACGGGACGGCCCAATTCGACGCCATTCTGGATGCCCCGGTCCAGCACGATCTTGCGCGTGGCAGAATCGCGCGTGTCATACAGGACTTCAGCCATCATGGTCTTGACCGGAACTCTTTCGCGCGCCTCCATCAACTTGCGCAAATGGTTGTTTTCAACGATATTGAGCTGCGCCTGCTGCATGATCTGCGCCGAAGCGATTTGTTCGTGCTTCAGGTCACGCACCTGTTTTTCCAGGGAGGACAGCGAAGAAAAGTAGTTGCCGACGCCAAGCGCCACATCGCGCGGCACCAGGGCCGCCATCTGCACCGGATACAGCACCGTGCCGACTGCCTGGCGCACGGCCGTCAAAGCGTGCATGCGCGAATCGACCAGCAACAGGGCGATAGAGATGCCGGCGAACACCATCATCTTGACGCGGGCGGAGGCGCCTTGTTTGAAAAGTGGCGGAGGACTGTATTCCATGACTTCCAATAATCAGGCCAGGCGCAGTGCGCCAACGTGCAAGCCCCGGTCGAACGCCGGCGCCAAAACCAAAAAAAGGCCGGAGTTGGTTTCCGGCCCTTCTGTCAGATTATTCGTAGGAGAAGATCGAGCCGAGCTTGTCCATACGCTCCAGAGCCATCCCGGAACCGCGCACCACACAGGTGAGCGGGTCCTCGGCCACCAGCACCGGCAGGCCGGTTTCCTCCATCAGCAGGCGATCCAGGTCGCGCAACAGTGCGCCGCCGCCCGTCAGCATCATGCCTTTTTCGGCGATGTCGGCTCCCAGTTCCGGCGGTGTCTGTTCCAGCGCGTTCTTCACGGCCGAAACGATGTTGTTCAGCGGATCGGTCAGCGCTTCGAGAATCTCGTTGCTGGAAATGGTGAACGAGCGCGGGATGCCTTCGGACAGGTTGCGGCCCTTGACTTCCATTTCCTTCACTTCCGAACCCGGGAAAGCCGAACCGATGGCTTTCTTGATGGCTTCGGCCGTTTGTTCGCCGATCAGCATGCCGTAGTTGCGGCGGATGTAGTTGACGATGGCTTCATCGAACTTGTCGCCGCCCACGCGCACGGAACCCTTGTAGACCATGCCGCCCAGCGAGATGATGCCCACTTCCGTGGTGCCGCCGCCGATGTCGACCACCATCGAGCCGGTCGCTTCGGACACGGGCAAGCCCGCGCCGATGGCCGCTGCCATCGGTTCTTCGATCAGGTATACCTGCGAAGCGCCGGCGCCCAGCGCCGATTCGCGGATCGCGCGGCGCTCGACCTGGGTCGAACCGCACGGCACGCAAATGATGATGCGCGGCGAAGGACGGAAGAATTTCGAGTCGTGCACCATGCGGATGAATTGCTTGAGCATCTGCTCGGTCACGGTGAAGTCGGCGATCACGCCATCTTTCATCGGACGGATCGCTTCGATATTGCCCGGCACCTTGCCCAGCATCTGCTTGGCTTCCTTGCCGACTGCCTGAATGGTTTTCTTGCCATTCGGACCGCCTTCCTGGCGGATGGCGACAACGGACGGTTCGTCCAGGACGATACCGAGGCCGCGCACATAAATAAGGGTGTTGGCCGTGCCCAAGTCAATGGCCAGATCGGTGGAGATATACCTGCGTAAAAAACCAAACATGAGTGTCCTGTAGCGCATCGAGCTGCGCAAAAGCTGTTTATAGGGAGTTTCAAAGCGGGCGCTTTCAGGCCCCCTGAAAATCCATGAAGGCGATTTTCCCGGGTGTCACTTGGCGCTTGCGCAATCTTTTCTATGCTGCGGCAGCGGTCCATCAGCGCCGGCAACGCATTAACCCGCCATTCTACCTTATAATTTGAATGCGATTTGCTCAAAAACCATGGAAAAGTGCGACTCTTGCGGCCGCGACTTACGCGGCATTCCTCGGCTTTTGTGAGCAAAAAAGCAGCAAATACCCGCGTTTTATCAAAACGCCAACTTAATACTCATGCGCGTCACTCCGCGCCATTCGCCATGTCCCTGACACTCTCCGACGTAAAACGCATCGCCCACCTGGCACAACTTGAAATGGCCGACGATCAGGCCGTCACGTCGTTGGCCCAATTGAACAAGATTTTTGCACTGGCGGAACAAATGCAAGCCGTCAATACCGATGGCGTAGCCCCCCTGAGCCACCCGCTGGCCGCCCACATGGACAATATCGCCCTGCGCCTGCGCGAGGACATCGCCACCGAAACAAATCGCCGCGAGGCTTACCAGGCTGTGGCGCCGAAAGTCCAGGATGGCCTGTATCTCGTGCCTAAGGTTATCGAATAAACACGCCGTTGCGCCGTTCCCGCCTTCTTGCTGAATATCAAAATAGAAACGCCATGCATACAAAATCCATCAAACAGCTGTCCACGCTTTTGCAGAACAAGGAAATTTCCGCCGTTGCACTGGCGACGCACTTCCTCGACCGCATCGCAGCGGACACTTCGAACGCCTTCCTGCACGTCGACCGTGCCCTGACCCTCGTGCAAGCTGCCGAGGCCGATGCGCGCATCGCCGCCGGCACAGCCACGCCATTGACGGGCGTACCGATCGCGCACAAGGACCTGTTCGTCACTAAGGGCTGGCGCACGACGGCCGGCTCGAAAATGCTGGCCAACTACGCCAGCCCATTTGACGCCACCGTGGTGGAAAAATTCCAGGCGGCCGGCATGGTCACCCTGGGCAAGGTCAATTGCGATGAATTCGCCATGGGTTCCGGAAACGAGAACTCGGCCTTCGGCGCCGTGCAGAACCCGTGGGACAACGCCGCTGTGCCAGGCGGTTCGTCCGGCGGCTCGGCCGCCGCCGTTGCTGCCGGCTTGACGCCGGCAGCCACCGGTACCGACACGGGCGGCTCGATCCGCCAGCCGGCCGCCTTCTGTGGCATCACTGGCATCAAGCCAACTTATGGCCGCGTCTCGCGCTTCGGCATGATCGCCTTTGCCTCGTCGCTGGACCAAGGCGGCCCAATGGCCCGCTCGGCCGAAGACTGCGCCCTGCTGCTCACCGCCATGGCCGGCTTCGACGAACGCGATTCGACCAGCCTGTCGCCGGAACAGGGGGGCGTGGCGGAAGATTTTTCGCGCAGTCTTGATGAACCCCTCACAGGTTTGCGCATCGGCGTGCCGCGCGAGTATTTCGGCGAGGGCCTGGCCAAGGACGTGGAAGCGGCCGTGCGCGGCGCACTGGCGCAGTATGAAAAGCTGGGCGCCACCCTGGTCGATATCTCGCTGCCGAACACGGCCCTGTCGATTCCCGCCTACTACATGATCGCGCCGGCCGAAGCGTCGTCGAACCTGTCGCGCTACGACGGCGTGCGCTACGGCCACCGCGCGGCCGAGTACAAGGACTTGCAGGACATGTACAAGAAGTCGCGCGCCCAGGGCTTCGGCCCGGAAGTGCAGCGCCGCATCATGGTCGGCACCTATGTGCTGTGCCATGGCTACTACGACGCCTACTACCTGAAGGCGCAAAAGATCCGCCGCCTGATCGCGCAGGATTTCGACGCCGTCCTGAATGGCCCGAACGCCGTCTGCGACGTCATCATGGGCCCCGTCGCGCCAACCGTCGCCTGGGACCTGGGCGACAAGACAGACGACCCGGTGGCGAACTACCTGGCCGACATCTACACCCTGTCGACCAGCCTGGCCGGCCTGCCCGGCATGTCGATCCCTTGCGGTTTCGGCGCGGGAGACAAGAATAGCAAGCGCCCCGTCGGCCTGCAAATCATCGGCAATTATTTTGGCGAAGCCAAACTGCTGAATGTGGCCCACCAGTTCCAGCAAGTGACGGACTGGCATACGCGCGCTCCTGCCGGCATCTAAATATATATTTGCGCCGCTTTGCCGGCGCCACCAAAAAAAAAGCGAGAACACTATGCAATGGGAAGTCGTCATCGGTCTTGAGAACCACGTGCAGCTCACGACCGAATCCAAAATTTTCAGCGGTTCGCCGATCAAGTACGGCGCCGATGCCAACACACAGGCCAGCCCTGTCGACCTGGCCCTGCCAGGCGTGCTACCGGTGATGAACAAGCAAGCCGTCGACCGCGCGATCCGCTTCGGCCTGGCCGTGGGCGCCACTGTCGCGCCGCACTCGGTCTTCGCGCGCAAGAACTATTTTTATCCTGACTCGCCCAAGGGCTACCAGATCAGCCAGTTCGAGGACCCCGTCGTCATCGGCGGCGCGCTGACCTTCGGCTATGAAAAGGATGGCGAATTCGTCACCAAGACGGTCAACCTGACGCGCGCCCACCTGGAAGAAGACGCAGGCAAATCCCTGCATGAAGACTATGCGGGCATGAGCGGCATCGACTTGAACCGCGCCGGCACGCCGCTGCTGGAAATCGTCTCGGAACCGGAAATCCGCAGCGCCGCCGAAGCCGTGGCCTACGCCAAGGCCCTGCACTCGCTGGTCATGTGGCTGGGCGTGTGCGACGGCAACATGCAGGAAGGCTCGTTCCGCTGCGACGTCAACGTCTCCGTCCGCCCGGTCGGCCAGAAGGAATTCGGCACGCGCTGCGAGATCAAGAACCTGAACTCCTTCCGCTTCATCGAGGAAGCCGTGCACGTCGAAGTGCGCCGCCAGATCGAATTGATCGAAGACGGTGGCAAGGTCGTGCAGGCGACGCGCTTGTACGATCCGGATCGCAAGGAAACGCGCGAAATGCGCAGCAAGGAGGACGCCCAGGATTACCGCTACTTCCCGGACCCTGACCTGCCGCCGCTGGTCATCTCGCCAGAGTGGATAGCAACGATCAAGGCCTCGATGCCGGAACTGCCAGCCGCCATGCGCGCCCGTTTCATCAGCGAGTACGCGCTGCCGGAATACGATGCGCTGGTGCTGACGCAGTCGAAAGCCATGGCGACCTATTTCGTCGCCGTGGTGGACAAGGCCGGCAAGGAAAACGCCAAGGCCGCCGCCAACTGGCTGATGGGCGACGTAGCGTCGACCCTGAACCGCGAAGGCGTGGACCTGGACGACGCGCCCGTCTCCGCCGCGCAGCTGGCCGCCATGCTCAAGCGCATCGCCGACGGCACGATCTCGAACAAGGCGGCGAAGGAAGTCTTCGCCGGCATGTGGGAAGCCAAATCGAGTGACGAACACCTGGTCGATACCGTCATCGATACCAAGGGCCTGAAGCAGATCTCGGACTCGGGCGCCCTGGAAGCCATCGTCGATGAAGTGCTGGTGGCGAACGCCAAGTCGGTGGAGCAGTACCGCGCCGGCAAGGAAGCGGCCATCAACGCGCTGATCGGACAAGCCATGAAGGCATCCAAGGGCAAGGCCAACCCGGCCCAGTTGACGGAACTGCTGAAGGCCAAGCTGGCGGGATAAGCCCCCCGCTTGCCAAGAAGGGATGCTGCGGCATCCCTTTTTTATGCGCCGCATCGGCGCTGGCGCCACCCGCTTGCGGGTATGATCATGGATTATTCCACGCACCTGTGAACCCGCCATGAACAAGATCAAGACCGGCCTGGTCGGCTACGGCTTTGCCGGCTCCACCTTCCACGCTCCCGTGCTGTCTACCATCGATGCCCTGGAACTGGCGGCCGTCGCCTCCAGCAAGCCGGAGCTTGTACACAAGGATTTGCCGAACGCCAGCGTGTATGCGGAAGCGGCGCAGCTGTTTGCCGATGCATCGATCGAGCTGGTCGTCATCGCCGCGCCTAACGAGGCGCATTTCAGCCTGGCGCAAGCGGCCCTGCAGGCGGGCAAGCACGTGGTGGTCGACAAGCCCTTCACCATTTCCAGCGCCGAGGCAGAGAGCCTGATCGCCCTGGCGCAAGAGCGCAAGCTGGTGCTCAGCGTGTACCACAACCGGCGCTGGGATGGCGATTTCCTCACCTTGAAAGCGCTGCTGGCGCAGGGCACGCTGGGGCGTATCGCCAGCGTCGAATCGCATTTCGACCGTTTCCGCCCCGAGATCCGCCAGCGCTGGCGCGAGTCCGGCGCACCGGGCGGCGGCCTGCTGTACGACCTGGGCCCGCACATGCTGGACCAGGCCATGCAGCTATTCGGCCAGCCTGAAAAGCTGTACGCCGATATCGCCCTGCAGCGTGATGGCGCGCAGGCTGTAGATTATTTCCACCTTGTGCTGTACTACCACCGCCTGCGCGTGGTGCTGCAAGCCGGCTGCCTGGTGAAAGCGCCGACGGCGCGCTTCGCCGTGCACGGCGATCAAGGCAGTTTCGTGAAGTTTGGTCTCGACCCTCAGGAAGACGCCTTGAAGGCGGGCGGCAGGCCGGGCCAACCCGGCTGGGGCGCGGACCCCGTGCGCGGCGCGCTGCACCTGGGCACGCAGGCGGACGGACATTTTGAACACCTCGAGATGCAGGCGGGCCGCTACCAGGACTTTTACCAGGGCATGGCCGACGCCATCCGCCACGGCGCACCGGCGCCCGTGGCGGCCGAAGATGCGGCGGCGACGATACGCCTGATCGAACTGGCGCTGCAAAGCGCCGCCGAAGGCCGCGTGCTCGCGGTCAGCTGATGCAAGGTCGTTGATCGGGGTCAGTTGATGACGAAGGCCAGCACCACGGCGCCCAGCGCCAGCAGGGCCAGGCCGCAAAGGAACAGCAGCTCGCCCCACCATTCGTAGCGCAAGCGCGACTGGCCGGGGCGCAGCGACATGAACGAGAGCACCGCGCTGACGAGAAAGACGATGGCATCGATGGCGAGCAGCTTGTCGATGGCCACGCGCACCTCGCCGCGCGGCGCCAAGTGCCCGATCGACAGCACCGTCATGCATACGCCGACCATCGTCGCCGACGTGGGCAGTATATGCGTTGACAAGCCCCGCGCCGACAAGCCCCGGTCTGGCGCCTTGCCGTCGCCCGGCATCAAGGCTGGCCCTGGTTCGTTCCCGGCGGCCAGACCAGCTCCACGCGCGCGGACGATCCCGCCTTGACCTGCACCTTGCGTTCCAGAGTCTTGCCGGCCAGGGTGGCGCGCAGGGTGTAGCTGCCTGGCGCCAGTTTCGCCAGCAGGAACGGCCCGCTGGCCGTCGTTTCCAGCGCCAGCGCGCCCTTGGCGTCGCGTATCTCCAGCTTCACGTCGGAGGCAAATTCCGCCTTGCCCGCCGCCTGCACGGAAAACACCAAGCTCAAAGGCCATTGCCGGCTGGCGCTCTTGATGGCAGTCGACTCATCGAGGCCGATGCCGCCGCTCAGGTACTCCACCGCCCCGCTCTTTTGCACGGGCGGCAAGGCGCTATCGGTCTGCGCCTGCGCCGCACTTCCCAGCAACAGCCCGGCGGCCAGCATTGCCGCCGCCAGGCTCAAGGTACTGCGTCTGTCTGGTGCCATTTCACTCTCCTCATGTTGCTTGAATCAAGATAGAAAGCGCAGCTTAAACAGGGCTTAGATGGCCATCAGCGCCGGCGCATGGCCTCGGCGATCTTCTGGTCCGTCTTGTACTGGCTCAGCGCATACACGGCCCAGATCGTCGCTGGCAGCCAGCCGATCAAGGTGATTTGCAGGATCAGGCAAATGATGCCGGCAATGGGGCGACCAATGGTGAAAAAGGTCAGCCACGGAAATATCAGGGCAATCAACAAGCGCATCGTTCGTTCCTTGAGTATTCCCCTGTGCCGCGGGGACCGGGCCGGCATGCGCCGACGGTGAATTCAGATAAACCGATTATAACGATACTGGCGCCTCAAGGCGCTACGGGTGCCAGCAGTTTCTCCATCCACGCGAGGATTGCGGCGAAGATCACGTCGCGGTTCACTTCATTAAAATTCTCATGGTAATTGGCCGGATAGTAGTGATAGTCGAGCAGGCCCTCGGGCACGCTGCGCAGCAGGCTTTCCGTGGCGCGGCTGTCGGCCAGCTTGTCGTCGCCCGCCACCACGGCGAACAGGGGGAAGCGCCAATCCGACAAGCCGCCCGCCAGTTCCTTTTGCGCCGACGTCAAGGCATGGGCAAAGCGCACCGACGCCGCACTGGCGCGGATGCCGTCGCGCTCGTCCTGGAAATGGCGCGCGGTGATGGTTTGATCGTGCGTCAGCAGCATGGTCAGATTCCCCAGCGGTACCTTCATCGTGGGGTAGCGCCTGGCCAGCCAGCCAGACAGCATCTGCAGCACCTTCGGCACGGGAATCGCATTCACGTAATACGGCGACGAGATGATGAAGCCCCGGATGGCCGGATCGCCCGCGAAACGGCGCAGCCCCAGGTGGGTGGCAATCAGGCCGCCCATGGAATGGCCCATGACGAAAATCGGCAAGCCCGGATACGTCTGCTTGACCCAGGCGAGGAACCGCTCCTCGTCGTCGAGGAAGGCCTCGAACGAAGGTATATCAACCTTGCGCTTGCCATCGTGGCCCACCATGTCGAAGCTGACGGTGGCGATGCCGTGCTGGCGGAAGTACAGCGCTGGCGTGACATAGTCGCCCGCATGCGCCATGCCGCCGTGGATCGCCAGGATCACGGCGCGAGGGTGTTGTGGCTGCCAGATGTGGATGGGCCGCTCGACCTGGTCGCTGCACTGCAGGCTGCCCATCTTGTCTTCTGAAAAACGCATCGCTGCTCCTGTCATACCCTGTCACGCTTTCAGATGATCGATCAACTGGCGCGCATACAGGGGTAATTCACTGAACTGGCGCACGCAGATCGTTAGATTGCGTACCGACCAGGGATCGGATAATTCCAGGCAGCGCAGCGCCATCGTTTGCTGGCAGCGGCTGGCCGCCGCCAGTGGCACCACACTGATGCCCACGCCACTGGCCACCATGCGGCACACGGCATCGAAACTGCGCAAGCGCACGCGCACCTTCAACGGACGGCCCAGACGCGCCGCATGCATGCCAAGGTACTGCTGCATCGCGCTGTCGTCGGCCAGGCCGATGAAATCGTGATCCAGCAGCGTGGAGAACGCGACGACGCCATCCTGTCCGAGCGCGCGGTGATGCACGCCGTCGGCCGCGGCGATGACCACCAGCCGGTCGGGGCGAAATAAAAACGTCTGCAAGCCGCGCATGTCGACCGAATCGGAGACGATGCCCATGTCGGCCAGCCCTTCCGAGACGGCCTTGACGATATCGTAACTGAGGCGCTCTTCCAGGTCGATGGTCAAATTCGGATGGCGGTCGAGGAAAGCGCCCAGCGCCTCGGGCAGGAACTCGCTGAGCGCCGCCGTATTGCACAGCAGCCGCAACTGCCCTTTCAAACCCCGCGCAAATTCACCAAGCTCACCGCGCATTTTCTCCATTTGCTGCAGCACCAGGCGCGCGTGATGCAGCAAAGTCTGGCCCACGGGGGTCGGTTCCACGCCGCGCCGCCCGCGCAGCAGCAGGGGCATGCCCAGCATCTCTTCCATGCCGCGCACGCGCGCACTGCTTGAGGCCAGCGCCAGATGACTGCGCGCGGCGCCCGCCGTCAGGCTGCCCGCTTCCACCACGTTGACAAACAGCTGCAAATCGACCAGATCAAAGCGCATGGCAGCTCCCCTTTTCGCCATCTTATCAGCCTTCGGCTATCACTTAGGCTGACTCAACATAATCCACCTTGGCGAAAGTCGCGGGCAAGCGCAGAATCCACACAAAATTACTGCGGAATAAAAAAGATGGAGACGTCATTCCTGCTGGCCGTCGGCGCCAGCTTCCTCATCGCTGGCTTCGTCAAGGGCGTAGTCGGACTGGGCTTGCCGACGGTGGCCATGGGCACGCTCAGCCTTGTCATGCCACCCGTGCAGGCGGCGGCCCTGCTGATCGTGCCATCGATGGTGACGAATGTCTGGCAGCTGGCGGCCGGCCCCGGCCTGCGCACCCTGCTCCTGCTGCGGCGTTTGTGGCCCATGCTGGCGGCAATCATGGCGGGCACCCTGGCGGGCGGCGCCCTGCTGCAGAGCGACAGCGGCACCTGGGCCGTCGTCGCGCTGGGCGTGGCGCTGATGCTGTACGCGCTGGCGGGACTATTCTCGCTGCAGTTGCGGGTGCCGGCGCGGCACGAGACCTGGCTGGGGCCCTTAGCGGGCGCCGCGACGGGGCTGGTGACGGCCGCCACCGGCGTGTTCGTGATCCCCGCCGTGCCGTATCTGCAGGGACTGGGCCTGGCGCGCGATGCACTGGTGCAGGCGCTGGGCCTGGCGTTTACCGCATCGACCGTGGCGCTGGCGGCCAGCCTGGCCTTGCACGGTGACTTCAGTCTCGGCGCGGCCGGCGCTTCCGCGTATGCGCTGCTGCCGACGCTGGCCGGCATGCTGGCCGGCCAATGGCTGCGCGGACGCATCGCGCAACAAGTGTTCAAGCGGTGCTTTTTTGTCGGCCTGTTCGCCCTGGGCCTGCATGCGGCACTCAAGCCATGGCTGGCATGATGCACATCGATTGGCAAGGGGACAGCGCGCTGTGCGCGTGGATCGACGGCCAGCAAGTGGCCATGCTAGACATCAGCAAGTGCGCGAACGGGGTGACGGTGAACATGCTGTTCGTGAAACCGCCGTTCCGGCGGCGCGGCATCGGCGGCGCGCTGTTGCGGCGGCTATTGCAATGCCACCCGCAAGCCGGCGCCGCCTGCAGCGACCCGCGGCTGCGGGCGCTGCAGGAAAGTAGCGCGACTTAAAGTGCTCAGGGCAAGGCGCGGTGCGGCAACGCGTTGCAACGCCGCCATGGGCGCTTTAAATGCCGTAGCGGGTGCGGTACGCGGAAACAGCCTCTTTATGTTTCAGCAGTTCCGGATCGGCGCCAGCGCCATTCAGGTAACCGAACAAATCGTCCAGGTTGCCGATCGAGATGACGGGAATGCCATACTGTTTCGACACTTCCTGCACCGCCGAACTTGGCGACAGCTGGCCGTCCGGGCCAGAACGCTCCATGCGGTCCAGGGCAATCAGCACGGCGCATGGCTCGGCGCCAGCGGCACGGATCATGTCCACCGATTCGCGCACCGAGGTGCCCGCCGAGATCACATCGTCAATGATGACGACTTTGCCATGCAGCTTGGCGCCGACGATGGTGCCGCCTTCGCCATGGTCCTTGGCTTCCTTGCGGTTGAAGGCGAACGAGGTGTTGCGGCCCTTGCCTGCCAGCGCCACGGCGGTGGCCGACGCCAGGGTGATGCCCTTGTAGGCGGGGCCAAACAGCATGTCGAATTCGACGCCCGAGTCGAGCAGGGTCTGCGCGTAGAACTGCGCCAGCTCGGCCAGCGTGGCGCCGTCATGGAACAGGCCCGCATTGAAGAAGTATGGCGATGATCGCCCGGCCTTGGTGGTGAACTCGCCAAACCGCAAGACTCCCTTGGATACTGAAAACGCGATAAACTGCTGGCGTAAATTATTCACATTAGCCTCATTTTTTAAAAGTGCCTGTATTTTAATCCGCGCGCAGCGGCGAGACAATCGCCATGCCGCGCCCGCCGGCCCCGTCCAGCGCCCTTTTCACTCTCACTCTATGCCAAAAATTATCTCCGCCAACCTGAACGGCATCCGTTCCGCCGCCAAAAAAGGCTTTTTCAACTGGATGGGCACGCAAACGGCCGATTTCATCTGCGTGCAGGAATTGAAGGCGCAGTTGCCCGACATGACGCCCGAATTCCTCAACCCGCACGGCTACCATGGCCACTTTCACTATGCCGAGAAAAAAGGGTATTCGGGAACGGGCGTGTACAGCAAGGTCGAGCCGGACGCCGTGCATATCGGTTTCGGCAGCCCCGAATTCGATGCCGAAGGCCGCTACGTGCGCTGTGATTTTGGCAAGCTGTCCGTCATTTCCGTGTACTGCCCGTCCGGTTCGTCCGGCCCGGAACGCCAGGAAGCCAAGTTCCGCTTCATGGAGCTGTTCCTGCCGCACCTGCTGGAATTGAAGGCGTTAGGGCGCGAAGTGATCATCTGCGGCGACTGGAATATCGCCCACCATGAAATCGACCTGAAAAACTGGAAGGGCAACAAGAAAAATTCCGGCTTCCTGCCGGAAGAGCGCGCATGGCTGACGCGCGTCTTCGACGAAGTGGGCTTTGTCGACGTGCACCGCGGCCTGGACAAGCGCGAAGACCAGTACACCTGGTGGAGCAACCGGGGCCAGGCCTACGCGAAGAACGTGGGCTGGCGCATCGACTACCATGTCGCCACGCCCGGCATCGCAGCCCAGGCGCATACGGTCAACGTCTACAAGGACGAGCGTTTTTCCGACCACGCGCCCTTGATCATCGATTACACCATCAAGGCGTAAGCTCCGCTACAGGCTGCGCCGGCTTTCAAAGTGGCGCGGCTCGCCGCTCAAAGGGTCCGTGAAATCGATCGCCCGCGCCAGCAGCTGCAGCGGGTGCGACATGTCGTCTTCCTTGCACGGCAGGGCCAGCGGATAAAACGCATCGTTGACAATGGGGATACCGAGTGACGCCAGATGCACGCGCAGCTGGTGCTTGCGCCCCGTGTGTGGCTGCAGCCGGTACAGGTTTACCTCGCCGCGCTCTTCGATGATGTCGATGACGGTTTCCGAATTCGGCTCCCCCGCTTCCTCGCGCATGAGAAAAAACTGCGCGCCTTCGACCATGCGGCTGCGGTAGGTAAATGGAAAATCGCGGCCATCGAGGCGCGGCGCCAGCGCCTCATACGTCTTGCGCACTTCACGGCGCTGGAACAGCGACTGGTAGGCGCCACGGCTGGCTACCTGGCGCGAAAAAATCACCACGCCGGCCGTCTCGCGGTCAAGGCGGTGGATAGGCGTCAGGTCGGCGCTATCGAGCTGCTTCTTCAGGCGCGTCAGCAGGGTCTCTTGCACGAAGCGCCCGGCTGGCGTCATGGGCAGAAAATGCGGCTTGTCGACCACCACCAGGTGTTCATCCTGAAACAGGATCTCTTCCTGGAAGGGGATCGGCGTTTCGCACTCCAGCTCGCGGTAGTAAAAAATGCGCATGCCGCGCCGGTATGCGCTGTCCGGTCCCAGCACGGCGCCGTCGCCGTTGACCACTTCACCGCGCGCCATGCGGTCTTGCCACTGCGCGGCGCTGATCTGCGGATAACGTTCGAGCAGAAACGACAGCATGTCCGGCCACTGCCCCTCCGGCAGCCACAGATAGCTGGGCGCGACGCCGTCGCGCAGGGGCAGCGGCGCAGGGCCGCTACGGGAAGACATCCTAGCGCTGCGCGATGGCGTTGCTGCGGTAGGGCGGCAAGGCATCCACGCTGACGCCCTTGCTGCGCGCGTACAGCGGCAGCACTTGTGCCATATGGCTGTTCATCTGCGAGATGCGGTCCTTGCCCGATGGGTGCGTCGAGAGGAATTCCGGCGGCGCGCCCGCGCTCACCGCCGCCATCTTCTGCCACAGGATGACGCCGGCGCGCGGATCGAAACCGGCGCGCGCGGCCAGGTCCATGCCGATCAAGTCCGCTTCGCGTTCATCGTCGCGCGAGAATTTCAGCATCACGCCCTTGGCTGCCATGTTAGTGGCGGTGCTGGTCAGGTTCGGATCGACACCGAGCCAAGCCGACAGGCCGGCGCCGGCCAGCTTGGCGCCAACGGCGGCCAGGTTGCCCTTGCCTGCCTGCGCCTGCGAGTGTTCGCGCAAGGCGTGCGAAATTTCATGCCCCATGACGACGGCCACTTCATCGTCGGTCAGGTTCAGCTTGGTGATAATGCCGCTGTAAAAAGCGATCTGCCCACCCGGCATGCAAAAAGCGTTGACCTCGTCCGAGTTGAGCAGGTTGATCTGCCAGTTCCAGTTGGCCGCCGCCTCGTTCCAGCGCGTGGCGAACGGGATGATGCGTTGGGCGATGGCGCGCAGGCGCTTGACCTGCGGATCGCTGTCCGGCACCAGCGCATTCTTTTCCTTCGCTTCGTTGACCAGCTGCGTATATTGCTGCTTCGATTGTGCATTGAAATCGGCACCGCCGGCAAAGATGCGCGTGGTCGACAAAGGGCGCACCTTGATGCCATCCTGTATCGTCGCCTGCTGGGCGAAGACTGACATCGGCGCGAGCGCGGTGGCTGCGCACAGGCTGGCCAGGACGGTGTAACGTTTAAGGGATATTGGTGCCATTGGCAGACCTCCATGGAGCGATTTTAGGCAGCATCATCATGGCCGGAAAGGCCAGGAAGAAGCAAACGATGAAAAACGAGAACCAGCCCAGCTCGGCGACCAGGAAACCCACCGAGGCGTTGATCAGAGTGCGCGGCACGGCACTCAGGCTGGAAAACAGTGCATATTGCGTCGCCGTGTAGCGCGGGTCCGTGGTGCGCGACAGGAACGCGACAAAGGCGGCCGCACCCAGGCCCAGGCTGGCGAAGGCTTCAAAACCGATCACGGCGCTCAATAGCATGGTGTTCGGTCCCACCTGCGCCAGCCAGGCAAAGCCGAGAATCGCGATGGCCTGCAGCGCGCCGAACACCCACAGGCCCCGGTTGATGCCCAGCTTGAGCATCCATATGCCGCCCACCACGCCGCCGGCCAGGCTGGCCCAGAAACCCGTGGTATTGGCGGCCAGGCCGATCTGCGTCATGCTAAAACCCAGGTCGAGATAAAACTTCGTCGCCAGCGCCGTGGCCATGCTGTCACCGATTTTGTAGAGTAATACGAAAGCGAGGATCCACATTGCGTTACGCCAACCATCACGCGCGATGAATTCCTGGAACGGTAAGATGATCGCTTCGCGCATGGTCTTCGGCGGCGAGCCATACACGGTCGGCTCCCTGATCAGCAAGGTGCAGACCAAGCCCGGCAACATGAAGGCAGCCGTGATCCAGAAGACGGGCTGCCATGGCATGCGGTCGGCCAGGATCAGCGACAGCGCACCCGGTACCATGCCCGCCACCTTATACGCGTTGACGATGACGGCGGCGCCCAGTCCCTGCTCGTTATCGGCAAGGATTTCGCGCCGGTAGGCGTCGATGACGATGTCCTGGCTGGCCGACAGGAAGGCGACGCCGCCGGCGGCGGCTGCGATCAGGCCGATCTGCGTCAGCGGGTCGAGCATGCCCATGCCGCCGATGGCAAAAAACAGTGCCACTTGCGTCAGCGCCATCCAGCCGCGCCGGCGTCCCAGTCCCAGGACGCGGTAGCGGTCCATCAGGGGCGCCCACAGGAATTTCCAGATATACGGAAACTGCACCAGAGCGAACAGCCCCAACGCTTTCACATTCAAGCCCGACTTGGCCAGCCAAGCCTGCAACAAATACAACAGGATGAACAGCGGCAGGCCGGAACTGAAGCCCAGCACCAGCACGGCCAGCATGCGGCCATTGGCATAGGAACGCCATCCCGGCGCCGGGCTTGTCGTCATCAATGCACCGCTTTTTTACGCAGGCGGAAGACGGCCAGGTCGCCGCGCAGGTTCGGCAGCACGGAGACCATCTTGCCTTCGGCCAGGGCCACGCATTCGATCACTTCCAGGCCGCATTCCTCGGCCAGCTCGCGGAAGTCGTTGATGGTTGCGCAGCGCACGTTGGGCGTGTCGTACCACTGGTACGGCAGCGATTTCGACACGGGCATGCGCCCTTTCAGCAATGCCACGCGGTGCGGCCAGTAGGCGAAGTTGGGGAATGAGACGATGGCCTCGGCGCCCACACGCACGATGTCGCGCAGCAGCGGCTCGACCTGCTTCATCATCTGCAGCGACGACAGGCACAGCACCGTATCGAAACTGTTGTCGCCAAAGATGGCCAGGCCTTTTTCCATGTCTTGCTGGATCACGTTCACGCCGCGCAGGGTGCTGGCCAGCACCTTGTCGTCGGCGATCTCGATGCCATAGCCGCTGCATTCCTTGTCGCTTTGCAGGTACTGCAGCATCACGCCTTCGCCGCAGCCCACGTCCAGCACATGCGCGTTATTCGGCACCCAGTGGGCGATGAAGGCCAGGTCGGGGCGCAGCGCGCTCAATTCGTCAAAAGTCATGCGGTCTCCTTCGCGCCATGGCGGACGGCGGTGTGCTGTGCAGAAGCGGGCAAGCCCGCCCCGATGTCGTTCCATACCTGGCCATAATAGGCGCGCACCATATTCATGTAACGCGGGTCTTCCAGCAGGAAGGCGTCGTGGCCGTGCGGCGCGTCGATTTCCGCATAGGTCACCTGGCGGCGGTTGCACACCAGCGCCTCGACGATTTCGCGGCTGCGCTCGGGCGAGAAGCGCCAGTCTGTGGAAAACGAGGCGAGGAAGAATTTGGCCTTGGTGCCCGACAGGGCCTTGGCCAAGTCGCCGCCATGCGCGCGCGCCGGGTCGAAGTAGTCGAGCGCCTTGGTAATCAGCAGATAGGTGTTCGCGTCAAAGTACTCGGAAAACTTGTCGCCCTGGTAGCGCAAATACGATTCGATCTCGAAATCGATGCCGAAGCCGAATTTGTAATCGCCCGTCTGCGCCGCGTCGCGCAGCTTGCGGCCGAATTTCTCGGCCATGTCATCGTTCGACAGATACGTGATGTGGCCCACCATGCGCGCCACGCGCAAGCCGTTCTTCGGTACCACGCCATGCGCATAAAAATCGCCGCCCCGGTAATCGGGGTCGGACAGGATGGCCTGGCGCGCCACGTCATTGAAGGCGATATTTTGCGCCGACAGTTTGGCCGTCGAGGCGATCACCACGCAGTGGCGCAGCCGCTCGGGGAACATGATGCTCCACGCCAATGCCTGCATGCCGCCCAGGGAGCCGCCCATCACGGCGGCGAACTGGCGAATGCCCAGTTCATCGGCCAGGCGCGCCTGCGCGCTGACCCAGTCTTCCACCGTGACGACGGGGAAAGAAGCGCCATACGGCTTGCCGGTGGCGGGATTGATGTGCATGGGGCCCGTCGAGCCGAAGCAGGAGCCAAGGTTGTTGACGCCGATGACGAAGAATTTGTCCGTGTCGAGCGGCTTGCCGGGACCGACCATATTGTCCCACCAGCCCGTGCTCTTCGGCTCGTCGGCATACACGCCGGCCACGTGATGCGAGGCATTCAAGGCGTGGCAGACCAGCACCGCGTTCGATTTGTCGGCGTTCAGGGTGCCGTAGGTTTCATACATCAACATATAGTCCCGCAGCGATGCTCCGCTTTGCAGCTGCAGGGGTTGCGCAAAATACATGGTTTGCGGCGAAACAATTCCAATGGATGACATGTGTGTCGGTTTATAAAGGGGGTGGCCCCGCGGGCCATGGTCGATGCAGCACCGCGATGATAGGTTCTGCAACTTTAACACCAGGAGACATCTTGCCGCGCGCGATGTCTTCTGGTGCTGATAACGCGACAGTTTACATGAGCTGCAACTGTTGTACTGCTTCCGCGATCACATTTGGTTCCATGGAACGCATAATTTTGCGCATTTGTGGTGCGATCAGGCCCAGGTCGCTGTTGAGGATCTCTTGCTTGACCGCCAACAACTGGGCCGGATGCATGGAAAACTCGCGCAGTCCCATGCCCAGCAGCAGACGCGTGAGCTTTACGTCGCCCGCCATTTCGCCGCAGACGGCCACGTCGATGCCCGCCTTGTGGCCGGCGGTAATCGTCATGGAGATCAGTTGCAGTACGGCCGGGTGCAGCGGATTGTACAAATGCGCCACCTCGTAGTCGACGCGGTCGATGGCCAGGGTGTACTGGATCAGGTCATTCGTGCCGATCGACAGGAAATCCATGCGCTTGACGAACATGGGCAGGGCCAGCGCCGCAGCAGGAATCTCGATCATGGCGCCCACTTCGACGGCGTCGTCGAACTTGACGCCCTCCTCGCGCAGGCTGGCCTTGGCCTGCTCTATCATGGCCAGCGACTGGTCGATCTCGAAGGCATGCGCCAGCATCGGGATCAGAATGCGCACCTTGCCGAAAGCCGAGGCACGCAGAATCGCGCGCAGCTGCGTCAGGAATAGCTGCGGCTCGGCCAGACAGTAACGGATGGCGCGCAAGCCCAGGGCGGGATTCAAGGCCGTATGGTCGGACTGGTCGAGCGGCTTGTCGGCGCCGATGTCGAGCGTGCGGATGGTCACCACGCGCCCTTTCATCGACTGCACCGTGTTGCGGTAGGCCTCGAATTGCTCGTCCTCGGTAGGAATCTTGTGGGCGCGGCCCATGAACAGGAATTCGGAGCGGAACAGGCCCACGCCGCTGGCGCCCGATTCCAGCGCAAACGCGCAATCTTCGGGCAATTCGATATTGGCCAGCAGGGTAACGGGGGTGCCGCATCGGGTGACGGCCGGCGTCTTTTTCAGCTTGCCCAGCTTCTTGCGCGCGCGCTGCATGGCCACTTGGCGCTCGCGGTACTGCTCCAGCACCAGCGCGCTGGGGTTGGCGATGACGACGCCAGCGTCGCCGTCGATGATCAGCCAGTCGTCCTGCTCGATCAGCATCGACGCCTGCGACATGCCGACGGCGGCCGGGATATCCAGGCTGCGCGCGACGATGGCCGTGTGAGAGTTCTGTCCGCCCACGTCGGTAATGAAGCCGATGAAGGAACGGTCGCGGAACTGCAGCATGTCGGCCGGCGAAATATCGTGAGCGACAACGATCATTTGCGCCAGCAATTCATCTTCGGCGGCCGCCTTGGGCAGCAGCTGTTCGGTGCCCAGCAAGACCTTCAGCACGCGTTCGGCCACTTGCTGGATATCGGCCTTGCGCTCGCGCAGATACGGGTCTTCGATTTCGTCGAACTGCGCCGACAATTCATCGATTTGCGTCAGCAGCGCCCATTCGGCGTTGTAGTGGCGCGAACGAATGATGTCGAGCGGCGCTTCGGCGATCAGCGGGTCCGACAGGATCAGCGCATGCACGTCGATGAACGCACCCAGCTCGGTGGGCGCATCTTTCGGCAGCTCGTTCCACAGGGTTTGCAGCTCTTTGTGGACCGCGGCGATGGCGTTTTGCAAGCGCTGGACTTCGGCTTCGATCTGCTCCTGGGCGACCAGGTAATGTTTGACGTCAAGGGCGGCCGGCGCCAGCAGATGCGCGCGGCCAATGGCGATGCCGCGGGAGACCGGGATGCCGTGGAGCGTGAAAGATGCCATGGGGTGACCTGTCGAAATACGGCTGCGGCTGCGTTCGGCGAGCATTACTCGCCTTCGCCAAACCTGTCATTAATCAGGGCGGTGAGCGCATCGACACATGCCTGCTCATCATCGCCCTCGGCTTCCAGGGTCACTTTCGCGCCCTTGCCGGCGGCCAGCATCATTACGCCCATGATGGACTTGGCGTTAATGCGGCGCGCGTTGCGGGTCAGCCAGACATCGCTCTTGAACTTGGCGGCGAGCTGGGTAAATTTGGCGGAGGCGCGTGCGTGCAGTCCCAGCTTGTTGATGATTTCGAGTTCTCTTTGAATCATTTTTGTATGGTCTCTATCCCTGAATGCACTACGCTGATGACAATCTTGGCCTATAAAACCCGCCGCCTTCAGGGCGGCGGCCATGCACTTCCTTATTCGCCCACACGAATGCGGTTATCGACGCGCACGGCGCCGCTTTGCGCACCGGCCAGCGCCATCTCCACCACCACGTCAAGCGTATCGCGGCGATACGTGATGGCGCGCAGCAGCATCGGCAGGCTGATGCCGGCGATGACTTCCACCCGGCCCGCATCGGCCAGCTTGTTGCAGCAGTTCGACGGCGTGCCGCCCTTCACGTCGGTAATCACCAACACGCCGGAGCCTTCGTCGAGGCGGCAGATGGCGTCAGACGCCAGCTTCTGCACTTCCGCCAGGTCCTGGTCGGCGACGACATCGATGGCTTCAAAACGTTCCGTTGGCCCCCGAAACACATGCGCGCAGGCGGCGATGAACGCCTGTCCCAGCGGTGCGTGTGTCATAAGCAAAATCCCTACCATAGTCATTTCACCTTCTGGCGTTGCTGCGCTTGCGCAACGCCATGCTCGACGGCGTCGACAAACATGGCAGCCACGTCAAACCCCGTCTGCTGCATGATTTCCTGGAAGCAGGTCGGGCTGGTGACATTGACTTCCGTCAGATAGTCGCCGATCACGTCCAATCCTACCAGCATCAGACCACGCGCGGCCAGGATCGGGCCCAGTTTTTCAGCGATTTCCAGGTCGCGCGCCGTCAAGGGCTGCGCCACGCCCGTGCCGCCGGCGGCCAAGTTGCCGCGCACTTCGCCCGCCTGCGGGATGCGTGCCAGCGCAAACGGCACCGGCTTGCCGCCGATGACGAGGATGCGCTTGTCGCCCTTGTCGATGTCGGGGATAAAACGCTGCGCCATGATGGTTTGCGCGCCATTCTCGCTCAAGGTCTCGATGATGGCGCCCAGATTCAGGCCATCGGCCTTGACGCGGAAGATGCCTGTGCCGCCCATGCCGTCGAGCGGCTTGAAGATGACGTCCTGGTGCTTGGCGTGGAAGGCGCGCAGGCGCGCTTCGTTCGACGTCACCAGGGTGGGCGAGGTGAATTCGGAAAACTGGGCAATGGCCAGCTTTTCATTGTTGTCGCGGATGGCGGACGGTTTGTTGAAGACGCAGGCGCCCTGCTTTTCCGCCAGCTCCAGCAAATACGTGCCATACACGTATTCCATGTCGAACGGCGGGTCCTTGCGCTCGATGATGGCGTCCAGTGATGACAGGCGTACTTCCTCGGTGGATATCACCTTGTACCAGTCGTGCTCGTCGCCGGTCAGCTCGATGTGCTGTACCAGTGCCGTGACGATGCCCTCTTCCAACGCCATGTCCTTCTGCTCGAAGGCGTAGACGGTGTGACCGCGTTTTGCCGCCTCGCGCATCATGGCGAAGGTGGAATCTTTGTAAGTCTTGAAGCCTGCCAACGGGTCGGCAAGGAATGCAATTTTCATGGTGCGTCCAATCGGGGAGCCTGGATAAGGAATGCTTGATTCTAGCCGAGATCGCCAGGCACGGTAGTCACCGCGCCTGGCAAGTCTCCTTATGAATCAATACACCTCGGGATTCGGGTCCGTGCGCTCCATTTCCAGCGACGCGGCCAGCAAGGCCAGGCGCGCCACTACGCCATACACATAGAAGCGGTTCGGCGCGGCAGTGCCCGGCTTGGCCTTCAAGTCCGGCACGGCATGCTGCTGGGCAAACGCCAGCGGCACATACTGCGAGCCGGGCGCGTTCAGATTCTGATCCACGCCCCGCTCTGCGTGCACACGATAGAAGCCGCCCACCACATACCGATCGATCATGTAGACGACAGGTTCGGCTACCGCATCCTTGATGCTTTCGAACGTGGGCACGCCTTCCTGGATGATCACGTCGGTGACGACCTTGCCATCCTTGACGATGGACATCTTGTCGCGCTGCTTGCGCGACAGGTCGCGCACTTCGCTGGCGTCGCGCACTGTCATGATGCCCGTGCCATACGTGCCAGCATCGGGCTTGACGATGACAAACGGCTTTTCCTTGATGCCGTATTCCTTGTATTTCTTGCGGATCTTGGCCAGCAACACGTCGACGCTGGCGGCCAGCGCATCTTCGCCCTCGCCTTCCTGGAAGTTGACGTCGCTGCACTTGGCGTGGAAGGGGTTGAGCATCCATGGATCGACATCGATCATCTTGCCGAATTTTTTCACTACCTCATCGTAAGCCGCGTAGTGGTTGCTCTTGCGGCGCAAGGCCCAGCCCGCGTGCAGAGGCGGCAGCAAGCTTTGTTCATGAATATTTTGCAAGATATCGGGGATACCGTCCGACAAGTCGTTGTTCAGCAAGATCGTGCACGGATCGAAATCCTTCAAGCCCAGGCGGCGGCCGTTGTTCAGGCGCACGAGGGGCTCGATGACGAGCATGTTGCCATCTGGCAACACCAACGGTGTCGGCTGGGTGATCTCGGGCGACCACGAGCCCAGGCGTACGTGCAGCCCCGTCTGGCGGAAGATCTGCATCAATCGCGCCACATTTTGCAGGTATTGCGGCGTGGTGTTGTGCAATTCCGGCACCATCAGCAGGTTGCGGGCGTCCGGACAATACTTGTCGATGGCGGCCATGGCCGCCTGCACGGACAAGGGCAGCATTTCCGTGGCCAGGTTATGAAAACCGCCAGGGAACAAATTGGTATCGACTGGCGCCAGCTTGTAACCCGCATTGCGCAAGTCTACCGAGCAATAGAAGGGCGGCGTGTGCTCTTGCCACTCCATACGAAACCAGCGCTCAATGGCCGGCGTCGCGGCCAGAATCTTTTTTTCGAGGTCGAGCAGCGGTCCGGTCAGGGCCGTGACGAGATGGGGAACCATAGTTACATCCTTAAATTATGTGCAGTATTCAAAAAAGCACACAGAACTGCCGACTATATTACCGTGTAAGTACCCCAAATCGGGGCAAAAGCCTTGTTTTAAAGACCTTTTCCATTCCCACAACGAAAAAAAGGCACCTCAATGAGGCGCCTCTTCAAGCCAGGCATGCCGCGCCTCGGCGCTGGCATGCCAGATAATGATCATTTAACCATGATATGCCTGCTCGCCATGGCTGGTGATATCGAGGCCTTCGCGCTCTTCTTCTTCCGGTACGCGCAGGCCGATGACGATGTCGACCAGTTTATAGGCGATGACGGAGACCACGGCCGACCAGATGATGGTGGTGCCGACCGCTTGCGTCTGCACCCATACCTGGTGTCCGATGGAGTATGGGTCAGCCGACATCTTGTTGGTGACATAGTCGAAGATGCCTTGACCGCCCAGTTGTGGTGCAGCAAAGACACCCGTCAGCAAAGCACCGAGGATGCCGCCCACGCCATGCACGCCGAACACGTCGAGCGAATCATCGGCGCCGATCAGGCGTTTCAGGCCATTCACGCCCCACAGGCAGACGACACCGGCCAGCAAGCCGATGACCAGGCCACCCATCGGACCGACAAAGCCGGCCGCCGGGGTGATTGCCACCAGGCCGGCAACGGCGCCCGATGCGCCACCGAGCATGGATGGCTTGCCTTTGCTGATCCACTCGCCGAATACCCACGACAGGGTGGCGGCAGCGGTGGCCAGCAGCGTGTTGACGAAGGCCAGGGCAGCCACGTCGCCCGCTTCCAGCGAGGAACCGGCATTGAAACCGAACCAGCCCACCCACAACAGGGAAGCGCCGATCATGGTCATCGTCAGCGAGTGCGGTGCCATCGATTCACGGCCGTAGCCGACGCGTTTGCCGATCATGATCGCGCCCACCAGGCCGGCGACGGCGGCATTGATGTGCACCACGGTGCCGCCGGCGAAGTCCAGCGCGCCTTTTTGCCAGATCCAGCCCGCTTTAAGCGCTTCGCTGGCCGAGGTGGTGGCATTGGTGATCAGGTCAGGGCCGGTCCAGAACCAGACCATGTGGGCCGCTGGCAGGTAGGCGAAGGTGAACCACAGCACGACGAAGGCCAGCACGGCGGCAAACTTGGCGCGCTCGGCAAAGGCGCCGACAATCAGTGCGCAGGTGATGGCGGCAAAGGTGCCCTGGAAAGCGACAAACACGAACTCGGGAATGACGACGCCCTTGCTGAAGGTGGCGGCGGCGGCAAACGTACCCTTGGCCGGATCCCAGATGCCGTTCAGGAACAGGCGGTCGAAGCCACCGAAGAAGGCGGTTTTTTCCGTGAAAGCGATCGAGTAGCCGTAGATGCACCACAGAACGATAACCAGCGCGAACACCATGAACACTTGCATCAGCACCGACAGCATATTCTTCGAGCGCACCAGGCCGCCGTAGAACAGGGCCAGGCCGGGGATGGTCATCAAGATCACCAGCAAGGTGCTGATCATCATGAAACTGGTGTCGCCCTTGTTGGCGACGGGCGCGGCGGCTGGCACGGCAGCGGCCGGGGCCGGAGCGGCAGCAGCCGGTGCTGCGGCGTCAGGAACAGGCGTCACGGCGGGAACGGCGACGGCAGTGGTCGTAGCCGCTTCCGTCTTGGCGGGCGCATCGGCAAAGCTCGGCGTGGCAACGCCAAACGCACACAGGCAGGCTATCCCGGCGAGCAATTTTGTTATATTTTTATGCATCAATATTCCCCTTAGAGCGCTTCGTTGCCGGTTTCACCGGTACGGATGCGGATAACCTGTTCCAGGTTGTACACGAAAATCTTGCCATCGCCGATTTTACCGGTACGCGCGGCACCTTCGATCGCTTCGATGGCCTGGTCGACAATGGCGTCATCGACGGCCGCTTCAATCTTGGTCTTTGGCAAGAAATCGACGACATACTCAGCGCCACGGTACAGTTCCGTGTGACCTTTCTGGCGGCCGAAACCTTTCACTTCGGTGACGGTAATGCCTTGCACATTGATAGCCGACAAAGCTTCGCGTACTTCGTCCAGTTTGAACGGTTTAATGATTGCAGTAATCATTTTCATGGCAGTCTCGCTTAAAAGGTTTTGGACACGGTCAGCACGAGACCGGATTTCGCCAGATTCTTGCCATTCGGTGCCAGTGATACGATATTGGCCTTGACGGCAGCCAGGGAAACGGTCGCCACGCCAAAGTCCTTGGTCACGCCGATCTTGACATCGTTATAGCTGAGGGAATCGTTGTGCTCGACTTTCTGGCGGCCCACGTGCACGTTCATGATATAGCCGTCAATCAGGTCGAAGTTGCCGCCCACGTCAAGATAGCCGCTATTCTTGCTGTCGGCGACGCCGAACAGATTGGTGGTCGAATGCGAGTACTTGATATACAACGGGCCGTAGCCGAGCTGGCCGTACAGCTCGAAAGTGTTGGCATTGGTGCTCAGTCCATTCGAAGGATAGAAATAGTACAGACCGCCCACGTCATAGGTAAAATCCTTGCTGATCTCGCCACGCTTGCCGCCGTAGATATCCCATTCCAGATTGGTATCGCCGCCGCCGTCCTTGATCCATTTGATGCTCGACAGCCAGGTGCCCACATACAGGCCCGTTGGGTTATGGGTATAGTCGGCACCACCGCTGATGGCCGGTTTCAAGCGGCTTTGCGAGATGCCGCGGTAACGGTAGTCGCTGGTCAGCGCCACGTTGTAGCTCACCACGTTATCAGGTACGGCTTCGGCTGCAGCAGGCACCGCCAATGCATCCTGGGCCATGACGCTACCGCACAAGGCGGTCATGGCCAGCGTCAACGCAGCTACTAAAGTCATGTTCTTGGACAGATTCTTCATGGCGATTCCCTTTTATTGAACTTTTAAAGCGGTTGAGGTTTAAAATCTTGGCTGGAGATCACAAAGCGTTCATCATTTCTTTAGCAGAATACGTGCCAGCTCGCTTGCCACCTTGACAGGTGCATTTCCGTCCACACATACCCTGCACACCGCCAGGAATGCGGATACGGACTGCTGAAGCACAATGAACCGCCCAGTTTCGCACCAGATTAACGCCGCTGTGCACCGCAATGGTGCGATGCACAGGCCGCACCATAAAAGGACTGACCATGGACATGAATACATTCTTTAACGACTTGCAAGGCAAGATCCATCAAGCCATCGAAAACTCGCCGGCCAAGGATATCGAGAAAAATGTGAAATCGATGATGACCCAGGGCTTCGCCCGCCTCGATCTCGTCACGCGCGAGGAATTCGATATCCAGGCGCAAGTGCTGGCCAAGACCCGCGCCAAACTGGACGCACTGGAATTACGCCTGATCGAACTGGAAACGCGCCTGAACGAGTCCAAGGCGTAAGGTGCGGCCGGCAAGGCCCCGTTATTGACGGCCTTGCTGGCATACATCAAGCCTGATGGCGTTGCAAGCGCTAGACTGATCTTGCCCGCGCCCGCGCCACAGGGGAGTCTGATGAGTCTGGCCGTCCTGAAAAGCCGCGCCCTGGCCGGCATGGAGGCGCCCGAGGTAAGTGTCGAAGTTCACCTTGCCAATGGCTTGCCGTCCTTTACCATTGTCGGCCTGCCGGATACGGAAGTGAAGGAATCGCGCGACCGCGTTCGGGCCGCGTTGCAAAACTGCGGCTTTGACATGCCGGCGCGGCGCATCACGGCCAATCTGGCGCCGGCAGACTTGCCCAAGGAATCAGGCCGCTTCGACTTGCCGATTGCGCTGGGCATCCTGGCCGCCTCCGGCCAGTTGCCGGGCGACCAACTGCAGCACTACGAATTTGCAGGCGAACTGTCGCTTTCGGGCCAGTTGCGCCCCATCCGCGGCGCCCTGGCCATGACCTTTGCCATGCAGCGCAGTCAATCGGGCGCGCCACGCGCCTTCATCCTGCCGCAAGCGAACGCGGACGAAGCGGCGCTGGTCAGCGATGCCTGCATCTATCCCGCCCACAGCCTGCTTGAAGTTTGCGCGCATTTTGCCGCGCCCGCCAGCCAGAACGCGCTGCAGCGCCATCACCCCCTACTGGCAGCGCACGCTTTTGCGTATCCCGACTTTGCCGATGTGCAGGGGCAGTTGCAAGCGCGACGCGCACTGGAAGTGGCGGCCGCGGGCGGCCATAACATCTTGATGGTGGGACCGCCGGGCGCGGGCAAGACCATGTTGGCCAGCCGCTTCCCCGGCGTGCTGCCCCCCATGAGCGATGAAGAGGCACTGGAATCGGCCGCAGTTCATTCGCTGGGCGGCCACTTCAAGGTGGAACACTGGAAACGTCGTCCCTATCGTGCCCCGCACCAGACGGCGTCCGGCGTGGCCCTGGTGGGCGGCGGCAACCTGCCGCGCCCGGGAGAAATCTCACTGGCCCACTGCGGCGTGCTGTTTCTCGATGAAATCGCCGAATTCCAGCGCCGGGTGCTCGATGTGCTGCGCCAACCCATGGAATCGGGCGTCATCAGCATTTCGCGCGCGGCCCGCCAGGCCGAATTTCCTGCCCGCTTTCAATTGATCGCCGCCATGAATCCCTGCCCGTGCGGCTATCTGGGCCACGCTTCTGGCCGTTGCCGCTGCACGCCCGACGCCGTGCTGCGCTATCACAGTCGCCTGTCCGGCCCGCTGCTCGACCGTATCGACCTGCAAATTGAAGTTGCCGCCATGCCGCCGGCGGCGCTGGGGCGACATGCAGGCGCCGGCGAAAGTACGCAAGCCATCGCCTCCCGGGTCGCCGCAGCCTTTGCCTTGCAACTGGCACGCCAGGGAAAATCAAACCAGCGCCTGAGCAACATGGAAATTGAACAGCATTGTCGCCTGGAGCCACATGGCGAACTGTTGTTGCATGGCGCCATGACGCGCCTGCACTGGTCGGCCCGCACCTACCACCGGGTTCTGCGCGTGGCGCGCAGCATCGCGGATCTGGCGGACAGCTCCGCCATCACGCCGCCGCATGTCGCCGAAGCGATCCAGTACCGGCGCGTACTGCGCGAGATATAAGGCGGCCAGTGACCGCCACACGTGCGCGATTGCGCGTGACTGGCGGCGCTGCTACCATCTGCTGATGAAAAAAACATCACTCTCCCTCTTCCTGGCCGCGCTCGCAACAGCTTGCACGCTCTCCGCCTGCAGTCCAAAATTCGACTGGCGCGACTATCGCAGCCCCGACGCCCAGTTCACGGCCCTGTTTCCAGGCAAGCCGGCCGTGCTGACACGCGAAATCGATCTGGATGGCAAGAAAGTCAGCCTGACCATGACAGCCAGCGAGGTTGATGGCAATACCTTCGCCATCGGCAGCGCCGTACTCGACAGCCCAGAACAGGCGCAAGCGGCCCTGCCCGCCATGCAGACTGCCCTGTTGAAAAATATCAATGGCGTCGTGCGCAGCGAAAAACTGGCCTCGGCTGCCAGCAGCACAGCGGCCGGCAGCCATCAACGCAGTTCGCTGAGCGTCGAAGCGACTGGCACACAGCAAGGCAAACCCGTCTTGCTGGTCGGGCGTTTTGTGGCGCAGGACAAACGCATCTTCCAGGTCATCATTCTCGGTGAAGAAAGCAAGCTGTCACGTGACACCATCGATACTTTCATGGATTCAGTCAAACTGGATTAAAACTTAATGATCGCTTAAACGGGTGTTTTCACGGTCAGCATGCCCTTGTAAATACGTGTGTTGTCCAACAATTGACAGTATCCAGCTTGCAAATATGCAATCCGGGTAATCGGACGGCCTGTGCGACACCCAAGTCGTGATATTGTTTCGACACTAATGACAAGTTTCAGAAAGCGCCTATGTTGATCTCATTCAAATCCAAATCTTCCCCTGAAGTGCTGATGTACCAGGAACATGCCCAGCGTATCCTCGACATCCTGCACAAGAACCCCACGCGCGGCGTCATCACGCCAGCGGAAGCAGGCGATGCCCTGGCCTTGCTGGAAAAAGAAGTCACGGAAAGTAAATTACATCCGGAAAATGACATCGAACACGATGCGCATACGCCGGAAACTCTGGAAGATGGCGAAACAGGCACCCATGCGCGCGCGCAGAAAGTGCATTTTTCGCAGCGCGCCTACCCACTGATGGAAATGCTGCGCGCGGCCAAGGCGGAAGGTGAAAGCATCACCTGGGGAATCTAGTCCGATGAATGCTGCAGACGAAAAAAAACCCCGCACACGCGGGGTTTTTTTATATAACAAGCCTGACGATAACCTACTTTCACACTGGTTGCAGCACTATCATCGGCGCAGAGTTGTTTCACGGTCCTGTTCGGGATGGGAAGGTGTGGGACCAACTTGCTATGGTCATCAGGCATAACTTTTTCAACAGCCTGCTCCCAACGGGGCAGCAAACCATCTGATCTGAGGAGGCGAATTATATAGGAATTTGCCTGAAGATGGGACTAAAAATGGCGCTTTTATAGTGAATAAACCACCAGACTAAAAAAAACCCGACCATTTCTGATCGGGTTTTTCTCTACTGCGAATAACAAGCCTGACGATAACCTACTTTCACACTGGTTGCAGCACTATCATCGGCGCAAAGTTGTTTCACGGTCCTGTTCGGGATGGGAAGGGGTGGGACCAACTTGCTATGGTCATCAGGCATAACTTGTACTGACGCTTGTTCTCGGTGGAGCAACAAGGCCATGAATCTGGAAGAAGTGTCGATTATTTACTGAGATGTTACTTGGGTAATGACTGCGTTATCAACAACACACAACATGTACTTTCTCATCCTCTGTACCTGCTAAGGTTATAGGGACAAGCCGTACGGGCAATTAGTACTGGTTAGCTTAATGCATTACTGCACTTCCACACCCAGCCTATCAACGTC